>JALRCR010000068.1 GCA_023257255.1 Gammaproteobacteria bacterium | reverse complement strand
GGTTCGACAAACTGATATCTTCGCCAAACTTGGCACGGGCCAGCTGGCCGGCAAAGCCATCCTCGCCGCCAATTACAAGATTGGCACGGCCGCCGGCGACAGCAACGACTACCTGATTTACAACCCCGCCAACGACAAGCTCTATTACGACAAGGACGGCGCGGGCGGGAGCGCAGCGGTGGTGGTTGCAAGCATCACGCTGGCGGGTAGCAGCGCGCCGGCGTGGTCAGACTTTTTACTCGCGACATGAAGGGCGCGCGCGGACGCCGCAGTCCGCCGCCGTGCGCTTAAAAAATTGCCCGTCCGGGTCGCGGGGTGAACCCTGTCGCGCCAGGTGGCCATCACGACGCGCCAAGCGTGAACGCTTGCAGCAGCACCATGTGCGGGCGTTCGCCGCCGGCGATGCGCCGTTCGGGCCCGTGAGGTTCTGGTGGTTGAACATCGTCAGCGATGTTCTGCCGGCGGCAAATCGTAGTCTTCGCCCCGAGGCGCGTCCTTTGCATGGGCAATACCGTTGCCTTCGAGCGAGGAGCCCGCATGGTCGCGACCCGTCAACCTGCCCCTGCTGCCTCGCGCACCGAGCGTGCGCGGCGCGATGACCTACGCCTGCTTGGCCGTCTGCTGGGCGACACCCTGCGCGAACACGAAGGCCGCGAGACCTATGAACTGGTCGAGGGCGTGCGCCGGCTGGCGGTGGCGTTTCGCCGGACCCAGGACGCGGCTGCTGGCCGTCAGCTGGACAAACTGCTGACCGGTCTGAGCAACGACCAGATGGTCAGCGTGATCCGGGCGTTTTCCTACTTTTCTCATCTGGCCAACATCAGCGAAGACCAACAGCAGGTACGCGCCCACCGGGAGCGCGAGCGTCGTGCGGCGCCGTCGGTCGGCTCGCTTTCCGCGGCGTTTGCGCGCCTGCGGAAGGCGCGGGTGCCACAGGCGGTGCTGGTGCGTGCGCTGACGCATGCGCATGTCTCGCCCGTGCTCACCGCGCATCCCACCGAAGTGCAACGGCAAAGCATTCTCGACGCCGAGCGCGCCATCGCGCGGCTCATCGCCGAGCGGGCAAGCCTGAGTACGGCGCGTGAGCGCGCGGACAACGAGGCGCTGTTGCGGGCGCGAATCACCCAGCTGTGGCAAACGCGCATGCTGCGCCTCGCCAAGCTGACCGTGGCGGACGAAGTGGAGAACGCGCTCAGCTACTACCAAAGCACTTTTCTGCGCGAGATCCCGCGGGTTTACGCTGAAATTGAACGGGAACTCCCGGGCCAGACGGTGCCGCCGTTCCTGCGCATGGGGCACTGGATTGGCGGCGACCGCGACGGTAATCCCAACGTCTCGGCCGACACCATGCGGCATGCCCTGTCGCGTCAGGCGGAAGTGGCTCTGCGGTTTTATCTGACGGAGGTCCATGCGCTGGGCGGTGAGCTCTCGATGTCGCAGGGCCTTGCGCCGGTCACGCCGCAGATGATGGCGCTGGCCGAGCGTTCGCCGGACCGCGACGCACACCGCAGGGACGAACCCTATCGCCGTGCGCTGATTGGGATTTACGCGCGACTGGCGGCAAGCCTGCGCGAGTTGACGGGCACCGAGGCGCTACGCCACGCGGTCGCGCCGCAGGACCCGTACCCGGCGGCGGCTGACTTCATTGCCGATCTGGACATCATCGCCGCGAGCCTCGCGACGCATCATGCCAGCGCCATGATTGGTCCGCGGCTGGCGCCGCTGCGCCGGGCGGCGGAAGTCTTCGGCTTCCACCTCGCGACGCTCGATATTCGCCAAAGTTCTGACGAGCACGAGGCGGTGGTCGCCGAGCTGCTTCGCGTGGCGCGCATCGAGCCGGACTATCTGGCGCTGGACGAGCCGCGTCGTCGCAGCCTCCTGTGCGCGACGCTGTCGGATGCGCGTAGCTTGCGGGTGCGCGGGGCGGTTTATTCGCCGCTGGCGCAGCGCGAGCTTGGGGTTTTTGAGGCGGCGGGCGAACTGCGCGCACGCTACGGCTCGGGTTCCGTCCGCCACTGCATCATCTCCCACACCGAAGCGGTCAGCGATCTGCTGGAAGTGCTCTTGCTCCAAAAAGAGGCCGGGCTGCTCCGCGGGACACTGGATGACGACGCGCGCGCCGATCTGCTGGTCGTGCCGCTGTTCGAGACGATCGGCGATTTGCAGCAGGCGGCGACGATCATGCGCGAGTTTCTGGCGGTGCCCGGCGTGTTCGCGATGCTGGTACGCGGCGGCGGCGAGCAAGAAGTCATGCTCGGCTACAGCGACAGCAACAAGGATGGGGGCTACTTCACCAGCAACTGGGAGCTCTACCGGGCCGAAGTGGCGCTGGCCGAACTGTTTGCCGCCGGTGGCGCCGCAGAGCAACTGCGTCTGCGCCTGTTCCACGGCCGTGGCGGCACGGTGGGGCGCGGCGGTGGTCCGAGCTATCAGGCCATCCTCGCGCAGCCGCCGGGGACCGTGAACGGGCAGATTCGCCTGACCGAGCAGGGCGAAGTCATCGGCTCGAAATACGCCAACCCGGAAATTGGACGACGCCATCTGGAGACGCTGGTGGCGGCCACGCTGGAGGTGTCCTTGCGTCATCCGGCGCGCCGGCCGGCCGCGCCCTGGCTGGAGGCGGCGGCGACCTTGAGCGAGGCGAGCTTTCGCAGCTACCGCGGTCTGGTCTATGAAACGCCCGGCTTCACCGACTACTTTTTTGCCGCCACCCCGCTGCGGGAATTGGCTGAACTCAACATTGGCTCACGCCCCGCCTCGCGCAAGGCGCTGGCGGCAATCGAGGACCTGCGCGCCATTCCCTGGGGTTTCTCCTGGGGGCAGTGTCGCGCGGGCCTGCCGGGCTGGTATGGCTTTGGTTCGGCGGTGACCCAGTTCGTGGGCACGGGCGAGGACGCTGCGGCGCGCCTCGCGCTGCTCGGCACCATGCACCGCGAGTGGCCGTTTTTTACCACCTTGCTGTCGAACCTCGAGATGGTGATGGCCAAGAGCGATCTGGGCATTGCGCGACGCTATGCCGGGCTGGTCGAAGACGTCCGCCTGCGCCGGCGGGTGCTGGCGCGATTAGAGGCCGAGTGGCAGCGCACCGGGGAAGCATTGGCGGCGATTACCGGCGCGTCCCGGCCCCTGCAGTCCAATCCCGCGCTGGCCGCGTCGATTGAGCATCGTTTCCCTTACCTCGATCCGCTTAATCATCTGCAGGTCGAGCTGCTCAGGCGCTACCGCGCCCAGCCGGTCTCCGAGGCCGACCGGGCGCGCGTGCAACTGGGTATTCATCTGTCGATCAACGGTCTCGCGGCGGGCTTGCGCAACACGGGCTGAGTGGCGTCGGCAAGCGGCAGGGCCCGGCGTCGGGCATTCGGGATTAAGCTCGCCCTCAGGGCGCGCGGTGCGTGCCCATCGCAAGCTTCCGGGAGACGCCAGATGACGACCAGCCGGCAACACGTGCTTTCCGACCTCAAGGTGCTCGATTTCACCCGCGCGCTGGCCGGCCCGACCTGCACCCGCATGATGGCCGAACTGGGCGCGACGGTAATCAAGGTCGAATCCGCGCCGGCGGGTGATATGACGCGCCAGATCTCGCACATCAGGAACCCGCGCAGCCTCTACTACGTGCAGCAGAATCTGGGCAAGAAAAGCCTGTGCGTGGACCTGCGCGACCCGCGCGGCATGGCGCTGGTGAGCGCGCTGATTCCGCAGGTCGACGTGGTGGTCGAGAACTTCAAACCCGGCACGCTGGCGGCGATGGGGCTGGGCTATGAGCGCCTGCGCGAGATGCGGCCCGACATCATCCTGTGTTCGATCTCGGCCCTGGGGCAGACCGGCCCGCTTGCCGAACTGCCGGGCTATGACTTCATCGCGCAGGCCTATTCCGGCATCACCTCCATGATTGGCGAGACCGACGGCACGCCCTACATCCCGCCGGTGGGGCTGGGCGATGTGGGCACCGGCGTCCACGCGGCGCTGGCGGTGCTGGCCGCCTTGCGTCATCGCGACCGGACTGGCGAAGGCCAGCAGCTCGACATCGGCCTGCTGGACGTCTACTACCACGCGCAGGAAGTCACCGTGCACCAGGCCAGCGCTAGCGACGGCCGGCTTAATCCCACGCGGCAAGGTCCGCATCTCAACTATCTCTGTCCCGCCGGCGTGTTCAAGGCCAAAGACGGCTGGGTGGTGATCATGGCGTTCCAGCATCACTGGAAAGATCTCTGCGCGGCGATGGCGCGGCCCGATCTCGCCACCCACGAACGCTATGGCACCGATGCCGGCCGGCTGGCCGAACGACCGTTCATCGTGCAGCTCCTGGAAGACTGGCTGGGGAGTTTTCCGGACCGCGACAGCGCGGTGGCCTGTCTGCAGCGGCATCAGGTGCCCGCGGCGCCGGTGCTGTCGGTGGCCGAAACGCTGACCCATCCGCATCTGGTCCAGCGCGGGACGGTACGCACAATCGACGACCCCGTCGCCGGCCGCTTCGAGATTCCCGGCATGCCGCTGAAGTTCTCGGCTTTCCCGGACGACCTGCCACTCAAGGCGCCCACCCTCGGTCAACATAACGCCGAGATCCTTCGTGAATGGCTGGGTCTGGGCGAAGACGACATCGCCGCGCTCGCGTCGGCGCAGGTGGTGCAGTCGGGCGAGTTCTAGGCGCGGTCGTCGTGCTTCCTGATCTCGCCCGGTTCCCTTTAACCGGCTATGGTTGGCTGATGTTCGCTTGCCCAGTCCAGCCGTGACCGCGCGCCCTGTGAGGCGTCGCCAGCCCGCCGACGTCGAGGCCGCGCTCGTGACGTGGCTGCGCGCCCGCGCAGGCTATGGGCAAGCGCAAATCACGGGGCTGTCGCGGCCGGCCGGGGCCGGTCTCTCCAACGAGACCTGGCTCTTCAACTGCATTTCCGCCGCCGGCACCGAGGCGCTGGTACTGCAGGTGGGGCCCGCCGGGCAGGGGCTCTTTCGGCATTACGATTTGGCGGTCATGGCGCGCGTGCAGCAGCAACTCGCTGCAGTCTCCACGGTGCCCGTGCCCACCGTGCGCTGGTTCGAGCCCGACGCCAGCGTGCTCGGCGCACCGTTCTATGTGATGAATCGCGTGAGTGGTCAGGTGCCCGGCGATAACCCGACCTATCACCAATCCGGCTGGTTCAGCGACATCCCCGAGGACACCCGCTACCGCGCCTGGTACTCAGGCATTGCGGCGCTCGCGACCCTGCACACGCTGGACCCGGCGCGAGACGGCTTTGGCTTTCTCAGCGCCTCCCCCTGGGGCATGTCGCTTGATGCGGATCCGGTGGCCGTGCGGCTGGCACAGTGGCGCGACTTCATGGCTTGGGGCGCGCGCGCGACGCTGCCGCCCATCGACGCTGCGCTGACGGCGCTGGCCCGCATCCGGCCGCCCGCGCAGGCGCCGCGCATCGCCTGGGGCGACGCCAAGATCAGCAACTGCGTGATCGCGCAGGGCGAGGTGTGCGCCTTGCTCGACTGGGAACTCTGCGGCCTGTCCGACCCGGAAGAAGATCTGGCCTTCTGGCTGCTGCTCGACTGGGTGCACTGGCGACTGCCGCAGGTGCCGCGCCTGCGCGGCCTGCCGACGCCGGCCGAGACCGCGGCCTACTACGCCGGGCAGCGGGGCCGGCCTAACGCCGCCGTGCTGTGGTGGTTCAAGTTTGGTCTGGTGCGCCTCGCGATCATCTACCATCGCTTCATTGAACGCCGGATCGAGCTGGGTCGTCTTCCGCCCGAGGTCGATCTGATCGCCGCCAACCCGGTCTGCGCCTTGCTTGAGGAAGTGCTGGCGCTGGAGGAACTGCCGTGAGCGCCTGTCACCCCGACGACGAATTTCATCCGCCGCTGGACGACGACCCTTACCGAACCGAAACCGCCTGGTTCACGTTCACCGTGCCGGAGCGGCGCTTGTCCGGCCAGTTCTATCCGTTTTTCCTGCCTAACCTCGGGGTGTTCGCCGGGGCGGCCTACTTCTGGAACGATCAGGGCGACCAGTGGTGGAACTGTCTGTATGCCAAGAACTTCTGGCACCTGCCGATTCCCGCCGCGCCGCTGTCGGATATCCAGCTCCCCAACGGGCTGAGCCTGCGCTGCCGTGAAGCGCAACGCTGCTACGAACTGGACTACCTCGATCCCGACGGCAATGACGAAATCGAAGTGCACCTGCGCTTCACCGCCATCGCGCAGCCGCATTATCTGGGCAAGGGCCATCTCGACCAGCCGGGCCGTTATGAAGGCAGCATTCGGCTACGCGGTGAGTCCTTCAAGGTCGACAGCTACGGCTTTCGCGACCGCTCCTGGGGCAAACGCTCGCAGTTCGGGCCGGGCATGGTGCCGAAAGGCGCGGCCTATGGCGGCTACACCTACGGCACGGCGTCGGCCAGGCATGCCTTCCACTGCATCAGCGGTGACCGTGGCGCAGGCTGTCTTGGCTATCACGGCTATCTGATTGAAGACGGCGTGTGGTCGCCGCTGGCCGAGGCGCGGCGCGAGGTGCTGGCCCGCGCGCCGGCGACGGGCTATCCCACCGAAGTGCGGATCACCGGACGCGACCAGCTGGGTCGGCCCTTGTTGGCCGAGGGCCGTTGTCTCAACCAGCTCGGCGTGCCGCTGAACCCCAATATGCTGTCCATCAACTGCCTGACCGACTGGCAGATCAACGGCGTGCAGGCCTACGGCGAGGACCATGAAAACTGGACCCCGGCGGCCGCACGCGATTTCTTCCGCCGCTATCTGCAACTGCGCAGCCCCTGAGCGCGGCCCCTATCCCCGGAGTTCCTGTATGAGCGCTCGCATTCCGCCGACCGAAGCCGCCCGCCTTGAAGCCTTGCGCCAATACGCGGTGCTTGATTCGGAGGCCGAGCAGGGCTTCGACGAACTGGTGCGGGTCGCGTCCATTCTGTGCGGCACGCCAATCTCGCTGGTCTCGCTGGTCGACGCCGACCGGCAATGGTTCAAGGCTCGCCACGGGCTGGAGGCGACGCAGACGCCGCGCGATCAGGCGTTTTGTGCCCATGCCATTCTGGACGACGTGCCGCTGGTAGTGCCGGATGCCCGCCGCGATGCGCGCTTTCAGGACAATCCGCTGGTCATCGGCGACCCCGGTATTCGCTTCTACGCCGGGGCGCCGCTGCTCAATCCGGAAGGGCACGCGCTGGGCACGCTGTGCGTGATCGACCGCCAGCCGCGCGCGCTGGCGGCGGCGCAGATAGAAGGCCTGCAACTGCTGGCGCGCCAGGTCGTGACGCAACTGGAACATCGGCGGGTCACGGCGGCATTGGCCAGCGCGTTGGCCGGTCTCAAAACCGTGCAGGGGCTGATTCCGATTTGCGCCTGGTGCAAGTCGCTACGCGACGACGAAGGCTACTGGAAGAGCGTGGAGACTTATCTCGAACAGCAGGCCGGGGTAGAGATGACCCACGGCATGTGCCCGGGCTGCTATGCCCGCCAAACCGAGGCGATCCGCACCGCGCAGGACTAGTTTGCTGCCAGCGCCTCGCGCAGGGCGTCGGCCAGTTGGGCCGGGCGGTAGGGTTTGTGCAGCAGCTTCAGGCGCTCCGCACTGACCGCGCGCAGACGCTGCTCGGCTTCCGGATAGCCGCTGCTCAGCAGCACCGGCAGACCGGGGCGCAAGGCCCGCGTGGCCAGCGCCAGCTCGCCGCCATCGATGCCGCCCGGCAGCACCAGATCGGTAAACAACAGGGCGATGTCCGGCTCACCGCGCAACAGCGCCAGCGCGCCCTGTGCATCCACCGCGGTCACCACGCGATAGCCCAGATGCTGCAACAGGTTCTCGGCGTATTGGCGCACGAGTTCGTCGTCTTCCACGAGCAGAACCAGCGGCTTGCCGGGCTGACTGGCGCGCTGCGGCCGCCAGCGCGGGATGTAAAGGGTGACGCTGGTGCCAACCCCCGGCGTCGAGTCGATGCGCAATTGACCGCCCGACTGACGCATGAAGCCGTAGACCATCGAGAGACCCATCCCCTGATGGTTCTGTTCATGCCGGGTGGTGAAGAACGGCTCAATGACGCGCGGCAAATCCGCCGCAGCGATGCCGCTGCCGGTGTCGGTCAGCGAGACCGCGACGAAATCCCCCGAGACGGTGCCCGTTGACTCCGCGAACGCTTCGTCCTGCAAGTGGACGTTGCGGGCAGCGACCAGCAGTTCGCCACCGCCGGGCATCGCGTCGCGCGCGTTCAGCGCCAGATAGAGCAGGGCGTTCTGCAACTGGCCGGGGTCGATCAGGCCCGGCCACAGCGCGTCATCCAGCTGCAGGCGCACCGCGATGTCCTGCGTGAACGTGCGCCCCAGCGTTTCCCGAAAAGTCCCCAGCGCGCCCGGCAATTCCACCGCCGACGGATCGAGCGGCGCGCGGCGCGCGAAGGCCAGCAGGCGCTGGGTCAGTTCGCTGCCGCGGCGGGCGGCGTCGTTGATTTGCATGGCCATCTGGCGCAGGGCCGGCTGGTCCTTGAGCTGCTGGGCGAGTAGTTCGGCGTAGCCCAGCGTGACCGTCAGCACGTTGTTGAAATCGTGCGCGATGCCGCCGCTCAGCTGGTCGACGGCGTCCAGTCGTTGCGATCTTTCGGCCAGCGCTTCACGCGCCTTGCGGTCGGTTGCATCGCGTTCGATCGCGACCCAGTGCGTATACCAGCCGTTATCATCGGCCAGCGGCACGATGTCGAGTTCCAGCCAGAACGCTTCACCGGCCTTGGTGTAGTTAATCAGCTCACAGCGGACGGGTTCCCAGCGCGACATCGCGCTGCGGATGGTGTCCAGCACCGGGCGTTGGGTCAGCTCACCCTGCAGCATCCGCGGCGTTTTGCCCAAGGCCTCTTCGCGGGTATAGCCGGTGCGGCGCTCGAAGGCGTCGTTCACATAGAGGATCTGCGGGTGCGGAGAATCGACACCGGCGGCGGTGGTGATGATGACGATGTCGTTCAGGCGGTCGAGCGCACGCTGCAAGAGCGGCGAGAGCGCCATGGGGTCGCTCAGGGCCTCGAAGCGCACCGCCATGCCCCAGTCGAACGCTTGCGCCCGAAACTGTCGTGCGGGCGCGATGGGCGGCAGGGTCGCTTCGAGCACGGAGACCGCCGCCACGCGCGGCGTATCGCGCAGGGTTCTTTCCACCTGTGCGGCAAGCTGGCCGGGCCATAGCGTCCAGAGCGCGCTGCCAATCAGGGGGGTAGAGGTTGCCTCGAACAGCCGCAGGGCGGCACGGTTGGCGTGGGTGATGAGCCATTGCGCATCAACCAGCAGCCAGGGATCGGGCAGGCTCGCGAAGACGTCGACGAGCGCCCCGACAGGGGCGGAACTGGCATTGGCGGCGGGAGCAGGCGACAAAATACGATGTCCAGAAATTACGCGCTGGCAGTATCGACAATCTCGCCGCGCTTGGCACGCGCCGGTGCGTGTCGCGCGGAGGCTGGTCGCCCGCGCGTCAGCGCAGTTACCATCCGGATTATCCCTCATCTGCCACACCCGGCTGGAGCCCGAGTAGTCATGAAACCCGCCCTTAGCCTGCCCGCATGGACGCTGGCCAGCCCGCTACTGGGTTGGTTGCTGTTGTTTGCTACACGCTTTTCGCTTGGCAGCTGGTTTTACGCCGTGCTGGTGTTGGGGCTGCTGGGCAGCGTGGTGGCAGCGGTGCACCACGCTGAAGTCATCGCCCATCGCGTGGGCGAACCCTTGGGCACGCTGCTGCTGGCGGTCGCGGTGACGACCATTGAAGTCGCGCTCATCGTCTCGATGATGGTCTCGGCACCCGAGACCAGTGCGGCGCTGGCGCGCGACACGGTCTTTGCCGCCGTCATGATTATTCTCAACGGCATTGTCGGCCTGTGCCTCTTGCTGGGCGGCTCGCGTTATCGCGAACAGATTTTTCATCAGCAAGGGGTAAACGCGGCGCTGACCACGCTGGCGGCGATCGTCATCCTGACGCTGGTCTTGCCTAACTACACCGAAACCGTCGAGGGGCCGTACTACAGCGCGAGCCAGTTGGCGTTCATCGCGGTGGTCTCGGTGGTGCTGTACGGCACCTTTGTGCTGGTGCAGACGGTGCGCCATCGCGATTATTTTCTGGTCCCCGACGCGCCCGGCGAACACGCCGCGCACGCCGCGCCGCCGACCAATCGCGTCACCGCGCTCAGCAGCCTGATGCTGGTGGTGGCGCTGGGGGCGGTGGTGTTGCTCGCAAAAGCCCTGGCGCCGGCGCTAGAAGCCGGCGTCCAGCAGATCGGCGCGCCGCCCGCGCTGGTGGGCGTGATCATCGCGCTGTTCGTCCTGCTGCCCGAGGGCATAGCGGCGGTGCAGGCCGCACGCCACAACCGCCTGCAGGTCAGCCTCAACCTGGCGCTGGGCTCGGCGCTGGCCAGTATCGCGCTGACGATTCCGGTAGTGGCGCTGGTGTGTCTGGTGCAGGGCTGGCCGCTCGCACTGGGCATCGACGCCAAATCGACCGTGCTGGTGGTGTTGTCGCTGACCATTGCCACGCTGGCCTTCGGCACCGGGCGCACCACCATCATGCAGGGCGCGGTGCATCTGGTGATTTTTGCGGTTTACCTGTTCGTGTCGGTCGTGCCCTGAGGCGCCCGTCGCGCGCGCTTAGTCATGCGATTCCACGCGCCCGCCCGCAGCGAGGTCACGGCAGCCCGCTTTATGCACCCGCTTTATGCGGATTTTGGCCGCTACGGGCCGCTGTTGACCGCGCCAGACTGGCCGCCGCTCGAAGTCCTGAACCAATACGGCAATTCGCTACGGCACCGCTACGCCGGCCAGCCCCTGCAGTTCGTCGCGCAGACGCCTGCGCTGCTGGCTGACGGGCTGCATTACGAAGCGCGCATCTATCGTCACGGCGCCATCGCGACCCGGCCCGAGTCCTGGCACGACCTCTTCAACGCGCTGATGTGGCTGGAACGCTTCGCCCTGAAAAGCGCGGTCAATGCGGCCTACGTGCGCGAGTTCGCAGAGCGCACAGGGGAGCCGCGCACCCGCGCCCAGTGTGCCTTGACGCATTTTGATGAAGCGGGCGCGGTGGTGGTGCTGGCGGACACGTCGCTGCTGGCGCTCTGGGACCGCCACGACTGGGCGGGGCTCTTCGCCGCTGACGGGTTTAGCTGCGGCGCGCGGCTATACCTCTTTGGTCACGCCCTGCTGGAGCAGGGCCTGGTGCCCTGGAGCCTGCCCGTTGCCAAGTGTCTGGTGGTGGTGCAAGAGGACGCGGACGCGCCCGGCGCGATACTGGACGCAGTCGCCGATGCCATCGCCAGCGGCGAGTTGCTGCGTGATCCGACGGAGCTGCGGCCCTTGCCTTTGGTAGGCCAGTCGGGCTGGCATACGGGGCAGGCGGAGCCTGCGTTTTTCAAGACCACGCCGTGTTTCCGTCCGCTCCGGCCGGGGAGGCGTTATCCTGCGCCCTCGTCGCTCCGCGGGCTCAGGCCGCAGGCCACCCTGCCCGCGACCGGGGACGTGCCGGCAACGGGTGCCGCCCTTCAGCACAACCGCATCTAGAACGGAGAGTTTTTTTCATGCGCAACGCCTTGCAGGATCAACTGCTAAAAGCCGGCCTCGTCAAGGAGAAGGAGGTCAAGGAAGCGCATAAGCAGCAGCGTCGTGAGGACCGCAGAACGCCGCCCAACAAGGCCGATGCACAAGCCGCCGCCCGCGCGCAAAGCGCGAAAGCCCAGGCCGAAAAGGCGCAGGCCGAGAAGGCTGCCCGCGACCGCACGCTGAACGCCGAACGCGAAGCCCGCGCGGCGCAAAAAGCCTTGCTGGCGCAGATCGCGCAGATCATCGAACCCCACCGGCGGGCGCACAACAACGGCGAGGAAGCCTATAACTTCGTCGACGGCTCGTCGGTCAAACGGCTCTACATGACGGCCGACACCCGTGCCGCGTTGACCCGGGGCGAACTGGCTATCGTGCGGCTGCGTAGTCGCTATGTGCTGGTGACGCTGGAGGGCGCCGAGGCGGTTCGTGCCCGCGCGCCGCAGTTTCTGGTGGTGCAAAACGCCGATACGCCGGCGCCGGTGGACGAGGCCTATTTGGCGCATCCGGTGCCAGACGACCTGATGTGGTAGGTCGTTGACGGGTCGCGTCGGCGGCCTCGCCCGCTTACCATGCGGCGCTGACGCTGGCGACTTCGGCCGCGCGGCGTCACCCGATAGACCGGAGCAGCAGTGTTGAACGATTTTTTTTCCGACGACGACAGCCCGATCAGCAAGTCGGCGCTCAAGCGCGAGCATCACGGCATCAAGGCGCTGGGCGAGGAACTGGTGGCGCTGGGCGACCGCCAGTTGCGCCGGCTGGGGCTGGACGAGTCGGTCCGCGACGCGGTGATCGAGGGGCGGCGGCTGAAACACGGTGCCCTGCAGCGCCACCTGCGTCATCTGGCCAATTTGTTGAGCGAGCATAATCCGGCGCAGATTCGCGAAGGCCTCAACGCGCTCCGCGAGCCGCACCGGATCGACGTGCGCCTGCTGCACGACGTGGAGCGCTGGCGCGACGCCCTGCTGGCCGGCGATGAAGACTGCCTGACGGAAATCAGCGCGCGTTGCGCCGGCGTTAATCTGGCCACTGTGCAGCAACTGGCGCGGGATGCCCGGGCCGACCGCGAGCACGGCAGGCCGCCGAAAAACGCCCGACTGCTGTTTACTTTTCTGCGGCAAGCGCGCCAGGCCGCGGTCGCCGGCGCCGACCAATAACCCGGGCGGCATGCGCTGACCCTGGCAGGATTTGCATGTTTACGTATCTGAACCCCGCAGTGCGCGCCCGCCTGATCGCGGACGGCAAACTCATTCGCATCAACGGCCAGGGCGCCACGATCAGCGCAGAACAGCCGCCGCCGGAGGGCGAGCTTGCGATCAATGTGCTCGGTCCGATTCCGCTGCCGCTGGAGTTGGACGGCGTCCACATCATGGCCCAGTGGTATGCCACCGTGCGCAGCACCGAACTCGCCAAGGTGGAAGATCTGGCGCGCGACCTGCACCAGCAGGGCGGGCAGCACCTGTTTGCGATGCTCGCCTCCAGCATGGCGGTCAACAGCGTGTTGCGCATCGGTCCCGTAGGCCCGCTGCACAACCCGCTGGTGCGCGTGCATTCCAGTTGTTTGACGGGCGATGTGTTTGGCTCGCAGCGCTGCGAATGCGGGCCGCAGTTTGTGTCGGCCTTGCAGCGGATCAACGAAGACCCGGCCGGCGGGCTGCTGATTTACATGTCGGGCCATGAAGGCCGGGGCATCGGCCTGTGGGCGAAAGCCGCGACCTATTTGCTGCAAGACGCGGGCGAAGACACCTATCAGGCCAATCGCACGCTGGGCCTGCCGGATGATTCGCGCGACTTCACCGATGCCGCGGCGCTGTTACATCACTTTGTGGGCGGCGCGCCGTTCCGCCTGCTGACCAATAACCCGAAAAAGATTCGCGACCTGAACGACTTTGGCCTGCGCGACATCACGCCGGTCGGCCACATCACGGGCGTCAGTCAGTGGAACCGCCGGTATCTGGCGGCGAAACGCGACTGGGGCCACGCGCTGTCCGACCTCGACGCGCTGGCGCCGGACCAGTAGCCCAGCTTCGGTTCTATTTACCTGCAACCACGGAAGTAATCCCCATGCGCCATTCGCTGCCCCGGCTTTCGCTCCTTATCCTGCTGGCGTCAGGTGCGCAGACCGCCTTGGCTGCAGAGCCAACCTACGACCGGCACGCCCGCGGCATGACGGCACTCACCACCATCACCGGCGACGGCGCGGGCAAGATGGTGGAAAGCCTGCGCGAGATTGCGCCGGAGCTGGCCGAGTGGGTCACCGACTTTGCCTATGGCGACGTGGTGTCACGGCCGCAACTGCCGCTGACCACCCGCGAACTCGCAACCGTCGCCGCGCTGACCGCGCTGGGCAATGCCCAGCCGCAGCTGAAGGCGCACATCAAGGGCGCGCTGAACGCCGGCTGCAGCCCGCGCGAAGTGGTGGAAGTCATCATGCAGATGGCGGTCTACGCCGGCTTCCCGGCCGCCATCAACGGCATTCTGGCGGCCAAGGAAGTATTCGCCGAGCGCGGGATCAAGCTCGAGCCGACCCCGCGCTGAGGCCGGCGGCGCTAGCGCCGCGCGGCTTCAATCAGGGCGTGGACGCGCGCCGGGAACAGCGTGCTGTTCATCACCTTCACGCCGAAGGGCCGCAGGGCGTCTTCCACCGCGCCCATCAGCACCGTGCTGGTCGCAATGCAGCCGTCTTCGCCCGCGCCCTTGGCCCCGATGCGGGTGGCCGGTGAGGGCGTGACCAGATGCGCCACCTCAATCTCCGGCGCGGCCCACACGGTCGGCATGCCGTAGTCTTTCAGATTGTTCGCCAGCGGCACGCCGGCGGCGTCGTAGCCCAGCCATTCGTAGAGCGTGCCGCCAATCTGCTGCACCACCGCGCCCTTGGTCTGGCCAGCCAGAATCACCGGATTCAGCACCACCCCGTGGTCGGAGACCATCCAGATTTTTTTTACCTCGACTTGCCCGGTCGCCGGATCCACTTCCACCCAGGCACCGGCGGCGCCGCCGGGGTGCGCGGGATAAACCTGTGCCCGGCCCATGGCATCGGCCTGCCAGTTCACCTGCGGGTGGCGGTAGGTGTTGGTGGATTCGAGCAGCGGGCCATCGGCCTTGGCCAGCACGATTTCCGCGCCCGGCAGCACATAGGCCGCATAAGCCAACTCGCGCAGCGTGCACTGAGCGTCCCAGCCCCGGCGCGAAATCACGCCGTTCTCGATTTCAATCTCTTCCGGCGCGCATTGCAGGAGTACCGCGCCGCCCTGCACCAGCCGTTCGCGCACCGTGGCCGCTGCCGCCACGATCGCGCCGATGGCGTACATCGCGCCACGGCTGGAATAGGTGCCCGAGCCGAAGGGAATGGCGGTGGTATCGCCCCAGGACACGGTGACGTCCGACAGCGCGCAGCCGAGGGCGTCCGCCGTGACCTGCGCGTAGGCGGTCTCAATGCCCTGACCGATGTTTTGGATGCCGGTCATCACATGCACCGAGCCGTCGGCGGCGACGCGCACGGTGGCGGACTCGTAGTTCTGGAAGGTGCTGCCCGGAAAGGCAAAGCCGGAGGGCTCGATGTAGGACGCCAGCGAGTAGCCCAGATAGCGACCCGCGGCGCGGGCCTCGGCCTGCGCCTTGCGCAGCGCGGGCAGGTCCATCATGACCACCAGCTTCTCCAGCGCTTCGCGCAGCGAGCCGTTTTCGATAATCGCGCCGGTGCAGATCTG
>JALRCR010000067.1 GCA_023257255.1 Gammaproteobacteria bacterium | reverse complement strand
ACCTCGGCTTCGATCTGCGAAAGCTCGTCGGCCGACAGCGCCTTGCCGTGGCTGAAGTCGAAGCGCAGCCGGTCGTCGGCGTTCAGGCTGCCTTTCTGCGCGACATGCTCGCCCAGCGCGGCGCGCAGCGCGGCGTCGTTGGGCAGGCGCTGCGCGGCGCTTTTCAGCTGCAAGACGGCGCCTTTGAGGTCACCCGCCGCGGCGAGCCGCGCGGCTTCCTCGCGTGCGGCCTGTGGGCTCTGGCTGCAGCCGGCCAGCGTGCCCAGCAACAGCATGATCCCGATCCATCCGGCATGGCGTGGTCCTGACATCCTGTACTCCTGACAGTTCTTGAGTGGCGGGCGCTGCAAGCGATGACGCGCCGGAGCCGGATGGTGGCCTGCAAGGCGCAACAGCACCTGATGCCGATCACACAAGCGACGGCGTGGCGCGACTGTCCAGATTTTTTACAGCGCAAACAGGCCGTAAAGCCGCGGGATTACCGGCGCGGCCGCGGGATTGCCGCCCGCACACCCGCCAGGTCTGTCAGGATTTTTGACAAGCCCGGGCAGCAAGGGCGTTTTGGAAATGCGTTTTTTAGCGGGTTTTAACGCTATAAAAACGGGTTTTTAAGAGATGGCACGGAACCCGCTCTACTTCTGCCGCGTGACGGCCCTAAGGCTGAAACACTCAATCGCGATAACTCGAGGAGTAAGCAAGATGGTTAAATCAAGAACATTGGGCACGTCGATCGCAGCCGCGATGGCGTTGGCCTACGGCGGCGTGGCATACGCCATTCCTTCACCCGGCGCGCTGGCCGACGCCTATCTGCGGGTCGACGGCTTTACCCTGCTGGCCGGCGACCATGCGGCGGGCCGCAGCGGCGTCGCGCTTGACGTCTACGATCCAATCACCAACCCGTCCGGCACGATCACACTCAACCCGGTGAACACGGTGGCCACCGTCAGCGCATCGCTGAACGGTGTGGATACCCCGCTCAACACGGTGACCGTCGGCCTTGGCGCACCGCTCAGCATCAGTTCTTCGCTGGGCTCGGGCTATGTCGCCTACTCCCTGCTGACCGGCGACCCAAGCTCGACCTGGGCGGGCGCAGCGACGAGTTCGAGCGGTAACGCGCTCAGCACGTCGTCGCCGGTGGATGTGCCTGTGCATTCGCAGGTCTCGATTGACACGTTTGCGACCAACGGCGGCGCGAACGGCCATCAAAACCTGCTCAGCACGTTCAGCTTCACGCTGGCCGCCGGGCAGTTGTTTGAGCTGGCCTTCGATGCCGACGGTTTCCTGCGGACGGCGCTCGGTCAGGACAACGTGGTCGCCAACGCCAGCTACTCGTGGCACGCCTTCGTTGACCGGATTAACGGCCCCGGGGTTGCGGACACCCGCGTCCTGACCTGGAACCCGGATGGGGAATCAGGTTCGGGTTATGCCAGCTCGCTGTGCCGCTCGACCACGCTCGATCCGGGTGGCGCGGGCAAGAAGGACTGCAACGAATACGCCGATGCTTTCCTCATCAACAACGGCGTGGGCACCAATGGCACGGTCAGCGAGAGCCTGCTGGACGAAACCAAAGGCGCGTTCGAGATGGAGCTCTTCCTTGCCAGCGGCAAGTACACCTTCACCATCCAGCACAGCACCTCGGCTGACGCTGCGGTCGGGGTGCCGGAACCTACCACGCTCGCCCTGCTGGGATTGGGCCTGTTAGGCATGGGTGCCAGCCGACGCCGCAAGGCCTGAGGTACCAACGGCCCATGTGCCAGGACAACCCGCTACGGCGGGTTTTTCCTGTGCAAAGCGCGAGATCCCGATGACTAATGCACTCACCGCAATCGCGGCCCTGATGGCGCGAGAAGCGCTGGGTCGGCGGCAGCAGCCGCGCGGCCTGCCGCCCGGCGAGCGCCTCGACGATGCGCAGATTTTGCTGGCCATGCGCGGCGACGGCCGGGCCGATGGCCGGACCGCAGCGGGTTATCTCTATCACAGCGCGCGCATGACGCAGGTGCTGGCCGGTCGCGCGCGGTGTCTGGATCTTGGCTGCGGCAGCGGCGTACAGCTGATGCAGGTCGCCGCGCTAAACCCGGGTGTTTCGTTTATCGGCGTTGACCGCAGTCCGCTCCTGCTGGCTGCGGCACGGGCCGATGCCGCGCGTCTGGGGCTGGCGAATGTCAGCCTGGTGGAGGATGACATCACGCAGCTCGCAGGTTTCGGCGACGCCAGCGTGGACGCCATCATCAGTACGATGACGCTGCACTGCCTGCCGGACCGCGCCGCGTTGCGGGCCTGTCTGCAGCACATGGCGCGCGTCGGCACCGCCGACATGGCGGTCTATCTGGAAGATTTCGCGCGGCTGAAATCGCCGCGCTCGATTGACTACTTCCTGAACCGTCACGCGCCCGCCGTGCCGGACGCTTTTGCCGCGCTGTATCGGGCATCGCTGGAATCGGCCTTTACGCTGCATGAACTAAAAACCGAGCTTGGCCGGGCCCTGCCGCGCGCGGCCATCCACACCACCAGTCCGGTGCGTTTTCTGATGGTCGCCCACACCGGCTGTACCCCGCTGACGCCAGCGCAGCGCGCCGCCTTTCGCGCCAGACGCTCGGCC
Source organism: Gammaproteobacteria bacterium (assembly GCA_023257255.1). Lineage (GTDB taxonomy): Bacteria > Pseudomonadota > Gammaproteobacteria. The sequence goes on along the minus strand of JALRCR010000067.1, from coordinate 12,693 downwards.
CTTGCGCCGGCGCAACTGGCCGACCTCGACGCCCTGCGCCGGGCGTTTGCGCTGGGAGAATGGGGAGGCGACCCGTTTACCTGAGCCGCCGCGCGGCCCGGCCTCAGCGACGCGTTACCGCGAAGTAATAGTCCAGTGCCCGCGCCAGCGTGGTGTGGGTATCCGGTAGCCGCACGCCCAGCGCCTGCAGACGCGCCTGACTGTGGCCGTTCTCGAAGACCTGGCGCGACCCCAGATAGTCGAGATACACCGGCAGGGTGTCCAGCGCCCGCCGGCGGGCAGGCGGCAGCAGCGGCGCCAACCAGCGCATCAGGCGCAGAAACCAGCTGGACGGTAGGCGCAGCAGCGGCCAGGCGCCAAGGCGCCCTTCGCGGCGAAAGCGCGTGCGCACGGTCCGCTGCAAGGCCTTGAGCGCCAGCGCATGCTGCGGCCCGGCGCAAAGATGAAAAATCTGCCCGACGCTGTCTGGCGTCAGGGCCACCGCCGCAATCGCCGCCGCCACGTAGTCGTTGGGCACGATGTCTAACTGAGCCTGCCCCAGCTGCGGCGTCAGGCCGCAGGTTTGGCGACCGCTCAGAAATTCGCAGAGAAACTGGAAGATCTGGAAATGCGGTGTGACCCCGGTGCGCGAATCGCCCACCACCATGCTGGGGCGATGCACGCTGGCCGGCAGGCCTTGCGCGATCGCCGCTTCGATCAGGGCTTCGGCTTCGGCCTTGGCCTGCTCGTAGGTGTTGTGAAAAACGCGCGTCTCGTGCAGCCAGCGCTCGGGCAAGGCGGCGCCCCAGCGCCCGCCGACGCCCACCGTCGAGACAAACTCGACTTTGCACAGGCGCGTGCAACGGCGGGCCAGCGCGATCACGGCGGCCGTCGGCGCCACCGCTGCCGCGCGCGCCGCCGGCAAGGGCTGGTTGAGCCGCACGCTCGCCGCACAGTGCACGAGGTGCGTGCAGTGCGCGATGACCTCGGCGGTGTCTTCGCTGGACAAGCCCAGGCCCGGCGCGCTGATGTCGCCGGTCAGCGCCGTCAGGCGCTGGTCCAGCGCCGACGGCGGCAGGCCGGGGTAATGATTGCGCCAGAAATTTTTAAGCTGCTCGAGGCGCGCCGCGACGGTCTGCTCGCCGCGCGGCCGCAGTAGCACCAGCACGCGCGTCGCCGGCTGCTGCAAAAGTACCGGGACCAGCGCCCCGCCGACGACGCCGGACGCGCCTGTAACCAGAAAGCAATGCATGGGGGGTTCCTCAGAGGACGCACAACAGGAGATCGGGGGTGAGCCGCGTGCAGCCCGGCGGCGGTCTATCCGCTTCCAGCGCGGCGTAGAACTGGGTCAGCGCGTCCGCATAGCGGGCCGCTAGCGCCGGCCGGCGGAGCTTCAGATTGACCGTCAGAAGTTCATCCCCCGCGGTCAGCGGGCGGCGGTCGCACAGCACGGCGCCGGGCAGCGCGTGCGCAGGCAAGTCAACACAGACCAGCGGCAGCGCCGCTGCCGCTCGCCGCGCCCAGGCCTCGAAGGCGCTGTCGACGCAGAGGGCGGGCGCGTCCTCGACGGCAGGCGTGAGCAAGGCCACCACGCACTTCTGCCCGGCGCCGAATACCACCGCCTGCGCCACGCCGGGTAGTTCGCGCAGCAGGGCTTCGATCGGCGCCGGCGCGACCTTGCGGCCGGTCGAGGTCTTGAACACCTCGCCCTTGCGCCCGCGCATCAGCAAGCGCCCGGCGGCGCTCCATGCGCCCAGATCGCCGGTATGCAAAAAGCCCTGTTCGTCGAGGTCGGCGGCGCGCGACGCGTCGTGCAGATAGCCCGTAAAAACGCCGGGGCTGCGGACCAGAATTTCGCCGTCGGCGGCCAGCGCCAGTTCCACCCCCGGCAAGGGTCGGCCCACGCTGCCGAACTCGTAATCGTCCAGTTGATTGAGGGCAATCGGCAGGATGCTCTCGCTGAGCCCGTAGGCCTCCAGCACCAGCAGGCCGCAGGCATGCAGCCCCTCCAGCACGCGCGGCGGGCAGGGTGCCGAGCCACTCAACGCGGCCCGCAGCGCGCCGCCCAGCTGCGCCCGGATCCGGCGCAGCACCAGCGCATCGGCCAGCGCGTAGCGCAGACGCAGACCGCCCGCGGGCTTGCGTCCGGCGCGGATCTGCGCGGCGTATTCCGCGCCGGTCGCGAGTGCCCAGTGGCCAAGCCGTCGGCGTAGCCAGTCCTGCGCGGCGATTTGCTGCTGCACGCCGGCGTAGAACTTCTCGTAGAAGCGCGGCACGCCGACCAGCCAGTGCGGCCGAATCTCCTGCAGGCGCGGCAAGAGCTCGCGCGGCTCGGCCAGCAGCCAGCTGCAGGCGCCGGCGGCCATGCCGCAAAAATTGATCATGCGCTGGAACAGATTGGCCAGCGGCAACCAGCACAGCAGGCGGTCGCCGGGACGCAGCTGCGGGAATGCCGCCAGGACACCGGTCACCGCACGGCCCAGCTGCGCATGGCGATACGCAATCGCCCGCGGGAGTCCGGTGCTGCCGGAAGTAAAAATGACCAGCGCCTCCGCCGCCCCGGCCGGCGGCACCTCCAGCGGCGGCAAGTCGAGCGCGAGCAGCCGCTGCGGCGTCCACCAAGGCGGAGCGCCGGGGGGCGAATGCGCCTCGCTAGCGCAAATCACCACCTGCAGCGCCGCCCGCGCCGCCGCCGGCAGCTGCGTGTAGCGCGAGGGCTGATCGATCGCCAGCCCCGCGACCTCGGCGGCCGTCAGCATTGCCGCCTGTCGGGCCGGGGTCTCCTGCGGGTCGATGCCCACCACCGTCACCCCGGCCAGCAGGGCCGCGCACTGCAGGCGCTCCCAGTCGAGCCCGTTGACTGCAAGGATGGCCAGCCTCATGCCCGGCGTCAGGCCAATCGCGCGCAGCGCGGCCGCCAGCGCTTCGGCCTGTGCCATGAAGGCCGCGGCACTGATCGGCTGCCAGGCCTCATCCCGCCAGATCTGAAACAGCGTGGCGCCGGGCGTGCGGGTGGCCCGCGCCCGGTAGAGCTCGCAAATTCCGACCTCGAGCGCCGTGCCGGTGTTCATGGCGGCAGCACCGGGTCGTAAGCGCCGGCCGGCAGCGTGATCCGCAGGTCTTCTGCCCGCAGGCCCAGCCAGTCGAGCTGGCTGCTGACGTCGCGCCCCAGCCCCACCCGCCAGCGCACCATGCCGTCGACCAGCGGTGCCAGCACCCGCCAAGCGGTGCGGCTCGCCTTGCCTTCGCGAATCAGCGTGCAGAACTCCGGCGCGTAGGGGTTGTAGCCAAAGTGGGCGAGGTCCGAATACATCAGCAGCCAGTTGATCGGGTAGTTGCTGAACACCGGGCTGGCGTGGCGCGCATCCGCCACCAGCCCTTCGGCCACGACCTGCCGCATGACTGCCGCCTGGTCGTACGGCCAGGCGTGAAACGGCGCCAGATAGCGTGGAAAACGCGTGCCCGGCGGGTACTGCGCCGGGTTGAAAAAACGCCCGAGGTCGGCGGCGGAAAAATGCCCGCAACGGGCGAGTTCCGGCGGCGTCCAGTCGGTCTGCTCAATGAGCTTGCGCGAGAACTCGTAGTGCATTCGCGCCGGGTCCGGCTGGCCGGGCGAATAGCCGGCCAGCACCAGCGGAATGTCTTTCTCCAGCGCCATCCGGATCGCGTCGCCCTCGAACAGCGGCGCATAGACATAGGACACCGTATACACCGCACCGCGGGCTTCCTGGTGGCGCAGCAGATAGCCAAACAGCCGGCGATAGAACTCGTCCGGTGGCGCGTAAGACAGATGGTCGATGGCCAGCCGGGCCAGCGTGTGGCGAATATTCCGCCAGGCCAGATCCGGCAGGTTGACGTTGACCGTGAACGCGAGCACCCGTAGCCGGTACTCGACCGCCAGCTTGTAGAGCAGCCAGGCGCTGTCCTTGCCGCCGCTGAAGGGCACCAGCACGTCGTATTGGCCGCGCCCGCGACTGGCGCTCAGCGCGGCCTCCAGATCCGCCTCAAAGCCCTTGCGGAGCAGCTCGCCGGCCTGCACCGAGGGGGCCTGCGGCGAATAGGCGCGACAGGCGGCGCAGACGCCCTCCGCATCCAGCGCCGCGCCGGGTACGGCAGCGGGCAACAGACATTCTCGGCAGCGCTTCATGGGGACTCTCCGCGGGGGTGGGGTTTCAGGCCGCGGCCCGCAGGCCGCAGAGTTCATCGATGCACCGGGCGGCATCGGGCAGCGACGCATAGCGCAGGCGCCAGGCGTCGACCGCCCCGGTCAGCGCCGCGACTGTCTCAAAGCCAGTGGCGCCAAGCAGGGCATAGTTGAACGCGTGCTGGGTAAGGGCCGCGAAACACTCGGCCGGATGCAGGGCATGAGCAGCGGGCGCGCAATCTGCGCCGTAGTGCGGAAACACGACCCAGCGCGGCCGGGCAGTCTCGGCCATCCGTTGCAGATGGACGGCCGGCGGCAGGAGATGCGCCACCCGGCCTTTGCGCGTGCCGTCGATTGCCGGTCCAAAGCGGGCCGTCGGGCAGCTGTTGGCAATCACGCCGATCGAATCGTTTTTGAGCGGAATGGGCCGTGGCAGCGAATCGAAGCGCAGCGCCTGTGGCCGCAGCAGCCCGAACTCATCCGACAGCAGGCGCCAGCCGTGAAGCATCAGCCACGCGCAGAGCGTGCTCTTGCCCGCACCGGGCTCACCCGGCAAGACCAGCGCCAGTCCGTCGCGCTCCAGCACAGCGGCATGCAACATCAGGTACTGCTGCGCGCGGCTGGCGATACACCAGTTGATCGTCCATTCCAGATGCGCCAGCAGGGCGCGCGCCGGAAACTCGGTGAAGGGCTGCCCGTCTTCCAGCGCCAGGGTCCAGCCTCGCCGCCCGGGCCATCGCCACAGCGGCGGCGGCTTGAGGGTGATCACGGCGTCGGCAAACGCTTGCTCCCGCGCCAGCGGCACGTGCGGGTAATAGCGCAGCAGGTTCTCGGCCAGCAGGGCCGCGCGGCTGTGCAGGCGAACGACGAACGGCCCGACCTTGAGCCCGAGCCCCTCCGCACAGCGCCGGCGCAGGACGGTCGGTGAGAGTTCCTGCACGGTGGTCGGGGCGCTCATGGCAGCGGCGTCGCCAGACCCAGCGCATCCATCACCCGCAGCGTGTCTTCCAGCACGCCCGGCAGCTCGGGGTCGGGCTGGGCCGCGTGCGCGGCGCAGAATGCCGCCGCCAGCGCGTCCACACTGCGCGGCGCCGCACCCAGCAGTTGCAGCACCGAGAACGCGGTGTGATTGAGGAAATGCGTTTGTCCGGAGCGGGGGTCGAAGGCGAACCAGGCCTCGTCGAAACGGCGCCAACGCAAGGTCTCGACGGCTGCCGCCGCGGTCCAGCAAGGGGCTGCGCGCGCCATTCAGACCGCCGCGCCCCACAGCGACTTGAGACAGGCGCCGCTGAGGCTGGTGACCAATGCATCGACCGGTGCGTGCGGCTCGCCGACTGCCAGCACGCTGCCGTCGCGCGCGCTGAAGTGGACGATGGCGTAGCCCTCGCGGCAGGCGCTGGCGCTGCGGCTACGCGCGGGATCCAGCGTGCGCAGATTGTTGGGCGCGTTGATGTACGGCTGCTCGGCGGCCGGCACTTCTTCGCCGTTCGCCACGTAGCGCCAGCAGGCCCGCTGGTCGCTGCCGCGCAGGCCTTCAAAGTAGGTCGGCACACCGTTCGCCGTATAGCCGCGCACGCGGCCGCGCTTGTCGGTCACGGCGACCAGCTTGTCGTAGCAGGCGACCTTGTCGCGAAAAAAATCGTCGCGGTCAAAACGCAGCGGCGCGCAGGGCGCATGCATCACCGGCTGCCCGCAGTTAAGGCTGGTCCGGGCCAGCGTGCCGGCGTGGGCCGTGTTAAGCGTCATCACCGCCGGTAGCGCCAGTGCCGTGCCTTTGAGGAAGCGACGCCGGCTGCCTGCCGGCGGGGGTCCGTTTACATCCATGAAAACTCTCCGGTGCTGTGAAAAGGAAAAGCGGGTTTCTTGCGCCACGCCAAGCGGCGCAGGGTCGGCGGGTGGTTTGCTGCGCGGGCGGCAGGGCAAGGCTTGCGCTGCCGACCGACCTCCCCCGTTCGTTCACCGCCAAGGAGTTTGTATGTCGCTGCGTCCGCTGTTTTTGCGCGCACTCAAGGACCCTGCCCTGCTCGCCGCCCAGCCGGCCGCCCACTGGCAGCACCTGCTGGCGCTGGGGCGCGTGCACGGCGTTTCCGGGCGCTGGCATCGCCAGCTGCAGACCCTGGGCGTGCTCGACGCCGTGCCGGCGCGGGTGCGCCACCATCTGTGGGCCGACCATGTCGTGGCGGCCGACCATGCCCGCCGCGTGCAGTGGGAGATTGACCGCTTGCACCGCGCGCTTGACCCGCTCGAGATCCCTTGGGCCTTGCTGAAAGGAGCGGCCTACATTGCGGCCCAGCTGCCGCCCGCGCAGGGCCGGCTGGTGGCCGACGTGGACGTGCTGGTGCCGCATCAGGCGCTGTCTGTCGTGGAATGTCAGTTGCGACTGCACGGCTGGCAGATGCCGCCACAGACGCCCTACGACGCGCATTACTACCGCGCCTGGATGCATGAGTTGCCGCCGCTGCATCACGAACTGCGTGGGGGCACGCTTGATGTCCATCACACCCTCCTGCCGCTGACCGATCCCTTGCATCCGGATGGCGATGCGCTGCTGGCCCGACGGGTAAGCGCCGGCGCCGGGGCCGCCATGCTGGCGCCGCCGGATCTGGTGCTACACAGCGTCCTGCACGGCTTTCGCAGCGGTGAGTTCCAGCACGGTCTGCGCGATGTGCTGGACGTCTACGAACTGGTCAGCCACTTCAGCGCCACCGACGGCGCCGCTTTCTGGGCGTCCTTGCTGGAGCGCTGCCTGAGCCTACGGGTGGCGCGCCCGTTGCGGCTTGCGCTGGGTCAGGCCGAAGCGCATCTGGGACTGTGCGTCCCGCCCGCTTTCAAACGCGCCCTGCGGCGCGCCGATGTGCGCCTGCCGCCGGTGGCCCTGACCGCCGCGCTGATTAATCGGGTGCTGGTGCCAACGCTGCCGCCGTCACCCATGGCGCGCCTCGCCGCGCAAGTCCTGCGGCTGCGGAGTCACTGCCTCAAAATGCCTTTGCCGCGACTGCTGCCGCATCTCGCCCACAAGCTCGCGCGCAAACTGCGCCCTGACCCAGGCGCTGAGGTCGAGTTGACGGAAATCGGCGAACCCGGACGCGGCTAGCCGGCGCGCGTGCGCGCAAGCCCGGTCCTGCGCGCACTCACCGGCGCCGCGCCGCCAAGGTCTGGCGGATCGTCCACAGCAGATCGCTCAGGTCGCTCGACAGGCCTTGCTCGAAGCTACTCGCTTCAAGGCCGTAGGGCGCGCGCTGTCCGTGATGCTCAACCGGCGGCCCCAGTTGCTCGAACTGGATGCCGTAGACCCGCAACCGCCGCGCCAGACGGGGTTCCATCAGGGCGAAGACGCGCGCCATCTGATGCGCCATCCCGAGCGCCGCCGCGCCTACGTAGAGCCCGGCGGCGATATGCGGAAATCCGCGCCGCTCGTCGTGCAGCGACTGCCCCGGATCCGGCCGCTCACCGTTGGACTCGCTGATCGGCGACAGGCGCTCGGCCCCGCGTCGGCGGAAATCGCCAATGACCGCGGTACGCGAGATTTCTGCCGCGTGAACCCGCCAGAACTCGCCGTGGCGGGCGGCCAGCGCGCGCGTCGCGAGCGGCGCCAGCGCTTCAAACGGAAACGCCGCCTTCGGGTCCAGCGGGTCGGCCAGCACCAGCCGCAGACAGCCAATGAAGCGTCCGGTCGCCAGATGCTTCAGCAGGCAGAAAATCGCGCGCCGGTCGTAGATGTCGGTTTCCTCCTGCGACTCCTGCCCGCCGGCCGCTTCCCAGCCCAGTTCGTCGACATACACCCGATGGCGAATGCGGTACACCTCGTGGCGCAGGGCCTCGGTGTCCGCCTCGACAATTTCAAAGAAGCGGGAAAAATCACACACACCCTCAACCATCCGTGCGCCCTCGCGCGGCCGCTGCATCAGTGCAGGCCGTATTTCTTGATCAGGTGATAAACCGTGGGTCGACTGATCCCGAGCACGTCGGCGGCTTTGCCGATCTGCCCGCGGCTGGCGGCCAGCGCGAGCTGGATGGCGCCGGCCTCGGCCTCGTCGCGAACTTCACGCAGCGTGCGAAAGCCGTTGCTGGCTGGCGCTTCAAGTTCCAGATCTGCGGCTTCGATGACCGGTGATTCGGCCATGATCACCGCGCGTTTGACCCGGTTTTCGAGTTCGCGGACGTTGCCCGGCCACGGGTGAGCCTCGATTGCCGCCAGCGCCGACGGGCTGAAATCGCGCACCGGCGTGGCCCGCAGCTGACGGAAGCGGCCGAGCAAACTGCGCGCAATAAGAATGGCGTCACCGGGGCGTTCACGCAGCGGCGGAATCGCAATCGACAGTTCGCTGATGCGGTAGTAGAGGTCCTCCCGAAACAGCCGCTCGGCGATCAGGGTCGAGAGATTTTTATGCGTCGCGCAGATGACCCGCGTATCGACCGCAATTTCCTCGCGCCCGCCCACCCGCTCCAGCACCCGCTCCTGCAGAAAGCGCAGCAGCTTGGCCTGCAGCGCAAGCGGCAGGTCGCCCATCTCGTCGAGAAACAGGGTGCCGCCATCAGCGAGTTCAAATTTGCCCTTGCTCTGGCGATTGGCGCCGGTGAAAGCGCCGCGTTCGTAGCCGAAGAGCTCGCTCTCGAGCAGGGCCTCGGGGATCGCCGCGCAGTTGATCGGCACAAAGCGCGCCGCGTGGCGCGGGCTGAGCGCGTGGATCGCGCGCGCCAGCACTTCCTTGCCCGTGCCGCTTTCGCCAAGCAGGAGCACGGAGGCGTCGGTCGGGGCCAGGCGCTCGATCGATCGACACACCCCGAGCATCACGTTGCTGCCGGCGATGAGTCCGGCGAACGCTCCGTTGCCCGCGGCGGCCAGCCGCCGGTTGTCTTCTTCCAGCGCGTACAGGCGCATCGCGCGTTCGACGATCAGGCGCAAGACGTCGGGGTCGACCGGCTTCTCGTAGAAGTCATACGCGCCTTGCGCCACTGCCCGCATCGCGACCTCGTGGTCGTCGTTGCCGGTGACCACAATCACCTTGCAGCCGGGAGCCAGACGCAGGATTTCCGACAGTGTCTGCAAGCCTTCGGAGGCATTGGCCGGATCGGGTGGCAGGCCCAGATCGAGCGTAATGACCGGCGGCGGTTGTTGCCGCACCAAGGCCAACGTTTCTGCGCGATTGCTCGCGAAGCTGAGCTCGTAATCAGACAGTGCCCATTTGAGCTGGGTGGTCACGCCAGGGTCGTCGTCGACGATGAGTAAACGTGGCCGGCTCATGCGTATGCCCCTGTGCGCTGCCCGGCGCTGCGGTCCAGCGGCAGCGTGATCTGGAAGGTGGTGCCGGCGCCCGGCGTGCTGGCCACGGAGAGCCGGCCGCCTACCGCGCGCACGACGTGCAGGCTTTCGTAAACGCCCATGCCCATGCCGGCCTTGCCCTTGGTGGTCGCGAAGGGCTTGAACAGCTGGTGCTGGACGAAGTCTTCGCTCATGCCACAGCCGGTGTCGGCGATTTGCAGCAGCGCCTGATCGGCGGCGCGCGACAACTCCACCCGGATACTGCCGTCCTGCGGAGTCGCGTCCTGGGCGTTCTGCAGCAGATGTTCGAGGACCGCGACCAAACGCTCGGGCGCGGCCTGAATGGGCAGATGATCGGCGGTGCTGACGAGCACCGGACGCGGCGCACGCGACTGCACCTGCTGCACGGCGGTGGCGGTCAGCGTGACCAGGTCGCAGGCCTCGTTGGCGCTCTGCCCGGGCGCCTGCCGGAACGCCGCCAGCACCCGCGAGAGCCTCGTCGTTGCGTCCGCGACGGTGCGCAGGGCGTCATCCACAAAGGCGGGGTTATGCCGGTGACGCTCGGCATTACGGCCGACCAGGGCGAGTTGCGCGAGCACGTTCTTGAGGTCGTGGACCAGAAACGCCGAGAGGCGATTGAAAGCCTCGAACTGGCGGGCTTCGGCCAGCGCATCGGTCGCCCGGAGGAGCGCGAGATAGCCTGCGGCCTGACGAGCCATGGTGCACAGCAGGTCCTGATCTTCAGCGGTAAACGGCGTGGGACTGCGCCGCTCGCCCAGCACCACCAGCGCCAGCAACTCGCCCTGATGCACCAGCGGCACCAGCGCCCAGGCGCGCGGCAGTTCAAGCAGCCAGCCGGGCCACAGCGCGTGCTCGTCCAGCGTGGCCCGGGCGGCCAGCGGCGCCATCGCCAGTGGCCGATCGTCGCGGGTGAACTGCACGATCAACGGATGATCCTGCGGCAGGACGGCCGCGGCCGGCGGCGTCATGACCCACGCCGCGTTGCGCTCGTAGCGACCCGTCGCGGTTTGCTGCCACAGCGCCGCGCCGGTGCAGTCGAGCACATCGGCAAAGGCCCGCAGCAGGCCTTCGCGGAAGGCCAGCGGTCGGTCACCCAGCAAGGCAAGGCGCTGGGTGAACGACGCCCAGGCGTCCTGATAGTCGTGACGTCGGGCGTAGAGATGACGCGCTACCCAGACCCGCAGCGCCGCGCGCCAGCTGGCAGACGCGAGCAGCGACGCCACGCTCAGCACCGCGATGAACGCGAGCACCACGCGCAGCGCCCCGCCCCAGCTGCCGCCGAAAGCTTTGGCGTAATAGGCGGCGCCCGCCATGAACAGCAGGTAGAGCCCGGCGGCCGACAAGGCGGTCACATGAAAGGCCATCTGACGCGAGAGTTGAGGGCCGGCGGCGGCGCTCGGGCGGCGGCCCGCGCCGACCCACAGCAGCGGCACCGCCACCGCGTTGACCAGCCCGCGCGCGGTCCATAAGTCCGGATCCAGCGCGCCGAACAAGGCCCCGTCGGCATACAGCAGGAAGTCATACACCCACAGTCCGCCGAGCGCGAAGCAGCTTTGCTTCATCGCCCAGCGCGTGGCATCGCGGGTGTTGCGGTAGAGCTGCTCCACCAGCAACAGGCCGAGCACCGCCAGCAGCATGAAGCCGGTGGGGACCAGCGCAAGCGGCAGCGGCGGCACGCCCGGCAGGCCTTGCGTGAGCAACAGGAGCATGAGCGCGAGCGCGAGGACGTCGAGCCCACGCCGCAGCCGGCGGACTCTGCTCGCATAATCGACGTCTGCCACGGCGCCAAGCACCAGACCGCAAACGACGCGGGCCCACACCCAGTCGCGCAGGACTTCTGTCGTCTGCAATAACCATAAGGCATCGATGGCGAGCCACTGGTAATAGCAGGCCACATGCAGCGTCCACCATGCGGCGCTGATCAGCACCGCAGCTTGCATCCACCTGACACCGGCCTGCGGCGGCTGGCGGCGGCTGAACAAACGCACCGCCAGCACGCTGAAAGCCAGCGCACCCGCAAGGGCAAACAAGGCGGCAAGCTGGGTCAGCGACATCTAGCGCGCCACCGCATGCCCGCCAAGCGCCGCCCCAGGCTTAGCGCGCACCTTTACCCCACAGGATCACCTGTGCGGTCTGGCACAGGATCATGAAGTCCAGCAGCAGGCTGTAATTCTTTAAGTAGTAGAGGTCGTACTGCAGCTTCTCGCGGGCGTCGTTGGTTGAGGCGCCATAGGGAAAACAGATCTGCGCCCAGCCGGTAATACCGGGCTTCACGCAGTGTCGCAGCGGGTAGTAGGGGATTTCTTGCGTGAGGCTGGCGACAAAGGCGGGGCGTTCGGGGCGCGGGCCGATGAGGCTCATATCGCCGGCGAGCACGTTGAACAGTTGCGGCAGTTCATCGAGTCGGCTCTTGCGCAGGAAGCGTCCCAGCCGCGTGACCCGGCGGTCACCCTGCTGCGCCCACACCGCCTGCCCGTTGGCTTCGGCGTCCTGACGCATGCTGCGAAACTTGTAGAGACGAAACACCCGCCCGCCGCGCCCTACCCGTTCCTGCACGTAGATGACCGGCGCGCCGCTCTCAATCATGATCGCGAGCGATACCAGCAGCATCAGCGGCAACGCCGCCAGCAACAAGGTGCCGGCGACGAGCAGATCCAGCGCACGCTTCACAGATCCGCCGCGCACGGCCTGGGTATAGCCGTCGGCAAAAATCAAATCGCCCGCGCCGAGCCCTTCCAGCAATACGCGGCCGCGCTGACGCTCGAGAAACGCGATGTCTTCGGTAACGCGGATGCCCTGCATCTTGCACTCGAGCAGTTCCTGCTCTGGAAAGTCATGCCGTCGGTCATCCAGGGCCACAACGATTTCGCTGGCCGCAAAACGGCGCGCTAGGGCGACCAGACTTGCGCCCGGAAATACCAGCCGCGCGGCGTTAACCCGCGGGCTCGCCTGACCGTGGCGGACAAACGCCACCAGTTGCACGCCGCGTCGATCGCTGGCGCGCCTGAGTGATTCAATCCGATGCGCCCGCTCGCCGGCGCCCAACACCAGCACCCGGCGAGCGAACAGCCGTTCGTTCGCGCTGGCGCAGAGCAAGCGGTTGCTGGCAATTCCGATCAGCGACAGGGTGCAGGCAAGCGCCAGCGCCACCGCGGAGGTCGGGCCGAGCGGTAGCCAGCGCTGCAGCGGCAGGAACAGCAACAGGCCGCCGCAGAGCCCGAGAGCAATTCGCAGCACCAGGTCGAGCGGGAGATCGCGCGCGTCGCGCTGATAGCAGCCGGTGGCC
>JALRCR010000066.1 GCA_023257255.1 Gammaproteobacteria bacterium | reverse complement strand
GCGGGAACGCGAACTCGCCCCCCAGATCTTTCAGGCCATGATTCGGGCCCGCGAAAAACTGCTGCCGCAGACGCTGTCGCTGATCGCGATCGAAACCGCCGGCATGGCCGAACTCGCGGCGGTTGGTTTCCGGCCCGAATATTTCAGTATTCGACGCGCGCATGATTTGGGCTTGCCGCAGGCCGGTGACACCTGCCTGCAGCTGCTCGTCGCCGCCTGGCTGGGGCCGGCGCGCCTCATCGACAACCTGCGGATCGAATTGCCGGAGCCGCTGAAGGCGTCATGAGCCCCACCCCCGACAGCGCGGCCGTGCTGGTTATCGGCAACGAGATCCTGTCCGGTCGCACCCGCGACGCCAACGTGCAAACCATCGGTAGCGCGCTGGCGGCGATGGGCATCCGCTTGCGCGAAGTGCGCATTGTCGAGGACCGGCCCGAGGCCATCATGGAGGCGGTGAACGCGCTGCGTGTGCGCCATCAGCAGGTGTTTACCACCGGCGGCATCGGGCCGACGCATGACGACATCACCACCGACTGCATCGCCGCGGCCTTCGGCGTGGAGGTGCAGCATCACCCGGAAGCGGTGCGGCGTCTGACCCACTATTACGGGGAAGCAGAAACCACCGAGGTGCGTCTGCGGATGGCGCGGATTCCGCTGGGCGCAAGCCTGATTGATAACCCGGTCAGCGCGGCCCCCGGATTTACGCTGGAAAATGTCCACGTGCTGCCCGGCGTGCCGCGCATCCTCGCGGCCATGCTGCCGAACGTGCTGGCTACCCTGCCGGGCGGCCCGCCCATCGTCAGCCGCACCGTCACCGCCTGGATCCGCGAAAGCGATATTGCCAACGAGCTGGCCGCCGTGCAGGCCGACTACCCGACGCTCGATCTGGGCAGCTATCCGTTCATGCGCGAAGGTCGTTTCGGCACCTCGCTGGTGGTGCGGGGTGGCGACGAGCAGGCGGTCAACGCCGCCGCGGCGGCGGTCGAAGCGTTCCTGCGGGCGCGGAATGCGGCTTTTGAACCGCCGCTCGGCTGAGCGCGCGCCAGCGGGCTGTTTTGAACTGTCACGAATATCTGTTGTAGCTTTAGTTTCCGAAGAGAGCCCGGTTAGGCCATGAGCAGACGCGTTTACATCAAGACTTTTGGCTGTCAGATGAACGAGTACGACTCCCGCAAGATGGCGGAGGTACTCGGTGCGTCTCATGGCTTCACGCCGACCGAGCAGCCCGAAGAAGCGGATCTCCTGCTGGTCAATACCTGCTCGGTGCGCGAGAAGGCGCAGGAAAAACTGTTTTCCGAGCTCGGGCGCTGGAAGGAACTGAAAGACGCCCGCCCGGGGGTGGTGATCGGCGTCGGCGGCTGTGTGGCGAGTCAGGAAGGCGATAACGTGTTTACCCGCGCGTCCTATGTCGACCTTGTTTTCGGTCCGCAAACCCTGCATCGGCTGCCCGCGCTTTACGACGCCGCGCTGGCCGGCCAGCGCCGGGTGCTCGATATCAGCTTTCCAGAAATAGAGAAATTCGACCGACTCCCGGAACCGCGGGCAGAAGGCCCGACGGCCTTCGTCTCAATCATGGAAGGCTGCAGCAAATACTGTACGTTTTGCGTGGTGCCCTACACCCGCGGCGAAGAGTTCAGCCGGCCCTTTGACGACGTCATCACCGAAATTGTCGCGCTGGCCGAACAGGGCGTGCGCGAAGTGACCTTGCTGGGGCAGAACGTCAACGCCTATCGCGGCCGGATGCACGATGGACAGCTGTGCGATCTGGCAGCGCTGGTCGCGTTCGTGGCGGCGGTCGACGGCATTGAGCGGATTCGCTACACCACCTCGCATCCGGTTGAGTTCAGCGACCGCCTGATCGCGGCCTACGGCGAAGTGCCGGCGCTGGTCAGTCACGTTCACCTGCCCGTGCAAAGCGGTTCGGATCGTGTGCTGTCGCTGATGAAACGCGGCCATACGACGCTGGAATACCTCTCCAAGATCCGCCGCCTGCGGAAGATTCGCCCGGACATTTCAATTTCTTCGGACTTCATCGTCGGCTTCCCCGGCGAGACCGAAGAGGACTTCGACGCCACCATGGCGCTGGTCGAGCAGGTCGATTTCGACCACTCCTTCAGTTTCATTTACAGCCCGCGCCCGGGCACGCCGGCAGCGAGCTTTGCGGATGACGTCACGACCGAAGAAAAAAAGCACCGTCTGGCGATTTTGCAGCGGCGGCTCGAGGAACTGGCCCAGGCCAAAAGCCAGCGCATGGTTGGCAGCGTGCAGCGGGTACTGATCACCCGCGCCGCGCGCAAGGATGCCAGCGAGTTGTCTGGCCGCACCGAGAACAACCGCGTGGTGAACTTTGCGGGTCCCGCGACGCTCATCGGCCAGTTTGCCGAGGTGCGCATTACCGCCGCGCTGCCCAATTCGCTGCGCGGTGAACTTATTACGACCGCAGCCCAGGCCGTCTGAATTGAGCGAACCCACTTCCAGCGAACTCACCCTCGAACCCCTGCAGAACGAACGCTTGGCCAACCTCTGCGGCCAGTTTGACGAGCACCTGCGGCTGATCGAACGCCGCCTCGGGGTGGAAATCAGCAATCGCGGCAACGTATTTCACATCACCGGCGCGCCGCTGGAGCGGAGCACGGCGACGGAGGTCATTCGCGATCTCTACGCGACCGCCGGCAACAAATTTCTGGCACCGTCGGACGTTCACCTGCGTTTGCAGGATTCCGCCGCCACGCTGGCGCGCCACGACGGCGCCGCCGACGATGACGAAGCGGTGGTGCAGACCCGGCGCATGGTGGTGAAGGCACGCGGTACCAATCAGCGGCTGTATCTGCGGAATATCGAACGCTGCGATATCAGTTTTGGCGTGGGCCCGGCCGGCACCGGCAAGACCTATCTGGCGGTCGCGGCGGCGGTGGCCGCCCTCGAGCGCGACCGGGTCCGGCGCCTGTGTCTGGTGCGCCCGGCGGTTGAGGCCGGCGAGCGACTTGGTTTTTTGCCCGGCGACATGGCGCAGAAAATCGACCCGTATCTGCGCCCGCTCTACGACGCCCTGTATGAGATGCTCGGCTTCGACAAGGTCGCGAAACTCATCGAGCGCAACGTGATTGAAGTCGCACCGCTGGCCTTCATGCGCGGGCGCACCTTGAACGATGCGTTCATCATTCTCGACGAAGCCCAGAACACCACCATCGAGCAGATGAAGATGTTCCTGACCCGCATCGGCTTTGGCGCGAAAGCGGTGATCACCGGCGATATCACGCAGGTTGACCTGCCCCGCGGCCGGGAGAGCGGTCTGCGCCACGCGATCGACGTGGTGCGCGAGGTCGAAGGCATCAGCTTCACCTTTTTCCGTTCGCAGGACGTGGTGCGCCACGCGCTGGTCGGCCGAATTCTCGATGCCTACGAGGCCTTTGAAAGTCCCCCGGCATGAGCGTGACGGTCGAGATTCAGCGGGCCACCGCGTTACGCGGATTGCCGACCAATCGTGAGATGAAAGCCTGGCTGGCGCAGGCGCTGGCCGGCTTGCGGCCGGTGGCAAGCCTGACTGTGCGCGTCGTCGATGCCGAGGAGGGCGGCGCCCTCAACGCCCGCTGGCGGGGCAAACAAGGGCCGACCAATGTGCTGTCGTTTCCGGTCAGCGGGCTGGAGGATGTCGCGCCGCAGCTGCTGGGCGACATCGTGCTGTGCGCGCCGGTGCTGAAAGCCGAAGCCGCCGCGCAGGCCAAGACCATCGCCGCGCATTGCGCCCACCTGCTGGTGCACGGCGCCCTGCACTTATTAGGCTACGACCATCTAAACGACAAGGAAGCCGAGCAGATGGAAGCGCTGGAGCGCGAACTGCTGGCTGAACTCCAATTTCCCGACCCCTATGCGGAGCGTGAGATCCCGTCATGACCGACGAACCTCCCGAGTCGACGCCGCGCGCGTGGCTCAATCGAACCCTCGATCCCCTGCGTGCGCGGCTTGCGCATTGGTTGAAGCCTCCGGCGCGAACCCGGCAGGATCTGATCCGGCTGTTTCACGACGCCGAGCGCCAGAACCTGATCGACAACGACACCGCGGCGATGCTGGAAGGCGCGCTGCTGGTGTCGGAAATGAAAGTGCTCGACATCATGATTCCGCGCGCGGAAATGGTGTTTATCGAGGCTGATGCGACGCCTGAAGAGTTCCTGCCGGCCGTTATCGAATCTGCCCATTCGCGGTTCCCGGTGCTGGACGCCGGCCACGAGCGCGCGGTCGGCATCCTGCTCGCAAAAGACCTGTTGCCCCTGGCCGCCGACCCTCAACAGGCGTTCAACATCCGGGATGTGCTCCGACCGGCGGTCTTCGTGCCGGAAAGCAAACGACTGAATATCCTGCTGCGTGAATTCCGGCAGAGCCGCAATCACCTCGCCATCGTGGTCGATGAATACGGCGGCATTGCCGGGCTGGTCAGCATTGAGGACGTGATCGAGCAAATCGTGGGCGAAATCGACGACGAGTACGACGTCGAGGATGAGGCCTTTGTGCGCAGCCACCGCGCCAACCGGTATACGGTGAAAGGCCGCACCCCCATCGCCCACTTCAACAGCTACTTCAAAACGCGCCTGTCCGATGCCCAGTACGACACCATCGGCGGGCTGGTGGTGCATGAGTTCGGGCGCTTGCCCGAGCGCGGCGATGAAATCGAATTTGCCGGCTTTCATTTCAAGATTCTGCGTGCCGATCCGCGCCGGGTGCAGCTGATGCGGGTGATGCGCACGGTCGACGCGCGCAGCGCTGCGCGCGACGCCTAGGCAGATGCCCGCGCTGTTCAGGGCGCGCGCCGGCGTGGCGGCCGCCGTTGCCCTGCTGCTGGGACTGCTGCTGCCCTTCGCATTTGCGCCTTACGCCCACTGGTGGCTGGCGCCGCTCGTGCTGGCGGCGCTCTTTGTGCTGTGGCACGACACCACGCCGCGGGCCGCCGCCTGGCGCGGCTACCTGTTTGGGCTTGGGTTTTTAGGGCATGGCGTGGGCTGGGTGCAGATCAGCATCCATCAATTCGGTTTGCCGCTGTATGTCTTCTCGGTCTCGATGACCGCGCTATTCGTCATGTTCATCAGCCTGTACCCGGCGCTGGCAGGCTGGCTGCTGCGCCGCTTGCCGGCGCGCGGCGAAGTCTGGCGACTCTGCGCCCTCGCCCCGGTGCTGTGGACCGCGAGCGAATGGGCGCGGGGCTATTTTTTTTCCGGCTTCCCCTGGCTCTTGCTGGGTGACAGCCAGCTGAATTCGCCGCTGGCGGGCTGGCTGCCGGTGTTAGGCGCCCAAGGCGCCAGTCTTGTCCTCGCGCTGTCGGCGGGAGCGCTGGCCACGGCGGTCCTGCAGTCGCGCCGGCGGGCGTGGTTGATGGCGGGGGCGGTCTTGCCCTGGCTGCTCGGGGCGGTCCTGATGGATGTCGAATGGACCCGGCCCGATGGCCCGTCCCGGACGGTGGCCATCGTGCAAGGGGCGGTGCCCCAGTCCATGAAGTGGTCGCCAGAGGCGCGCGCCGCCACCCTCGAGCGCTATGCGAGCCTGACCGCGCCGTACTGGGGCGCCGACATCATCGTCTGGCCGGAAACCGCCTTGCCGGCGTTTCCCGCCGAAATCCCCGAGTTTCTGGCCGAGCTTAAGGCCCGTGCGAAAGCCGCTGGCAGTGTGTTTCTGCTGGGACTGCCTACCGCCGAGTCCGCCGAGCGCTACTTCAACAGTCTGGTGCTGCTGGGCACGGCCGATGCGCGCTACGACAAGCATCATCTGGTGCCTTTCGGCGAATACCTGCCGTTCGACGCCCTGTTGCGCCCGGCGCTCGATTTTCTGTCGATTCCGATGTCCGGCTTCACCCCGGGGCCGGCGCAGCAGGCGGCCCTGCGTGCTGGCGAGTTACGCATCGGCGCCACCATCTGCTACGAAGACGCCTATGCCAGTGAGGTGCGCAAGGCGCTGCCGGCGGCCAACCTGCTGGTCAATGTCAGCAACGACGCGTGGTTTGGCGACAGCGCCGCGCCGCATCAGCACCTCCAGATCACCCGGGTCAGGGCGGCTGAGGCGGGTCGGGAGTTTCTGCGGGCGACCAATACCGGTATCTCCGCCATCATTGACCATCACGGCGGCTTACGGTCGCGCTCACCGCAGTTCGAGCCCTATGTGCTGAAGGGGGAGGTTACGCCGCGCACCGGGAGCACCCCGTTCGTGCGTCTGGGCCAATGGCCACTGGCCTTGGCCTGCTTGCTGTTGCTGCTTTGTGCCATAAAACGCTCGACGCAATCCTTATGCTCAGACTAAAGTACACGTCATAAGATATTGATCAATGTGGCCCGAGCGGCCAAACGCAGGTGGGGGTCTTGATGCGGGGATGGGGGTTATTGCTGGCGCTGGGGCTGGTTTTGAGCAGCCATGTGGCGCTGGCTCAAAAACCGGTTGAGGGCCATGAGCGCAAGGCCGTTGCGCAGGCCCAGACCGCGGCCAAAGCCAAACCTCGCGTCGTCCGCAAGGCGACGGCACAGGCGCCGCGCAAAGCTACGGCACAGGCGCCGCGCAAGGCGCTGCGTAAAGCCCAGGCCAAGGCCAAACCCCGTGCGCATGCCAAGCGCAGTGCCCGCAAGTCGCCGAATACGCGCCGGCCGGCTGCCCAAGCCGCCAATACCCGCGCCAAGGCACGGGTTCAGGCCCCACGGCGCGCCCTGCAACCGGCACAAGTCGCCGCGAAAGAAGCCGGTGGTTTGCGCCTGCAGTCGTCGTCAGTGCTGGTCATCGACCGCGACCGCAATACTGTGCTACTGGCGCGGAACCCGGACGAACAGACTTCAATCGCTTCCATTACCAAGCTCATGACGGCGATGGTGACGCTGGATGCCGGCCTACCGCTGGAGCAGACGGTCACGATCAGCGACGGCGATGTCGACCGACTCAAAGGCACCCACTCCCGACTGGCCGTCGGCACCCGGCTGTCGCGACGTGACATCCTGCGGTTAGCGCTGATGTCCTCCGAAAATCGCGCCGCGGCCTCGCTGGCGCGAACCTATCCGGGCGGGCGCCAGCAGTTCATTGCCGCGATGAACGCCAAAGCCGATGCGCTCGGCATGCGCAATACCAATTTTGCCGATTCGGCCGGACTCAACCCGCGCAATGTCTCTACCGCCAACGACTTGGCGAAGATGGTCCGGGCGGCCAGTAACTACGCGCTGATCCGCGAGTTCACCACGACCACCGGACAGGTGGTCAGTATCCGTAACGGTCGCGCTCAGGAAGAATTCAATAACACCAACCGGCTGGTGCGCTATAAGGATCCGGACTGGAAAATTGAACTCTCGAAAACCGGGTACACCGCCGAAGCCGGGCGCTGTCTGGTGATGCAGGCGCGCACGGCCAACCGGCCGCTGATTCTGGTGCTGCTCGATTCGCCCGGTAAACTCACGCCGATTGGTGATGCCAACCGCGTACGTCGCTGGCTTGAATCCCAGCGCATCGGGCGCGGGCTCGCCAGCAACTGAGTGCCGAGTCGCCAGATCAGACCGTGCTGAGCATCACGCCCGCAACGTCCTCTGACCTCGGCGACATGGTGGCCTTGCTCGGCGAGTTGTTCGCGCAGGAAGCCGAGTTTTCTCCCGACACCGCCGCGCAGGCGCGCGGTTTGCAGATGATTCTCGACGCCCCGCAAACCGGCCTGCTGCTGATTGCGCGGGATGGACCGGCCGCAGTGGGTATGGTGGGTCTGCTGTTCACTGTCTCCACCGCACTCGGGGCGCGGGTTGCCCTGCTGGAAGACATGGTCGTTACCGCCGGACTGCGCAATTCAGGCGCTGGCAGTGCGCTCTTGCAGGAGGCCC
Source organism: Gammaproteobacteria bacterium (assembly GCA_023257255.1). Lineage (GTDB taxonomy): Bacteria > Pseudomonadota > Gammaproteobacteria. The sequence goes on along the minus strand of JALRCR010000066.1, from coordinate 7,587 downwards.
TGCGACAGGCGCGCGCGGTCGGGTGCAAACGCGTGACGCTGCTGACCGATGACATCAACACCGCCGCCCAGCGCTTCTATGCGCGCCACGGATTTGTGCCCTCGCCCATGCGCCCGCTGCGCTGTTTGCTCGACTGAAGTGCGCCGGCGCCGTTCACACGCGCCGCTGATTGTTGACCGGCCTCAAGCCCGCCGCAGATTGCGGCGGGCCTCTCGTCCGCCTGCACCTACACTGTTCTGGCAGCTCTTTGCTGACTTCAGGGAGGCGAACCCATGCAAGGAATCCCATCCAACGCGGGCGATTACACGCCGCAGTCAGGCATATTCACGCTTGGTCCGGATGCCTGTGTCCTGAGTCTGAACGCCGCCGCCGAGCGGCTGCTGGGGACCGGCGCAGCCGAACTGCTGGGCCGATCGCTGCTTGAGCGTTTCGCGTCTGCGGCGTCGCGCAGCAGGTTGCAGCTCAGCGACTGCCTGCGCGAGGGTCAGCCACTCGCCGATGTGCCGGCGACCTGGGTGGACGCTGCGGGTCAGGCCCTGCCTGTGTTACTCAATCTCGCGCCGATGCTCGGTCCCGCCGGACCATCTGGCCTCGCGGTGCTCAGCGCCTGCCGCGTGCACGGCGCGGCGGGCTTAAGCCACTTCAAGTCCATCGTCCGGTCCAGCGCTGAAGCCATCCTGAGCTGCGATGAGGACGGCGCGATCGCGAGCTGGAATGAGGGCGCCGAAGCGCTCTACGGCTATTCGGAGCGCGAGATGCTGGGCCAGCCGCTCGCCGCGCTGTATGCGCCGGAGCGTCGCGGTGAAGCGGCTCAATTGCTGGCGCATGTGCGTAACGGCGGTCAGTTGCGCGACTTCGTGACCTGCCGACAGCATCGCGACGGGCACGAGGTCGAAGTCTCGCTCAGCCTGTTTCGCCTGCAGTCATCCGCGGGCTTCAGCGAGTTTACCCATGATACGGGCGCAATCCGGCGCCGGATGGGCGTGCTTTTATCCTGGGCGCTGGAAGATCCCCTGACGCGTCTGGCCAATCGCCGCGCGCTCCTCGACCGGCTGGGCGTCGCGATGCGCAAAAGCGAGCGCACGGGCTTGCCGGGGGCGCTGCTCTTTATCGATCTCGACGATTTCAAGCAGGTGAACGACTGTCAGGGCCATGAAGCGGGCGACGAGGTGTTGCTCGAGGTCGCGCGACGCCTGCGCGTACTGGTGCGCGACGCCGACACCGTAGCCCGGATCGGCGGCGACGAATTTGTGGTCCTGCTGGACGCGCTTGAATCCGACTTCAACGCTGCCCAATCGCACGCCGAAGCCGTCGCCGCCAAGCTGCTGGACGCGTTGGGGAGAATCGAAGCGGGCGCGGCGGTATGTTCGGCCAGCGTGGGCGTGACCCTGTTCGCCGGTCAGACGCTCAGCCGGGAACAGCTGATGGCACGCGCAGACACCGCCATGTATCAGGCAAAAACCAGCGGCAAGAACCGCGCGCATGTGCTGGCGCCCTTTATCTCACCCCGGGCTTTGCCGGCGCTGGCGTCCTGAGCCGCCGCGCCGTTCCCCGCCGGTTTTCAGGAGAAATTGTGCAGATGGACGTCAGGCTCACGCGCAATGCCGATCCGCTGGCGACTGCCGTGGTCGACTATTCGCGCGAAGCGATCATCTCGCGCACGATGGACGGCCGGATTACCGGCTGGAATTCCGCCGCTGAGTTCCTTTTTGGCTACGCCTCCAGCGCCGTGCTTGGCCATCGGGTCGACATTCTGGTGCCGGCCGCGTTCGACGCCGAGCAGCAGCGCATCGACAGTCAACTGGCGGCCGGCCACACGGTGGAGGCCTTCGACACCCTGCGGCAAACGCGGGCCGGGGAGTTGGTCCATGTCGCGCTGTCCGCTGCCCCCATCTTCGACCGCGCGGGTAATACCCTGGGCGCGGTGCTCGTGCTGCGGGACATCCAGCAGCGCAAACGCCTGGAGGCCAGGCTCCGCTTTTTCGAGTCGGTTATTACCAGCAGTAACGATGCCATCACGACGCGCGACCTGAACGGCGTCATCACCAGCTGGAATCCGGCCGCAGAACGGCTCTACGGCTACAGCGCGAACGAGGCGATCGGGCGACCGCTGGCCATGATGCTCCCGCCCGAACACCTGCAGGAGCTGGATGCCATTCTCGATCAGATCAAAAGCGGCAAACGGGTAGAGCATTTCGAGACGGTGCGGGTGCGCCGGGATGGTACCCGCGTGGCGATTTCGCTGTCGGCCTCGCCCATTCTGGATGAGTTTGGACATCTGGCCGGCGTCTGCGCAATTGCGCGGGACGTTTCTGTGGCCCGGGCGCGTCGAGCGGAGATGGAGCGTTGGGCGCTACAGGATCCGCTGACCGGCCTGCCCAACCGCCGCGCATTGCTTGACCGGCTGGCGGTGGTGATGGAGAAAACCCGCCGCAGTGGGGTTCAGGCCGCGCTGCTGTTTATCGATCTGGACGACTTCAAACGCATCAACGACCTCGCCGGGCATGCTGGCGGAGATGCCGTGCTGGTTGAAGTCGCCGCGCGAGCCCAACAGCTCCTGCGCGCCGGCGACACTGTGGCCCGCATGGGCGGCGATGAATTTGTGGTGTTGCTGGACGATCTGGGCTTCGACCGCCAGGCGGCGCTGCTGCACGCCACGGCCGTTGGCCAGAAGCTGGTGGATGCCTTGGCGGCGGTGCAGGTGCTGGGGCTGAGCTGCTCGGCGAGCGTTGGCCTGCTGATGTTTTCGGACGGAGAGAGTCCGGTGGAAGAGATGCTTCAACGCGCCGACCGGGCGATGTACGCCGCGAAAAAAGCCGGCAAAAACCGCCTGTGTGTGGTGCCGGTGGTGGGCGAGGCGACGCCTAGCCAGCGCCCCGATGAACCGCCGCCACCAGCGCCGCCACATGATCCGGATTGATGTCGGGCGTAATGCCGTGACCGAGGTTGAACACATGGCCCGGCGCTGAGCCGAAGGCGCCGAGGGTCGCCGCGACTTCCCGTTCAATCACGGGAATTGGCGCGCGCAACACCGCCGGATCAAGATTGCCCTGCAGCGCCACGCGATGGCCAATGCGACGTCGCGCCTCGGCCGGCGGCACGGTCCAGTCCAGTCCCACCGCGCTGCAGCCGGTGTCGGCGATCGCTTCCAGCCACGCGCCGCCACCTTTGGTGAACAGGATTACGGGGACTGCATTGCCTAACTCGGACACGATGCGCGCCATGTATTGCAGGGAGAATTCGCGATAGGCGTCAGCAGCTAGCGCACCGCCCCAGGTGTCGAAAATCATCAGCGCGTCCACCCCGGCGGCGCGCTGGGCTTGCAGATAGCCGCTGACCGAGCGTGTGACCACCTCGAGCATTTGATGCAGCAACCGCGGCTCGCTGTAGACCCAGGCCTTGGCCCGTTTGAAGTCATGGTCCCCGCCGCCGCCTTCAATCATGTAGGTGGCGAGCGTCCATGGGCTGCCGGCAAAACCAATCAGCGGCACACGTCCGTGCAGTTCCTGCTTGATCAAGCGGACGGCATCCATGACGTAGCCGAGATCGTCCACTGGATCCGGCACGCCGAGCCGTGCGACATCGGCGGCGCTACGGACCGGATGCGCCAGCCGCGGGCCCACGCCCTCGTCAATCGACAGGCCAAGGCCCATGGCATCGGGAATGGTCAGGATGTCGGAAAAGAGGATCGCTGCGTCCAGCGGAAAGCGGGCCAGCGGCTGCAGGGTGACTTCGCAGGCCAGTTCGGGCGTCTTGCAGAGCGTGAGGAAGTCACCGGCGCGGGCGCGGGTAGCGCGATACTCCGGCAGGTAGCGCCCCGCCTGGCGCATGATCCAGACCGGCGTGCGGTCTACCGCCTCCCGGCGCAAGGCGCGCAGGAAGCGGTCATTGGCGAGCGTACTCAAGGGGCCGGAACCGCTCAGGCGAGCGGCGCAGGCAGGTCGGTTTGACCCATCAGGTAGGTATCGATGCTGGCAGCAGCGGCCCGGCCTTCGGCGATTGCCCACACGATCAGCGACTGACCGCGCTGCATGTCACCGGCGGTAAACACGCCTTTCTCCGAGGTCATCCAGGCCTTATCGCGCCACACGTTGCCGCGGTCGGTCAGCTTTAGATTGAGCTGGCTGGTCACCGTGCGCTCGGGGGCCACGAAGCCCATGGCCAGCAGCGCCAGTTCGCAGGGGATTTCGCGCGTGCTACCCGGCACTTCCTCGAAGCTCATCCGGCCGTCCTGCTGTTTCACTTCCACCGACACGATTTCCACCGCGCGAACCGCGCCCGTGCCATCGTCGATGAAGCGCTTGGTCGAGACCGCATAGACCCGCTCGCCGCCTTCCTCGTGGGCCGAGGCAATGCGATACACGCGCGGGTATTCCGGCCAGGGGTTGTCGCCACCACGCGTGCCGGGCGGCTTGGGCATGATTTCGAGCTGTGCGATATGGCGGGCCTGCTGCCGGTGGGCGGTGCCCAGACAGTCGGCGCCGGTGTCGCCGCCGCCAATGATGACGACGTGCTTGTCGTTCGCGTTGAACTCCGGCTCTTCCGGCAGCAGGTCACCTTCGAGGCGGCGGTTTTGCCGGGTCAGGTAGTCCATGGCGAAATGCACGCCGCGCAGGTCGCGACCGGGCAGCGGCAGGTCGCGCGGGGCAGTTGAGCCGCCCGCCAGCAGCACGGCATCAAAGTCCTTTCGCAGGGATTCGACGGTCACGTTCACCCCGACGTGCGCGTTGGTGCGGAATACCACGCCCTCGGCGGTGAGTTGCTCGAGGCGGCGGTCGAGCACGTTCTTTTCCATTTTGAATTCGGGAATGCCGTAGCGAAGCAGGCCACCGATGCGGTCGTCACGCTCAAAGACCGTGACCGCATGGCCGGCGCGACGCAACTGTTGGGCGGCGGCCAGTCCGGCCGGGCCGGAGCCGACGACCGCGATTTTCTTGCCGGTTTCCTGGGCGGGCGGCAGCGGCTTGACCCAGCCTTCGGCGAAGGCGCGATCGATGATCGAAAGCTCGACGGCCTTGATGGTCACCGGGTTGTCGTTGATGCCGAGCACGCAGGCGCCTTCGCAGGGTGCCGGGCACAGACTGCCCGTAAACTCCGGGAAGTTGTTGGTGGCGTGGAGGCGCTCAATCGCCTCTTCCCAGCGATCGCGGTACACCAGATCGTTCCAGTCAGGAATCAGGTTACCCAGCGGACAGCCCTGATGGCAGAACGGAATGCCGCAATCCATGCAGCGCGCCGCCTGCTCGTTCAGCGTTTTCGCTTCCCAGGGCTGCATGACCTGCGACCAGTCGTGCAGGCGCTGCTCAACCGGGCGATAGGGCTGCTTTTCGCGGCCAAACTCGAGAAAACCGGTCACTTTAGCCATGGGCTGCCTCCATCACGGCCTCATCTTCGGGGAGGCCAGCCGCACGGGCACGCGCAATCGCGGCCAGTACATGTTTGTAATCGCGGGGCATGACTTTGACGAACAGGGCTTTGCTGGTGGCCCAGTCGCGCAGAATCGCCTGTGCCACCGTGCTTTGCGTGTAGCGCACGTGGTTGTTGAGCAGACGCTGCAGGCAGACCTCGTCTTCTTCGGAATCGGCCCGATCCAGATCCACCATTTCGGTGTTGCACCGGGCCGGCAGGCGGTTGTGCGGGTCGTACACGTAGGCGATACCGCCCGACATGCCGGCCGCAAAGTTGCGTCCGGTGCCGCCGATGATGACCGCGCGACCGCCGGTCATGTATTCGCAGCCGTGGTCGCCGACGCCTTCCACCACCGCCTCGGCGCCGCTGTTGCGTACGCAGAAGCGCTCGCCCGCCACGCCGCGGAAGTAGGCTTCGCCCGAGGTGGCGCCATAGAGCGCGACGTTGCCGATGAGAATGTTTTCTTCCGGTACAAAGGTCGCCTGACGCGGCGGGAATACCATCAGCTTGCCGCCCGAAAGACCCTTGCCGATGTAGTCGTTGGCGTCGCCTTCCAGGCTCATCGTGATGCCCTTGGGCACGAATGCGCCAAAACTCTGCCCGGCGGAGCCGGTGAAGTTCAGCCGGATGGTGTCGTGGGGCAGGCCCTCGCCACCGTGGCGGCGGGTCAGCTCAAAGCCAAGGATGGTGCCGACCGTGCGGTTGATGTTGCGCACCGGCACGTCGAGCGTCACCGGGGTGCCGTGCTCCAGCGCCGCCTGGCAGGCAGGCACCAGCACGCGGCGGTCGAGCGAGCGATCGAGGCCATGGTCCTGCCCGCGCGTATTGCGCAGGGCGGTGTCGGGCGCGACCGGCGGCTGGTAGAGAATCTTCGACAGGTCGAGGCCTTTGGCTTTCCAGTGGTCGACCGCGTGGTTCACTTCAATTTTGTCCGCGCGGCCGATCATCTCGTCCATCGTGCGGAAGCCGAGTTTCGCCATGTATTCGCGCACTTCCTGCGCGATGAAGCGGAAGAAGTTCTCGACGAACTCGGCCTGACCGCCAAATTTGGCGCGCAGTCGCGGGTCTTGCGTGGCGATGCCGACCGGGCAGGTGTTGAGATGGCACACGCGCATCATCACGCAGCCCATCACGACCAGCGGGGCGGTGGCGAAGCCGTATTCTTCCGCGCCCAGCAGCGCGCCGATAATGACGTCGCGGCCGGTTTTCATTTGGCCATCGACCTGCACCACGATGCGGTCGCGCAGCTTGTTGGCCACCAGCACCTGCTGGGTTTCGGCGAGGCCGAGTTCCCAGGGCACGCCGGCGTGCTTGAGCGAGGTCACCGGCGAGGCGCCGGTGCCGCCGTCGTGGCCGGACACGAGGACGACGTCGGCGAGGGCCTTCGTCACCCCGGCGGCGACCGCGCCGATCCCGGACTGGCTGACGAGCTTGACGTGCACGCGCGCCGACGGGTTGGCGCGCTTCACGTCGAAGATGAGCTGCTTGAGGTCCTCGATGGAGTAGATGTCGTGGTGCGGCGGGGGCGAAATCAGGCCCACACCCGGCACCGAGTGGCGCAGCTTGCCGATGTACTCGGACACCTTGCCACCGGGCAGCTGACCGCCCTCGCCGGGCTTGGCGCCCTGCGCCATCTTGATCTGCATCATGTCGGAGTTGACGAGATATTCCGCCGTCACGCCGAAGCGGCCGGAGGCCACCTGCTTGATCGCGCTGCGCCGGGAATCGCCGTTGGCGTCCCGCGTGAAGCGGGCCGGATCTTCGCCGCCTTCGCCGGTATTCGAGCGACCGCCGATGCGGTTCATGGCGATGGCGAGGGTCTCGTGCGCTTCGGCGCTGATCGAGCCATAGGACATGGCGCCGGTCTGGAAGCGCTTCATGATCGACTCAATCGACTCGACCTCGTCCAGCGGCACCGGCTGCGCGGCTTCCTTGAGCTGGAAGAGGCCGCGCAAGGTGGCCAGATGTTCGCTCTGCTGATCGACCAGCTGGGTGTACTCACGGAAGATGTCTTCGCGCCCGGCCCGCGTGGCGTGCTGCAGCTTGTAGACGGTGTCCGGGTTGAACAGGTGATATTCACCGTCCCGACGCCATTGGTATTCACCGCCCCATTCGAGGTCCGGCTGGTTGACCTTGCGGTCCGGGAAGGCGTGATGGTGTCGCAGGTTAATTTCGCGT
>JALRCR010000065.1 GCA_023257255.1 Gammaproteobacteria bacterium | reverse complement strand
ATCCCCCGGTGACGGGCGGCATCGAAAATCACAACTGGGCCTTGTCACAGTGGCTGCCCGGTGAACTCGAACTACGCACCTTGGCCAACCGCCGCGGCAAGCGCGCGCTGCCGTGGTTTCTGCCGTGGGCAATTGTTTATGCGCTGTTCACCGCGCATCGCTTCGACGCCGTGCTGCTGGGCGACGGCGTGCTCGGCGTGGTCGGCTGGTGTCTGAAACGACTGCACCCGCGGCTGCGCGTGGTCTGCGTGGTGCATGGGCTCGATTTGTCCTGGCGCGCGCGCTGGTACCAGCGGCTGTGGGTACGGCGTTTTCTGCCCGTGCTGGATGGGCTCATCGCGGTCAGTCAGGCGACGCGCGCGCTGGCAGAAGACAAGGGCATCGCACCCGAGCGGCTGTGCGTTATTCCCAACGGGCTTGATCTGGCGGCCTTCGCCGGCGCCGCAGACCGCGCGGCGCTGGCCGCTCGTCTGGGTCGTCCGCTGGATCAGACCACGGTGCTGCTCACCACCGGGCGGCTGGTCCGCCGCAAGGGCGCGGCCTGGTTCATTCGCGAAGTCATGCCCGGCTTGCCGGCGCGGGTGATTTACGTGCTGGCCGGCGCGGGTCCGGACGAGGCAGAGATTCGCGCGGCGGTCGCTGCGCGTGGACTCACCGACCGCGTCGTGCTGCTGGGCCGGGTCGACGATGCGACTCGCGAACTCCTGCTGCATTCGGCAGATGTTTTCATCCAGCCGAATGTGCCGGTGGCGGGCGATATGGAAGGCTTCGGGATCGCGGTGCTGGAGGCCGGGATTTGCGCGCGCCCGGTGTTGGCGTCGGCGCTGGAAGGCCTGCTTGATGCGGTGGCCGACGGCTGCAACGGGCAGCTGCTGCCAGCGCTGGACGCCGCCGCCTGGCAGCGGGCGATCACTGCCCTGATGGATGATCCGGCAGCGGCGGCGGCGCTCGGTGCACGGGCCGCCGCCCATGTCCGCACCCATCACGACTGGACGGCGATCGCCGCGCGCTATGCCAAGTTTCTGGCCGTCTCGCCGGCGAGGGCTAATCCGGCTAATTAAAGTGATTTCTGGTTTCACCCGCTAAAACGAGCCCAAGGCAACCTCACGCAAGAGGCAGTGTTCCGGTGAGCAGTTCGAGACCCGTCACACAACGCGAAGTCTTTTTGGCCAGCGACACTGCGCTGGTGTCGCGCACCGATCTGCGCGGCATCATCAATTACGCCAACGAGGCCTTCGTGCAGATCAGCGGCTATACCCGCGCCGAGCTGCTGGGCAATAGTCACAGCCTGCTTCGTCATCCGGACATGCCGGCGGCAGTGTTTGCCGAACTCTGGGCTTCGGTACGCGCCGGGCGCGCGTGGCGCGGGCTGGTGAAAAACCGCTGCAAGACCGGCGACCATTACTGGGTAGAAGCCTTCGTCACGCCCTTTCATGACAACGGCACGCTGGTGGGCTACCAGTCGATTCGTCGCCCGCCTTCGCGCCAGCAAATCAGCGACGCCGAGACCTTCTACAAGGCCATCAACAGCGGGCAGGCCCGCTATCCCGTGCATCAACCTTCGCTGCTGGAACGCATTCCGTTCACGACCCGCGCGGACCTGACCGGCGTGGGCCAGCTGGCGCTCGCGTTGGGTGCCGGCGGCGCCGGCTTTGCCGGCTATGCCGAGTTGGCGCTGGGGCTGGGTCTGCTCGGGGCCCTGGGTGCAGGTCTTGGCTGCTGGTGGAACAACACGCGCGTCAACCGGCCGCTGTTACGCGCGGTGTCGGCAATTCGGGGCCTGGCCGAGGGACGCCTCGATCGGGCGGTGGAAGTGAACCATGCGGAGGAATTCAGCGAGCTGCTGGATGCGGCAGAGACGCTCAGGATCCGGCAGGCCGCGATGGTGCTGGAAGTGCAAAACACCGCCCGCCGGCTGAAGTCTGAAACCGGCCACATCGAAGAAGAAATCGTCGGCCTCAAACAGCGCCTGCTGGAGCAGTCGCAGCGCACCGCCGAAGCCGCGCGCGCCATCGAACAGATGAGCGCGTCGATCCAGACCGTCGCGCTCCACGTGCAGGACACCGAAGCTCAGGCGCTGGCCACCGACGCCATCGTCAAGGAAGTTAACGACGTCGTGCAGAAAGAGGTCGCCAGCAGCCAGGGCATCGTCGCTACGGTGAGCGATTCCTCGGCCAATATCGACGACTTGAGCCGGGCGGTCACCGCAGTGGGTGAGGCGGCGGCCGAGATCAAGGAAATCGCCAAACAGACCAATCTGCTCGCGCTGAATGCCGCCATCGAAGCCGCGCGAGCCGGCGAACAGGGCCGCGGCTTTGCGGTGGTGGCCGACGAAGTGCGGCGACTGGCGACGCGCACCGCCAGCAGCACCGACAAGATCAACGAGATCATCCAGCAGGTCGGCGAAGCCACGCAGCGTGCACTGGCGGCGATGGGCGCGACGCGCGATCAGGTTGCGCAGAATGCGGAGCAGGCGCGCGAAGTCGGGCGCAATCTCTCGCGGGTCACCGACGCCAGCCGGCAGATTCTGGGGCTGGCGAGCGGCAACACCTCGGCGCTCGGCCAACAGAACCAGGCGTCGCGGCAGGTGGCGGGCGTGATCGAAACCGTCAACGATCTCGCCGCCAACAACGAGCGGGCGTTCCTGGAGTTGGCCAGTACCGCGCGTGGCGTCGACCACACGGCGCTTGAACTGACCGAGCTTGTATCGCACTACGCGATGCATAAGTAGGCGCCGTACCGCGCCGGTATCCACCGCTCACCCGCCCGGCTTAAGATTCAGACCGACCGACGCACTCGACGCCGGCTGAACATCTAGCCGCCCGATCCACGCGGGCTTACGGGGAGCAAGACGAATGACGCAAGCAATGGCGATCGTAACGCCCGACGCGATCACGCCCGAATGGTTGACCAGCGCGCTCAATAACCGGGGCATCGACGCCCGCGTGGCACGGGTGGAATCCGAAGGCGTCGGCACCGGTCAGCTGGGCGAAACCCGGCGTTTTTTTCTGCACTACGCCGGCGCCACGCCGCCCGACGCGCCAACGACCGTGGTCGGCAAGTTCAGTTCGCCCAACGAAGTGGCCCGCAAGTCCGGCCGCGAAATGGGCTTCTACAAATCCGAAGTGATGTTCTACCGCGAACTCGCGCATCGCGCCGGGATCCGCACGCCGGCGGTGTATGTCGCCGAACTCGACCCGGTCACCAACGATTTCGTGCTGCTGCTGGAAGACCTCGCGCCCGCCAAACAGGGCGACCAGATGCGCGGCTGTACGCTGGAAGAAGCCCGCGCGGCGCTGTCCGAAGCCGCCCGCCTGCATGCCGCGTTCTGGAACGACAAGTCCCTGCTTACCGCCGAATGGTGCTATGTGCCGCCCGGCGCGCAGGGCTTCTACACCACCGAGCTGATTGAACAGAGCTGGGACCACGTCAAGAAAAACTATCAGGGCTGGCTGTCACCCGAAGTGACCGATGTGTGCGCGAAGTACGTGCGCAATCACGCCTACTGGAACCGCCCGCGCGACTTTCCCGAAATGCTTTTCGCACAACGATTTTCGCCCCGACAACATGATGTTCAGCCCGACCGGCGAGCGAGTGGCGGTGGTGGACTGGCAGACCAGCAATTTTCTCGGCACCGGCATGGATGTCGCCTATTTCCGGGGCGGCGCCTTCCCGCGCGAAGTCCGCCAACAGCACGAGTCCGCGCTGTTGCGCGGCTATCACGAAGAACTGCTTGGCCTGGGCGTGCGGGATTATTCCTTAGATCACCTGATGAACGACTACCGCCACTACAGCTTCGCGGCGATTGCGGTGGCTATCGCCGCCACGCTGATCGTCAAGCGCACCGAGCGCGGCGACCAGATGCTGATGCACATGACCATCGGCGCGGCCCTGCAGGCGCTGGACACCAACGCCCTCGACCTGCTGCCAGACTGAGCGACGCCGATGAAACTTGCCAAACCTCATATCGACTTCGGCCTTTTCACGCAGGACATCGCCGCCCACACCGCCTTCTGGGGCGAGGTCATCGGTCTGCGTCTGGATCTCAAGCTGCCGCTGCGGCGCGGCTGGGTGCAGCATCGCTACGACGCCCACAATTCGGTGGTGAAGGTGAATCACCACGAGGACGCCATGCCGGCCTGGGCGCCCGGCGGCTACACCTGCCTCAGCATTGCGCGCGACGGCGTAGCGCCCTGGGAAGGGCAACACCCCGACGGCGGACGGGTGCGGCTGCTGCCCACCGGCACCGACGGCATCACCCGCATCGGCATCACCGTCAGCACGCCAGATCCGGCGCGCATGATGGATTTCTACGTGGGCGCCATGGAATTCGAGCGCGTTGCGCCGCGCGTGGCCCGCTGCGGCGACACCCTGCTGTTTGTCGAAGAAGGACCGGGCGGGGAGTGGCACGAGGATTTCATCGCGCCGGGCAATCGCTATCTGACGGTGCAGATTTTTGATGCGGATGAGGCCTGCGCGGGCATCGTTGCGCGTGGCGGCCGGCTGGCGCGCGCGCCGGTCAACTACGGCGACATTGCGCGGGTGGGCTTCGTCGCGGATCCGGACGGCAACTGGATTGAGATGTCGGCCCGCGCTTCGCTGACCGGGGTGGCGGTCAAGCCGGGCGGCTGAGGCCTGTCGCCCTTAAGGGGCTGAGCCCGTGGGGCACCCGCGCCGCATCAAGCAGCGCGAGCGTCTCGGCGAGCGGCAGGCCGACGACATTCGAGTAGCTGCCTTCAATCCGCTCGACCAAGGCACCGCCCAAGCCCTGTATGCCGTAGCCCCCGGCCTTGTCGGCCGGCTCGCCGCTGGACCAGTAAGCCTCGATTTCTGCCATCGACAGGGCGCGAAAACGTACCCGCGTACATACCGTGGCGGCGTGCCCTGCGCCCGCAGGCCCCGCGACCACCACGCCGGTGTACACCTCGTGCCAGGCGCCGGCGAGCAGACGCAGCATGCGCAAACCATCAGCGCGGTCGGCCGGCTTACCGAGAATCTCGTCGCCGCAGACCACCGTGGTGTCTGCCGCCAGCACTGGTGCCAGCGAAGGGGCGACCATCAGACCCGCCGCCGCCTTGGCGCGGGCCAGCCGCGCCACGTAATCCGCCGCCGGCTCACCCGCCTGCAGGCCCTCATCCACCTCGACATCCAGCGGCGCGAAACACACGTCCAGCGTTCGGAGCAGTTCGGCGCGGCGCGGTGATCGCGAAGCAAGCCAGAGCGCGGGCGGGTTCATGCGCGGTGGTAGGGATGATGGTTGAGGATCGACCAGGCCCGGTAGATTTGCTCTGTCACGATGACCCGCACCAGCGCATGCGGCAGGGTAAGCGGCGAGAGCGACCAGATTTCCCTAGCCGCGCTGCGCAGGCCCGGCGCGTGCCCTTCGGCGCCGCCGACCGCTAGCACGACGTCACCGCCGCGCTGCCGCCAGTCGTCCAGACGCGCCGCCAGTTGCAGGGTCGTCCAGGCGCTGCCGCGCTCATCCAGCGCCACCAGCCAGGCGTTGTCGGGCAGGGTTTTCAACACGGTTTGCGCTTCGCGTTCGCGCTGCTGTTCGGGATTCGCGGCGTTGGTGCAGGGTGCGATCTCGCGCGGGCGAAAGTCGAGCTGGCCCGTAAGGCGCTTTTCATACTCGGCGCTGGCCTCGGCCGCCCATTTCGGCGGCCGCCGCGCGACGCAGTACAGATGCAGGCGCATCCGGCGGATTTAGGCTTTAGGGGTGGTTTTCGCTCGAGCGCGTCGCGGCGGGGCAGCCTTGGCCGGCGCGGTCGCGGCAGACGCCGTTTTGCGCGGCTTGCGCACCACGGGCTTGGCCACACCGACGGGCGCCTTCGCAGCAGACGCCGGTTTGCGCGGCTTGCGCACCACAGGCTTGGCCACCACCGCCTCGACGGGCGCCGTGGCGGCCGCCTTGCGCGGGGCGGCGCGCGGTTTGGCTGCCCCAGCGACGGCACGCCCGGCCTTGGCCGGCGGCTTGCCGCGGGTCGCTGGCTTGGCCGGTTTTTCCGGTGCCGCCTTGGCGGCGGGCTTGGCGCGCGGCGCGGGCACGCTGTCCCACAGCTTTTCCAGCTGATAGAACGCGCGCGTCTCGGGCTGCATGACGTGGACGATTACATCGCCCAGATCGACCAGCACCCACTCCGAGGTTTGCTCGCCTTCCATGCCCAGCGGTTTGACCTTTCTCTTGCGTGCGGCGTCGGCCACGCGCTCGGCCAGCGCCTTGACCTGCCGCGAGGAGCGGCCGGTCGCCACGACCATGAAATCGGCGATTGAGGTGAGGGTACTGACATCAAATGACTTGATGTCTTCGGCCTTGCCGTCATCGAGGGCGTCGGTGACGAGGTCGAGCAATTTGCGGGGGGTAACAGCCATCCCCGGCATTGTGGCGATCGGGACCCGCCGGCACAACCGCGCCGACGCAATCAGCCGCGATAAAGTCCTTCGCGCGCGATGAACTCGACCACCGCCGGCGGGGTGAAGTAGTCGATTCCCTTGCCTTCGCGCAGCCGCGCGCGCAGGTCGGTGGAGGAAATGGGCAGGCGGGGAATCGGCAGCACCAGCACGCGGCCGGCGGGACTTGCGTGCAGCGCGGCCGGGTCTTCGGTCTGCGCGGCGGCCAATTGCGGGATTTCATCAGGCTCGGCACCCGGCCGGGTAGCGATCACGAGATGGGCGTAGTCCAGCAGCTCGGTCCAGCGATGCCAGCGCGGCAGCGCGTTCCAGGCGTCCGCGCCGAGCACGAAGCACAGCGAGGCGGCGGGATATTCGGCGCGCAACGCGATGAGGGTATCAATCGTGTAGCTGCGACCGCCGCGCCGGATTTCCCGGTCGTCGGCCCGCAAGCCCGGACACAACGCAGCCTCCAGCATCGCCAGTCGCTGTGCAGGGCTAGCGCTGGCCGCGTCGCGCAGATTGGTCAGCGCGGTGGGCAGCAGACGAACCTCGGACAGGCCGAGGCGTTCGCGGACCTCGACGGCGAGGCGCAGATGGCCGTGGTGCACCGGGTCGAAGGTGCCGCCCAGAATGCCGATCGCCTGACTCAAGCGCGCAGGTGACCGTCGCCGATGACGACCCATTTCTGGGAGGTCAGGCCTTCCAGGCCGACCGGGCCGCGGGCGTGGAATTTGTCGGTGCTGATGCCGATCTCCGCACCGAGGCCGTATTCAAAGCCGTCGGCGAAGCGGGTGGAGGCATTGACCATTACCGAGCTGGAATCGACTTCCACGATGAACCGCCGGGCGCGCACCAGATGCTCGGTGACGATGGCATCGGTGTGCTGCGAGCCGTAGCGCCTGATGTGAGCGATTGCTTCGTCCAGATCCTGCACCACGCGGATGGCCAGAATGGGCGCCAGGTATTCTTCGTACCAGTCTTGCTCGGTCGCTGCCCCCATGTTGGCGTCAATCGCACGGGTCAGCGGACAGCCACGCAGCTCGACGCCTTCAGCCCGGTAGCGGGCCAGCAGCGGCGGCAGCACCTGCGGCGCGATGGCGGCGTTCACCAGCAGGGTTTCCATGGTGTTGCAGGTGCCATAGCGCTGGCACTTGGCGTTGTGCGCAATGGCCACGGCCTTGTCGAGATCGGCATCCGCGTCGATGTAGACGTGGCAGACGCCGTCGAGGTGCTTGATGACCGGCATCCGCGCCTCGCGGCTCACCCGTTCGATCAGGCCCTTGCCGCCGCGCGGCACGATGACGTCAATAAATTCGGGGTGAGTCAGCATTTCGCCCACGGCGGCCCGGTCGGTGGTGGCCAGCACCTGCACGGCGGCGGCGGGCAGACCGGCGGCTTCCAGTCCGGCCTTCACGCAAGCGGCCACCGCCTGATTGGCGTGATGCGCTTCGGAACCGCCGCGCAGAATGGCGGCGTTGCCGGACTTCAGGCACAGCGCGGCGGCATCTGCCGTCACATTGGGACGGGCCTCATAGATGATGCCGACCACGCCCAGCGGCACCCGCATCTTGCCCACCTGAATGCCGGTCGGGCGGTAGGCGAGATCGGTAATGGTGCCGATGGGGTCGGCCAGCGCCGCCACTTCCTTCAGGCCGGCGGCCATCGCGGCGACCCGCGCGGGCGTGAGCGTCAGGCGGTCACGCATCGCGGCGTCCAGGTCTGACGCGGCAGCGAGATCGCGCGCGTTGGCGGCAAGAATGTCGGCGGCCGCCTCGGTAATTCGTGCGGCGGTCGCGAGCAGGGCCTCGTTCTTGGCCTTCGTGGAGGCCCTGGCCAGCGTCACCGCCGCCGCACGCGCCGCCTGGCCCACGCCGGCCATGTAGTCGGAAACATTCATCTCGGTCATGGACTGTTCCTTTGGGACTTAAGCCAGTTCGCCCAGCCGGGGACCACCGGCGAGCGCCATCAGCAGGGATTCGAGAGCCTCCCAGGGGTCGCCCTCGCGCATGCCCTTGGCCATCTGGTCGATGCGCACGCTTTCGCGGAGCAAGGCCTCGATGTCGGGCGCCGCCAAACGGCGCAGCACCCGGCGGAGCAGATTTTGCCGCGAGGCCCACACGCGTTCGGCCGCAAAGCCGGCATCGACGCTACGGGCCGCTGCGACCCGCGCCAGCACCCGCAGTTCGCGCCCGGCCGACCAGGCCAGCACCACCGGGTCCGTGCCTTCGTCGCGCACGCCGCGCAGCATGCGCACCGCGCGGGCCACATCGCCGGTAAGCGCGCTGTCGACCACCTTGTAGACATCGTAGCGGGCACTGTCGGAGACCGCAGCCAGCGCATGATCGAGACTAATGACGGGTTCGTCGACCAGCAGCTGCAGCAGGTCAATTTCCTGCGCGGCGGCGAGCAGGTTGCCTTCGGTTCGCGCGCAGAGAAAGTCGATGGCCTCGGGGCTCAAGGTCTTGCCGCGTGCGCCGGCCCGGGCCTGCAGCCAGTGCCGGAAGGCTTCACCCTCGGGCAGGCGACAGGCCACCACGATGCCGCTCGTGCTGATGGCGCGGAACCAGCCGGCTTGTTGCTCATCCTGTTTGACCTGTTCGGCGCACAGAATGCAGAAATCCTGCTGATCCTGCCGCGCGGCCCAGGTGCTGATGAAAGCCTGCGCGTCGGCGTCGGGCTTTTTCTTGCCGAGGTCCAGTTCGAAGATGCGCCGGCCGGCAAACAGCGAAAGGCTCATGGTTTCGGCGCGCAAGAAGTCCCAGTCGATGCCGGTGGCGGCATCAAAGCTCAAGCGCTCCTCCGCGCCCGCCGCCCGCGCCGCGCGACGGATAGCGTCGACCGCTTCCAGCCGCTGCAGGGGCTCGTCGCCATAGACCAGAAACAGGCTGGGCAGGGTTTTGCCCAAGGCCTGCGCCAGGCGCTCGGGTTCAAGGTTCACGCGTGTCCAGCGCCGCCGGGTCGATGGTTTCCAGGCGAAGGGCGAGCGAACGCGCGACTTCGCGTTCAATTTGTCCGCGTGAGGTGGACTCGCGTTCCTGCGTACCAAGAACCGAGCCTTCGTCGTACACGAAGTCCTGAAACCAGGAAAACCGCTCGGGCGCGATCACCAGCCGCCCGTTAGCCGCGCGGACTTCCAACTGGACTTCCAGTCCCAGCTCGACTTCGCGGATCTTGCCGGTGCCGGGGTCTACCGAGAGCACGCGGCGGTCGATGGATTCCCGGCTGAGTTCCACGATGGCATCGGCCTGTTCGCGGCGCATGGTGTAAGCCAGTCCCGCATTCAGCAATTCGATATAGAGGAAGGTTTCGAGGCGGCTATCCGGCATCGGCTTGACGTAAAACCGCTTGCCAGACAGCGCGGTCTTGCGGGTGCCGCGCAAATACCAGCCGCCGCAGGCCTGCAGGGACAGCGCGACGCCAGCGCCCAGCACCATCCGCAGCCACTGTCGTCGGCCTGTCACTGCCTCAGCCCACGACGATGTTGACCAGACGGCCCGGCACCACGATGACTTTGCGCACGGTCTGGCCTTCCAGGAAGCGCGCGACCTGTTCGTCGGCCATCGCGCGTTCGCGGGCCAGCGTTTCCGGCGCATCGACCGGCAGCAGGATGTTCGCGCGCTTTTTACCATTGACCTGCACCACGACTTCTACTTCATCGCGCACCAGTGCGGTGGGGTCGACCACCGGCCAGGGCGCAACGGCCAGCGCGTTGTCGTGACCAAGCGCGGCCCACATGGCTTCCGTGCAGTGAGGCACGATCGGCGCGAGCAGGAGCGTGCAGACTTCCAGGCCTTCCTGCAGCACCGTGCGGGCCTCATCGCTGCCGGCATCGGTCTTGCCCAGCGCGTTGACCAGTTCCATCACGGCCGCAATGGCGGTGTTGAATTTGTAGCGCCGGCTGACGTCGTCGGTCACCTTGACGATAGTTTCATGAATTTTGCGGCGCAGGGTTTTAAGGCCCGGTGACGTCACGTCGACCCGCGGCGCCGCCCCCCGGCTGACGTGCTCATACGTCAGACGCCAGAGGCTGCGGAGAAAGCGGTATGCGCCTTCGACCGAACTGTCAGACCACTCCAGACTTTGTTCCGGCGGCGCGGCGAACATCGTGTACAGGCGCACGGTATCGGCACCATAGCGGTCGATCAGCGTCTGCGGGTCAACGCCGTTGTTCTTCGACTTCGACATTTTTTCTACCGCGCCGATTACCACCGGCTGGCCGTCGGCAATCAGGCGGGCGGTGATGGCGCGACCCTTGTCGTCGGTCTCGACGTCGACCGACTCGGGGTTGTAGTAGGTCTTCTTGCCGGCCGCCGATTCGCGGAAGTAGGTCTCCTTGCAGACCATGCCCTGGGTCAGCAGGCGGGTGAACGGCTCATCGGCCACCGCGAGGCCGGCGTCGCGCATCAGCTTGTGGAAAAAGCGCGCGTACAACAGGTGCAACACGGCGTGCTCGATGCCGCCGATGTAGATGTCGACCGGCATCCAATAGCGCGCGCGCTCGTCGACCATCGCGTCCTCGCTGTCGGGACAGCAAAAGCGGGCGTAGTACCAGGAGGACTCAAAGAACGTGTCAAAGGTATCGGTTTCGCGGCGCGCCGGGGCGCCACTGCCCGGCAGGGTGGCGTTGATGAAATCCGGCATCCGCGCGAGCGGCGAACTGACGCCCGACCATTCCACCTCTTCCGGCAGGCGCACCGGCAGGCGCGCGGCGTCTTCGGGCACCAGCGTGCCGGCTTCGTCGTATAGCACGGGAATCGGGCAGCCCCAGTAGCGCTGGCGGGACACCAGCCAATCGCGCAAACGGTATTGCACGCGGCGCTCGGCGCGAGCTTCACCGGCCAGACGGGTGGCAATGGCGTCGAAGGCCTGCTGGAAGTCGAGGCCGTCGTACTCGCCGCTGTGGCACAGCAGGCCTTTTTCGACCAGCGCAGTGTCGGCGACCGACACCTCGCTGCCATCCGCCGGGCGAATCACCTGCTTGATCGGCAGGCCATACAGCTTGGCAAACTCGTGGTCGCGCTCATCGTGCCCGGGCACCGACATCACCGCGCCGGTGCCGTAGCTCATCAGCACGAAGTTGGCGACCCAGACCGGCACCGGCAGGCCGGTCAGCGGATGCTTGACCGTGAGATTGAGCGACATGCCACGCTTTTCGAGTTTTTCGACAACCGCTTCCGAGGTCGAAACCTGCGCGCAGGCGGCCAGAAACTCGGCAATCGCCGGGTCGCGCTCCGCGGCCGCGCGCGCCACCGGATGTTCAGGGGCCACCGCCATATAGGTCACGCCGAGCAGGGTGTCGGGGCGGGTGGTATAGACCTCCAGCTCACCGCTGCCGTCGGATAGGGCAAACTTGATCTGCAGGCCTTCGGAGCGGCCAATCCAGTTCCGCTGCATGGTCTTGACCGCTTCCGGCCAACCTTCCAGCCCGTCCAAATCGGCAAGCAGTTCGTCGGCATATGCGGTGATTCGCACAAACCATTGCGGAATCTCGCGGCGCTCGACCAGCGCACCGGAGCGCCAGCCTCGGCCGTCGATCACCTGCTCGTTGGCGAGTACCGTCTGGTCGACCGGGTCCCAGTTAACCACCGCAGTCTTGCGGTAGACGAGGTCGCGTTCGTAGAGCTGGGTGAAGAACCACTGCTCCCAGCGGTAGTAGTCGGCGTCGCAGGTGGCGAGTTCGCGTGCCCAGTCGTAGGAGAACCCGAGGCGCTGCAGCTGGCCGCGCATGTAATTGATGTTGGACCGGGTCCACTGCGCCGGCGGCACGTTGTTTTCGATCGCCGCGTTCTCGGCCGGCAGGCCGAAGGCGTCCCAGCCCATCGGGTGCAACACATTCTTGCCCTGCATGCGCTGGTAACGCGCAATGACGTCGCCAATGGTGTAGTTGCGCACGTGCCCCATGTGCAGGCGCCCGCTGGGGTAGGGAAACATGCACAGGCAATAAAATTTTTCCCGCGTCGGGTCTTCGGTCGCGGCAAATACGCCGGTCGCGGCCCAACGGGACTGTGCCTGCGGTTCAAGTTCAACGGGGGAGTATCTTTCCTGCATGACGACCAGATGCCGGGAGCGCCCGCATTAACGGCGACGGGGGCTCGCGAAAAGTAGACAGGTGACTGATTTTTTTGCCGATCGAGGGGCGTCCGGAGAATACTGCACGGGCTGGGGGCAGCGCAAAAAAAAGCCGGCCACGAAGTGCCGCGGCCGGCATGAGCGCGAGTTCGCGCCAGGAGGGTTCGTGCTCAGGGCTTCGGCGAGACCACGGTCAGTTTGTCGCGGTTCTTGACGATGGTCTCCGCGCCGATGCCCTTGATGAGAACCAGATCATCGACTTCGCGAAACGGGCCGTGTGCCTTGCGGTATTCCACAATCGCCTCGGCTTTCGCGGGCCCGACCCCGACCATGACTTCCGCCAGCGCCTTGGCATCGGCCGTATTGAGGTCCAGCGGTTCTGCCCACGCACTCGACAACAACCCGCCGAGTAGCACGGCGCCAACATATTGTGTCCACTTACGCATGTCGATACTCCATGATGTGTTTGCTTGATCGTCCTTGGGGTTTGCGCATCACCGTGGATACGCGGCAGTGAAGATAGGACGATGCGTGGACGGTGGCGACGGCAAAACTGCGCCGCGGCGTCGGAAATTCGTGGGAGTTTGTCCCGTCAATGCGCAGGATCACGGCGCGCGTGCTTTTCACAGGCTCGTAACATTGCAAGGGCTCAATGACCCGGGGCGCCCACCGGGCGCGAACAGCGGAACGCCATGGCCGGACAAATCCTGATAGTCGATGACGAACCGGGCATCCGTCAGATGCTCAGCTTCACCCTTGCGGGCGATGGTTATGCCTGTACCGAAGCCGGCGACATCGAGGAAGCCCATAACGCCATTCAGGCCCGTCGCCCCGACCTCATCCTGCTCGACTGGATGCTGCCCGGTATCAGCGGGCTTGATTTCGCACGACGCCTGAAGCGCGACAGTCGCACCGCTGACATTCCCGTGATCATGCTGACCGCGAAGGGCGAGGAGTCGGAGAAGATCAAAGGCCTGGACAGCGGCGCCGACGATTACATCACCAAGCCCTTCTCGACCCGCGAGCTGCTGGCGCGAGTGCGCGCCCTGTTACGCCGGACGCGAACGCCGGAAGAGGCTAAGGTGGTCACCGTCAACGCCCTGAAGCTCGACACCCAGACCCACCGCGCCGCAATCGACGACCGCCCGCTGGAATTGAGCCCCACCGAATTCCGCCTGCTGTACTTTTTCCTCACCCACCCCGAACGCGTCTACAGCCGCAGTCAGCTGCTGGACGAGGTCTGGGGTAACGAGGCGTATATCGAAGAGCGCACGGTGGATGTGCACATTCGCCGCCTGCGCAAGATTCTTGAACCCCACGGTTACGACGACTACATCCAGACGGTGCGCAGCGTCGGCTATCGCTTCTCTACCCAGCCTGCTTGATCCAGACCGGCAAGCGCCGGCCTTTCGGGCTACTGATGCGCGCGCGAAACACGCACAATAGCCGGCGTGCCTTGCCGGAAATGTGGAGCATGGGGAACCGGGATCTCTGGCGCTTGATAAGCCTGCTGGCGGGTGCTGCCTTGATTGGCGCGCCTTTCGGCCACGCCGTGGATGCGGTTTGTATCGCGCTGCTCGTGTACCTCGCGTGGCTGCACCGCAAGCTCTACCAGCTGCTGCTGTGGCTGCGCGACAGTAAAAACCACGAGGCGCCGGAACCGCCCGGCGTGTTCGAAGAACTGGCCGTCGAAATCGACTACCTGCGCGAGCGCCACAAGAAGCGCAAAAAGAAGCTCGCCAACTATCTCAAGCAGTTCCAGCAAGCCACGCGCGCGCTACCCGACGCCACCGTGGTGCTGAACGAAGACGGCGCGGTGCAGTGGGCCAATGCAGCCGCCGCGCGCTATCTGGGCATCCGCTGGCCGGAAGACACCAATCAGCGCATTACCAACCTCATCCGCATGCCACGCCTGCAAGAGTTCGTGCAGGAACACGAGCAGGCGACGACCATTGAGATCCCATCGCCCACCGAACAGAACCGATTCCTGAGCGTGCTGCTGGCGCCCTACGGCAAAGACCAGTGGTTGTTCGTTGCGCGCGACGTCACGCAGCTTCATCGACTAAGCCAGATCCGCAGCGACTTTGTGGCCAACGTCTCGCACGAGTTGCGCACGCCAACGACGGTGATCAAGGGCTTTCTCGAAACCCTGCTGGAGCAGAAGCACCTTGCGCCCGCCAACTGGGGTCCCGCACTGGAGCAGATGAGCACCCACGCCGAGCGCATGAAATCGCTGATCGAAGAGCTACTGCTGCTCTCCCGGCTCGAACAGGAAGACCACACCACCGACATACAGCCAGTACTGGTCAGCGAAATGCTGTCTGACATCATCAAGCAGGCGCGCAGCCTCAGCGGGTCGCGCGACCATCTTTTTTCGCTGGAAGCCGAACCGGCGCTGCGTATCAACGGCAATCGCGGCGAACTGTTCAGCGCGTTTTCCAATCTGGTGTTCAACGCCGTGCACTACACGCCGGCACGCGGCGTGATTCAGCTACGCTGGTATCAGGATGCGGCCGGCGCGCACCTTGAAGTGCAGGACAACGGCGTTGGCATTGGTGAAGAACATCTGGAGCGCATCACCGAGCGTTTCTACCGCGTGGATCAGGCGCGCACCCGCGCCGAGGGCGGCACCGGCCTTGGGCTTGCTATCGTCAAACACGTGCTATTGCGTCACGCGGCGCGACTGGAGATCAAAAGCACGCCAGGCGCCGGAAGTACTTTTCGCTGCGATTTTCCGCCCGAGGCGATCGTCGCCGAGGGCGCGCTGGAAGCGCCGCGACTCAAGCGCGAGGGCAGCAGTTAAATACGCCTCAGTGGGACTGCGCGTCGTCGTGACGGCGATTGAGTTCCTGTTCGATTTGCTCCAGCGCCACGTGGCGAACATCTTTGCCTTCCACCATGAAAATGGCGTTTTCGCAGATATTGTCGGCGTGGTCGCCAATGCGCTCGAAAGCGCGCACGGCAAGGATGGCATCCAGCACACCGCGAATGCAGCGCGGGTCTTCCATCA
>JALRCR010000064.1 GCA_023257255.1 Gammaproteobacteria bacterium | reverse complement strand
GTCGGCCCAGAATCCACCGAAATTCTGGAAGGTGCTCAACGCCGTGTCCGACTATGTCCACAAGCGTCTTCGGTCCCCAGAATTTGTCACCGCGCTGCGCGTGTGGCTGTTCGCCGCGGTCAGGCCGGAAACGCTCGACCGACCACGGGAAGACTTGGCCGCCGCAATCACGCGGATCGAGGGGTTGCCGGTGACAGGAAAGGTGGTGGAACACGCCCTGCGAAAGGGCGGACGGCCGGGATTCTTCGGTCCCAATCGTTACCCCCCAAACGGGGCAAGTTTCGGGGGTAACGTATCAGTGTGGATGGGGCCCGTAATGACGGGCGATGAAAGCAGCGACCGTCCCCTACCCCAGCGAACCCGCTCATCAAACAACAAAGCCCCTGCTCCTGAATCGCGAGCAGTTGGCGGCTCGCCTGTCGGTCACCCGGCACCCCGATAATGCGCTTGATGAAAGGTGTGGCCGGGTTTTCCGGGTAGCGGAACACCACGATATCGCCGCGCTTCGGATTACCAATTTCGATTACCTTGGTATTCAGGGCCGGCAGCCGGATACCGTAGTCGAACTTGTTGACCACAATGAAATCGCCCACCAGCAGCGTTGGGATCATCGACCCCGACGGGATGCGAAAGGGTTCAAGCAGAAACGAGCGCAGCACCAGCACCACGAAGAAAACAGGGAAGAACGACTGCGCGTACTCGACAACCAGCGACGGCATTTGACCCGGACCACGCTTGCGCTTGAAGACCGCAGAATCGACTGCCCAGATCAGACCGCTAAGCGCACAAAGCAACACTAATATTGTAGAGAAATCGAAGATCACTTCTGTTTCCTCACGCTCAGCACCGCCATGAAGGCTTCCTGCGGGATTTCCACCGACCCAACCTGTTTCATGCGCTTTTTGCCCTCTTTTTGTTTCTCGAGCAGCTTCCGTTTACGCGTGATGTCGCCGCCGTAGCACTTGGCGGTCACGTTTTTGCGCATTGCCTTGACCGATTCTCGCGCGACGATTTTGGCGCCAATAGCCGCCTGAATCGCCACATCGAACATCTGGCGCGGAATGATTTCTCGCATCTTGCTGACCAACTCACGACCGCGCCGCTCGGCTTCAGTCCGGTGAACGATGATCGAAAGCGCATCGACCTTGTCCCCGTTGATCAGCACATCGACCTTGACCATGTCGGCAGGCTCATAGCGCAGAAAACTGTAATCCATCGATGCGTAGCCACGGGACAAGGATTTCAGCCGGTCGAAGAAATCGAGCACCATTTCGCTCATCGGGATGGCATAACTGACGGCCACCTGAGACGCAGCAAAATTAAGCTTCAGCTGGACGCCGCGTTTTTCGATACACAGCGTCATCACATTACCCAGATAATCCTGCGGCGTGAGAATGTCGGCCTGAATCACGGGCTCGCGGATTTCCGCCACCTCAGTCGGGCCGGGCAGGCGCGCAGGATTATCGATGTTCATGACTTCGCCGTTACGCAAAGCCACCTGATACACCACCGTGGGGGCCGTGGTGATGAGTTCCATGTCGTATTCGCGCTCGAGCCGCTCCTGAATGATTTCCATGTGGAGCATGCCGAGAAAGCCGCAGCGGAACCCGAAGCCTAAGGCTTCCGATGTCTCTGGCTCGTATTGCAAGGCGGCATCATTAAGCCGCAACTTCGCCAGGGCATCCCGGAAAGCTTCGTAATCCGAAGAATCGATGGGATACATGCCCGCGAACACATTGGGCTTGGATTTCTGGAATCCCGGCAATGCCTCCGTGGCGCCACCCTGCGCAGTGGTGACGGTGTCGCCCACCGGCGCGCCGTTAATCTCTTTGATCCCGGCGACGAGAAAGCCCACCTCGCCGGTTGATAACTTGTCTCGCCGCACCCGTTTAGGCGTGAAAATACCCACCTGATCGGCGGTCGCATCGCGACCTGTAGACATAATTCGAATGCGTTGGCCTGCCACCAACTCACCCTCAAAAATTCGCACCAGCGACACCACCCCCAAATAGTTATCAAACCAGGAGTCGATGATCAGCGCTTTAAGTGGCGCCGACGGAGAACCGGACGGGGGTGGAATGCGCTGAACCAGCTGCTCAAGCAAATCCGTAATCCCCAGTCCAGTCTTGGCGCTGACCTGCAAGGCGTCAGTGGCATCAATGCCGATGATATTTTCGATTTCAACCGCTACCCGGTCGGGGTTTGCCGAGGGCAAGTCGATCTTGTTGAGGACGGGGAGCACCTCCAGCCCTTGGTCAATGGCCTTGTGGCAGTTTGCGACCGACTGCGCTTCCACGCCCTGCGCGGCGTCTACCACCAGTAGCGCACCTTCACAGGCCGCAAGCGACCGGGACACCTCGTAACTAAAATCCACGTGTCCGGGGGTATCGATAAAGTTCAGGTGATAGGTTTCGCCATCCCGCGAGTGAAAGTCGAGGCTCACGCTCTGTGCCTTGATCGTGATGCCGCGTTCTTTCTCAAGATCCATCGAGTCGAGTACCTGATGCTCCATCTCGCGGTCAGACAGGCCGCCGCAGATCTGGATGAAGCGGTCGGCCAGCGTGGATTTCCCATGATCGATATGGGCAATGATCGAGAAATTACGAATATTTTTCATAAAGAAAGGGCTTTTGCGGACGGGGCTGGGGGGCGACCAGGTGCGTCAGGCTAGTGGGGGCGGGCCAAAGCTTGCCTGCACTTCAGCGGGCTCGATGCGTCCCCACAACAGTTCGCGCCCATTTTCCATCACCACCGGTACTCGCCAGGCGTGCAACGCCAGAAGCACCGGATCGGTATCGACGTCGATTTCTTCAAGCGACAAGCGGCCGGCACTCACATAGGGCGCGAGTTGCTCCAGCAACTCCGCGCAAAGTTCACAGCGCTGTCGGCCAATAACGGTAATCCGACGGGGATTGTTCAAGATTTGGGAATCTCGACGGCGAGAAAAATCGGGTTTCCTTCGCGCTGAATCAGTACAGGGACCTTCGCGCCGGCAGCGAGATCCTTAACTGCAGTAAGCAGATCACGGGTCGTTTTGATCTCGCGGAAATTAAACTGGACGATGAGGTCTCCCGCTTGGAGGCCCGCTTCTGCGGCCGGACCGGCTCTCACTTTCTCGACGACAACGGCGGGCGCCTTTTGCTTCAACTCTTCCAGTTCATCTTGTTTCAAGTCTCGAATGCGGATCTTGAGGCGCTCCTCGGAGACACCTTTTTCGACCTCC
The DNA here is from genome assembly GCA_023257255.1 of Gammaproteobacteria bacterium. Taxonomy (GTDB): domain Bacteria; phylum Pseudomonadota; class Gammaproteobacteria. The sequence goes on along the minus strand of JALRCR010000064.1, from coordinate 12,766 downwards.
GGCTTCCGCTCCGGCCGCTCATTGGCAGCTTCGGCCTCTGGCAATTTTCCGATTTCGACGGTCATCCGCCGGGCGGCACCATCACGCATGACCTCGACCGGAATGTTCTGGCCAACGGAAGTCGTGCCGACCAGCGGTGGCAAATCAGAGGAGAGATTGATCACATTACCGTTGAACTTGGTAATAACATCGCCAGCCTTAATCCCGGCCTTGGCCGCCGGGCTCTCCGGTAGCACCTTGGATACCAGAGCACCGTGTGGTGTATCCATCTTGAAGGATTCTGCGAGTTCACCGGTGACGTCTTGAATTAGCACCCCGAGCCAGCCGCGGCTAACCGCACCGTTCTCGCGAATTTGCTTGTAGACATTCATAACGACGTCTACCGGGATCGCGAACGACAGCCCCATGAAGCCACCGGTACGGCTATAAATCTGGGAATTGACGCCAACAACCTCGCCCGCCAGGTTAAACAGCGGTCCGCCAGAATTGCCCGGATTGATGGCAACGTCCGTCTGGATGAACGGCACATAGTTCTCGTTTGGCAGGCTGCGACCCTTCGCGCTGACGATACCCGCCGTTACCGAGTGGTCAAAGCCGAATGGCGAACCGATGGCCAGCACCCATTCGCCCACTTTCAAGGCCTCCGAGCGCCCGAGTTTGACCGTTGGCAAGTCGCCTTCGGCTTTTACTTTCAGCACCGCGATGTCGCTACGTGGGTCGCTCCCCACCAATTCAGCTTTTAGTTCCCGACGATCGGAGAGCCGCACGATGATCTCGCTGGCGCCTTTCACCACATGGGAATTGGAGATGACGTAACCGTCTTTAGAAATAATGAATCCCGAGCCCAGTGAGGAAGGACCTTCAGGACGTTCGCCCTGACCGGGCTGCTGTTCGCCAAAAAAACGCTTGAAAAGGTCGTTGAGCGGGTGTCCGTCCGGCAAGTTCGGCATGCCGCCCGGGAGCTCCTCTTCCGACGGCTCGGCATCTGCCTCTTCATCCACCCGGGATGTGGTGGAAATGTTGACCACCGCCGGGCTGTACTCGCTGACCATCGAGGTAAAATCGGGCAGGCCGCCCAGACTTAGTGCTGAGGACACGCAGGGGACCATGGTCATCCATAGCCCCAGTAGGGTGGACGGAAGGCGCGCAAGCAATCGTGTTTGTAGCGGCATGACGGGACTCTATTCGGTAGTTTGCGGCGCTACCGACCCGGCGATTCTCCGGACCGTGGCCTTTGGCACCTCACCCACCACTGTCACCTGGTGCTCATGCGCAACCCAACTGAACGCATTAACGGCACCGACCAACGAATAACCGTGCATCGGTGCCATGTCCTTGCGCAGTTTCTCAATGAAAACAGAGACAGTGGCCAAGCCGTCAGAATACACGAAATGGCGAACCGGCTGCTGACTCGCCCCAGTCGCCCGGGATTGGTCGTGATGTTGCTCAAAGCCCGCTGGCAACCAGCTCACTATCCAGTCCTGGGTAAGGCCAGCCGCCCCCTTCTGGGCCGCTCCTATCGCGTTCGCCTCTTGGGTGTAATGCACCTGATGGTCGTCGGAAAGTTCCGAATGAAAGCGGTCATCTGGCAGAGAGATCCCGACTGTTACATCTGCAAATTGTTCCTGCTCGAGCGAACGCTGTTCGTTATCCAGCACCGTCGATTTTAGAAGCAAGCCAGTTTCTTCATCGATCCAGAGCCGGTAGCCATAGCGGTCCGGGGTAACCGGTGCGACATGCACCACCTGCGTGGCGCGACCAGCCACGCGATCGCCCCCCTCAATCTCAAGCCTGTAGAGCGCAGCCAGCATCTCCAGCGGGCCGGCGATATTGAAATTCATCGGGTTGCGGGGTTGCTGCTCTTCAACCAGAACGGCGTCTCGGTCAGCAAATTTGCAAATGACCTTCGAGCCATCCCTTATCACTTCCCGCACCGGTCCGGTTAGCGACACCAGTTTTTCTTGTTCGGTGGGGCCACTGCCGCGATGAACGACCCGCATGGTGTGAATGGAATCACCCCGTTGGTAGACGAAAACCCCTTCGTAATCGAGTTGACGCGCGGAGGTCATCATGCGGCCAAGCAATGCCTCCGCGGTCTCTGCCCAAGCCGGGGCACTGATGAACCCGGCAAGGACCAGCCATACCCCGCCCCAGAGTTGTCCTCTTCTGGTCAAGGCTTTCCCTCGTTATGAAAGCCAACGATCCTCACGTACGGGTGCAACTTGGGCAGTGTCAGTGAATCTCGTTGCTCGTTGAAATTTACGATGTAGCTATTCAGTCGGCGCCGCTGCTCGGCGCGCTCACTGGCGGACACCCCCAGCGTGTCGGCCTGCTCCCCTTCGTAATTATTGCCAGTCTGCGCAAGCGGGAATTCGGAGGCACCACGGTGCAGACTCACCACCTGCGACACACCAAACACCCCGACGGCGGCAAGGCTGGCGGCGAGTGCGTGGGCAGGGCGCAACCATCTCTGTGCGGGCGCTTTGGCTGGCTTTGGGGCCGCAATCAGGGGGGGGGCGGCCGCGATGGCCTCGCTGATTCTCGCGCCCAGACCGGCTGCCTCGGCTTCGGAGCCCCCGTCGCGGAGGAGTTCGCCGATCAAGTGGTAGCGCGCCCAGCGCTGCCTGTCGGCTGCGCCATCAGCCGCGAGCAAGCGACTGATTGCAGGGCTTACCTGCTCAAGTTCATCGTCGACGAGGGCGGAAAGCTGTTCCTGATTCAACTCCATACAGCGTGCTCCTACTGCTCGATTAGCGGCTTTAACTGCGCATCTAGCGCTTCTCGCGCCCGAAAAATTCGGGAGCGGACGGTGCCGATCGGACAGTCCATCGCGTCGGCAATTTCTTCGTAGCTGAGGCCCTCAATCTCGCGCAGGGTAATGGCCGTCCGGAGGTCCTCGGGCAGGGCGGCCATCGTCTTCAAAATGGTCTGCTTGATTTCATCTACGAGTAAGCTCTTCTCGGGCGTGTCCCCGTCTGACTGAAGTTCATCGAGCGAGATCGGCTCGCCATCAGCACCATAGACATCGGCCTCTTTGGGGCGGCGTCCCAGTGCGGACAAATGATTTTTAGCCGTATTGATCGCAATTCGGTAGAGCCACGTATAGAAAGCACTTTCGCCCCGGAAATTGCCCAGTGCCCGATAGGCCTTAATGAATGCTTCCTGCGTCACATCCAGCGCATCCGCCGGATTGCGAACGTAGCGGGAAACCAGTTTCACGATGCGATGCTGATACTTCAGAACCAGCAGATCAAACGCGCGTTTGTCTCCCCGCTGAACCCTCGCGACCAGTTCTTCATCGACCGGATGCTCGCCCATCAGGGAAACCTCCCTGATATGATTAGTCGGCATCCTTCGGACGTGTCTGTCGCGTAGACCATAGAGCGGGGATTTGGTTCGGGAGGCAAGGCATTAATTCTCAACGTCACGAAAGTATACAAGCCGCCCGACGATGACACACCAGCAAGATTATGACGTTCTCGTCATCGGTAGCGGCGCCGCCGGTTTGGCGCTGGCGCTTGAACTGGCCGATGAACTGCGCGTCTGCATTCTGGCCAAGGCCGATCTCGCGGAAACCAACACACGTTACGCGCAAGGCGGCGTCTCTGCGGTCATGGACCCGGCAGACAGCATAGAGGCTCACATTGAGGACACCCTGCAAGCGGGTGCGGGACTCTGCCATCGACCTGCGGTAGAACATATTGTCAGGCATGGCCGCGAAGCGATCCTCTGGCTCCAGTCGGTGGGTGTCCCCTTCACCACGGTCAACAACGAAGACGGAACGCCGGTTGTCCACCTCACCCGCGAAGGGGGGCACAGCATGCGCCGCGTGGTGCATGCCGATGACGCAACCGGGCTTGCCATCGAAACCACCCTCCTCGACCGTATCCGCGCGCATCCGAACGTCGACCTGCTCGACTGGCACATCGCCATTGACCTCATCACGCTGGGCAAGCTCGGGACCACGCCCGATCGCTGCGTTGGCGCCTATGTGCTGGACCGCAAAACCAATACCGTCATAACCGTGCGCGCCACCTGGTGCGTATTGGCCACCGGTGGGGCAAGCAAGGTCTATCTCTACACCAGCAATCCAGACATCGCGACCGGCGACGGGGTCGCCATGGCCTGGCGCGCGGGCTGTGCGGTCGCCAATATGGAGTTCGTCCAGTTTCATCCGACCTGCCTCTATCACCCCAAGGCCAAGTCCTTTCTCGTGACCGAGGCACTGCGCGGCGAAGGCGCCCGACTGCTCCTGCCCAACGGTGAGCCGTTTATGCAGCGCTTCGATCCGCGAGGCGAGCTTGCCCCGCGCGACATCGTGGCCCGCGCTATCGACCATGAAATGAAACGTCTGGGCGCCGACTGCGTGTATCTCGACATCTCCCATAAATCGCCGGAATTCATCCACAGCCACTTCCCAACGATTTCCCAGCACTGCAAGACCTTTGGTTTCGACCTGACCAGCGAACCCCTGCCGGTTGTTCCTGCGGCGCACTACTTCTGTGGCGGTGTGTTGACCGACCTTGCTGGCCGGACGTCGTTGCCGGGGCTGTATGCAATTGGTGAAGTGGCCTCCACCGGCCTGCACGGCGCCAACCGGATGGCCAGTAATTCGCTGCTCGAATGTCTGGTCACGGCGCGCTCAGCGGCCGCCTCCATCCGCAGCCAACTGCACGAGCGCCCCCGCCTGCCTGAGGTCCCACCCTGGGATGAAAGCCAGGTGACCGACGCCGACGAGGAAGTGGTGGTTTCCCATAACTGGGACGAGTTGCGGCGCTTCATGTGGGACTACGTGGGCATTGTGCGGACGACCAAGCGTCTGGAACGCGCAAGACGTCGCGTTCACCTGCTACGCAATGAAATTGGCGAGTTCTACGCGAACTTCCGGGTGACCAGCGACCTCATCGAGCTGCGTAATCTGGTGCAGGTCGCCGAACTCGTGATTCGTTGCGCCCTGAAGCGCAAGGAGAGCCGCGGCCTGCATTTCACGCTGGATTATCCAGACACAGATGACCGCAACTACCAGCGCGACACCATCCTTCGCGCCGGTGACTTTGGATAAGCCGCCATGTCGAACATAGCCGAAAAGCTGCGCCTGCCGGCCGCCTTCCGACCTGAGGGTCAAAGCCTGCAGGGGCGCCAGATCCTCATTACCGGGGCATCGCGCGGACTGGGGCGCGAGATTGCCCGCCAGTGCGCCGCCGCTGGCGCGCAGACCGTCCTGCTGGCGCGGAGCGTCCCGGCCCTGGAAAGCCTGGCGGACGAAATCCTGACCGCCGGGCACCCCGAACCCGTGCTGGTGCCCTGCAATCTGGAAGCCGCCACGCTGGAGCATTACGAAGAAATCGCGACATTACTGGGTGACCGCTTCGGGCATCTCGACGGTCTGGTGGTCAATGCTGCCATGCTGGGCGAACTCTCGCCGATCGCGGCCAGTGATCCGGCGTTGTGGGCTCGCGTTTTTCAGGTCAATTTGCATAGCCCCTATCTGCTTGTCCGCAGCTGTCTGCCCTTGCTGCGTCGGGCGAGCGACGCGCGCGTGCTTTTTGTAAGCTCCAGCGTGGCCCGTCAGGGACGCGCCTACTGGGGTGCCTACGCCGCTTCCAAGGCGGCGCTGGAAAATCTGATGCAGGTGCTCGCTGATGAACTGGCAGCAGAAGGCATCGTCCGCGTGAATTCGGTAAACCCCGGCCGCTGCCGGACAGAAATGCGTGCGCAGGCCTACCCGGCGGAAGATGCCGACCGACTGCCCTCGCCGGAAAGCCTCGCACCGGGCTTGCTGTATCTATTGGGTGAGGCGGCAAGCGGCCTGCACGGGCGGCAATTTGATTTGCAATGACCGGCCAGTCCTTGCCGTCCTGGCGGCAAAACTTTGGCGGCCCAGCTGCAACTAATTAGCCACGAAACCGGCGTTTCGAGTTCACTCCTCGCTTTCCATCGGCCCCATGCCGAAAAATCCGGCTTATTTCGTCAAAAAATAGCGCCGTCTTGGACATCAATGGCAATTTGGCATTCCGCGCGGCGCTTGGCACGAAAACCGCTTTAGCCCATGAGCGACCCAACAGGAGCTCACGATGATCCATCTCGCCGAACTGTCCCTGATAGCCGATGCCGGATACGACACCACCAATTTGGCCTTCGGTGACTTCCAGCGCGACAGTGGCCCTACGTCGGAGCTGTTGCGCCTGCGAATGGCCAACGCGCTACACGGCAGCCTGGTGGTCGACGAGGTTCTGCAGCGCTTCGTGCGAGAGGCGCAAACCCACATCCGGCGCTTCAGCTTTCGCTATCGCAATCGTGAAGAAGACGTCATCTACGACGAAGGGCGTGCTTATGCACACCGCGCCAACTATCACCTCGATCTGCACGGTAGCTCGCTGGGGAACATCACCATCAGCCGCAGCCAGCCGTTCTCACCCGAGGACCTGAGGCTGTTCGAGTCGATGCTTTGTACGCTCGTCTTCCCGCTGCGCAACGCGCTGCTCTACGAGCGTGCCTTGCGCTCCGCGACCATCGACCCGCTGACGGGCGTGCAGAACAGAAACGGACTGCGCCAACATCTGGACCATCAGGTCTTGCTGGCAGCCCGTCACGGCACACCGCTCTGCGTGATGATGGTCGACATCGATTACTTCAAGGCGATCAACGACACCCACGGTCACGCGGCGGGCGATCACGTACTGATTGAAACTGCGCGACAAATTACGGCCGCCACCCGCACCAGCGACGGCGTGTTCCGTTATGGCGGCGAGGAGTTTGTGGTGGTGCTCAGCAGTACCAATCTGGATGGCGGGCGTCGGCTGGCCGAGCGCGTGCGGGAGTCGGTGCGAAAATCACGAGGCAAGGCGCATGGAAACGCCCTGTCCGTCACGGTGAGCATTGGGGTAAGCGCCTGGCAGATGGATGACAGTGCGACCACCCTGCTCCACCGGGCCGACGCACGGCTATACAGTGCCAAGCATCAGGGGCGCGACCGGGTGGTCAGCGAGGATCTCAGGGCTTAAGGCGGGACCAATTCCGGGGCGACGCCGCGGGGATCTTCCAGCAGCCTCAGCAAGCCCGTCTCATCCGTCAGCGGAATCCCCAGTTCAAGGGCTTTACGGGCTTTCGATCCGGCATCGCTGCCCGCGACCACCAGCGTGGTTTTCTTGGAGACGCTGCCGCTGACTTTAGCGCCCAGCGCCAACAAGCGGTCACCGGCCTCATCGCGGTTCATGCTGTCCAGCGCGCCGGTCAGCACCACGGTCCATCCCACGAGCGGCGCATCCGCTTTCTCCGCCGTCGCAATTTCGGGCCAGGTAACGCCCAGCACTTGCAGACGCTGCAGCAGGTCGAGGTGCTCCGGATCAGCAAAAAACCTGGCGATGTGCCCAGCAACCACCGGCCCGATGTCGGGCACTTGTTCCAGCATCTCGGTGGTGGCCGTGGCGATCGCGTCCAGCGTGCCAAAGTGCTGTGCCAACTGACGGGCCGTGGTCTCGCCAACTTCGCTAATCCCGACGGCAAACAGCACGCGCGGCAGCGTGCTGCGCCGGCTGCGGTCGATAGCCTGCGCCAGATTTTCTGCCGATTTCTCGCCCAATCGCTCGAGCGCTGTCAGTTGCTCGACGCTCAAGCCGTATAGATCGGCCGGCGTGCTAACCAAGCCTTCGCGCACCAGTTGTTCGGCCAAACGGTCGCCCAGACCTTCAATATCCATGGCCCGGCGCGAGGCAAAATGAATGAGTGCCTGCACCTGCTGCTGCAGTGCCTGATCCGGCACCGTTGAGGGCATCACAAACGGAACCGTGCCGGACGGCCGTTTGGCCGGCACCACGCTGACCACCTCGGGAATCACATCCCCGGCCCGGCGCACCAGCACCGTGTCACCCACCCGGACGTCCTTGCGGGCAATTTCCTCTGCGTTATGCAGCGTCGCATTGGTTACCGTGACCCCACCCACAACGACGGGTTCCAGGCGCGCGACTGGCGTAAGCGCGCCCGTGCGCCCGACCTGCACGTCGATCGACAGCACCCGGGTCTCGCGTTCTTCGGGCCTGAACTTGAACGCCACCGCCCAGCGCGGTGAGCGCGAAACCTGACCGAGTTCCGCCTGCCAGTCGAGCCGGTCGACCTTGAACACCACCCCGTCGATGTCGTATCCAAGCGTCGGGCGGCGCGCTTCCATGGCGGCGTAGTAGGCGATCGCCGCCTCAACCCCGTCAACGCGTGCGGTCTCGGGTGAGACTCGGCAACCCAATTCGCGCAGCCAGTTCAGCAACTCGAAATGGGTGGGCGGCACATCCGCACCCTCGCAGGCGCCTACGCCGTAGCAATAGACGGTCAGCGGACGGGCGCGGGTGACCGCCGGATCGAGTTGGCGCAGGCTGCCGGCGGCGGCATTACGCGGATTGGCGAAAGGCTTGCCCCCTTGCGCCAGCTGCTGCGCGTTCAGCGCCTCAAAGCCCCGATGCGGCAGATAGACCTCGCCGCGCACTTCGAGCAGTGCCGGGGCCTGCCTGAGCGTCAGCGGGACTGACCCGATGGTGCGGATATTTGCCGTGACGTCCTCACCCACTTCACCATCGCCACGGGTCGCGGCGCTGACCAGCACCCCGGATTCGTAGGTCAGATTAATCGCCAGCCCGTCAAGTTTGGTTTCCGCCACATAGACGACTTGGGCTTGCGCAAGCCGCTCGCACACGCGGCGATTGAACTCCATAAACTCTTCGCGCGAAAACGCGTTGGCCAGCGAGAGCATTGGCCGCCGATGCGTTTGCGGCGCGAAGCCTGCGGCCGGTCGACCACCTACTCGCCGGCTGGGGGAATCCGGGCTGTCGTATTCGGGGTGCGCCGCCTCCAGCGCCTGCAACTCGCGCATCAGGTCGTCATAGGCAAGGTCTGAAATGACCGGGTCGTCGAGCACGTAGTAGCGATGGTCATGCGCGTGGATGTCGGCCCGGAGAGCCTCAATTTGCGCGCGAATATTGGCTTTATCGCTGCGGGACATAGCGGGCGGCTATTCGGCGCATGCGCTCGATGGACAGCGCATCCAGTGGTTTACGCGGTTCGCTTAACAGGTCGGCCTTGAGTTCTTCCATCAATCGCTGGGCCACGCTGAGAAATAGCTCGAAGGCCACTGGCCCGCTCAACGCGCCCGGAAACTGGATGAACATCGCCAGTCCTTCGGTGTTGAAGCTCGTCATTTCGTTCGGGTCGAACTGTCCGGGCTCAAACATGTTCGCCAGGCTGAACAAGGGCTTGGTGACCCGCAGGTTGCCGGCCCCGTAGTGGTGGTAAATGTTCATCTCCCCAAACTTCAAGCCCACATTGGCAAAGGCCTTTACCAGCGATTCGCCGTCAAAACGGCCGCCATTGAGCGGGCGCAGATAAAGCGCCAATACTTCCGGCTGTGGGGGCGCGGGGATGCGCGGGGAATGCTCGTCCGCGCCCGCTTCGGTATCGCCGAAGCCGAGCGAGAGTTGATTATCGCGGCGTTTACGCGGCGTGCGTCGCGGGGCATCGGGCTCCGGGATTGGTGCCAGTGGCGGATCGTCAGCTATCTCAGCCACTGCTGCGGGCGCCGCGATGTCATGGCTTACAGCCGGCATTTCCTCAATTTTCTCGCGCGGCTTGAGCACGATGATTTCGTAGTCGTCTTCCGGTGGCGGCCGGGCGCCTCCGGCGTCGAGTGCCGCATCTTCTTCCTCGAGTTCAAACTCGCCGCGCCGCCGCGGCCAGACATCACGCAGACGCCGATGACGACGGTTGAGATCCCGCCGTCGTCGCCATTGGGTGAAGACGTAAACCACCAGCACCACCGCCAGGCCCGCCAGCAGCAGCGCGGTCCGTAAAGTCCAAGAAGGAGTTTCCATGTTGCCTGTTGTCGGGTGACCGCTACACGCCTCGTCCGGCCGGGTTCAGACCGCGCCGGCGAGTTGTACCGCCTCTTCCATGTTGACCGTCACCAGTCGCGACACGCCGGGCTCGTGCATGGTCACGCCAATCAGCTGCTCGGCAATTTCCATCGTCACCTTGTTGTGCGAGATGAACAGGAACTGCACGTGCGCCGACATCTGACGCAGCATCTCGGAAAGCCGCACGACGTTGGCGTCGTCGAGCGGCGCATCAACCTCGTCCAGCAAGCAGAATGGCGCGGGATTCAGCTCGAACAGGGCGAACACGAAGGACAGCGCAGCCAGCGCCTTCTCACCGCCAGACAGCAGGTGGATGCTGCTGTTTCGCTTGCCCGGCGGCCTGGCCATCACGCTGACGCCAGTCTCCAACAGGTCATCGCCCGTCAGTTCCAGATAGGCATGACCGCCACCGAACAGCACCGGGAACAACCGCTGCAGTCCGGCGTTTACCTGGTCGAAGGTCTCCCGGAATCGGGTGCGCGTTTCCTTATCGATCTTGCGCATCGCGTCTTCGAGCGTGCTCAAGGCTTGAGTCAAATCGGTAAATTGCGCGTCGAGGTAGGATTTGCGCTCGGTGAGTTGATTGAACTCATCGATCGCGGCGAGATTGATCGGGCCGAGCCGGCTGATTCGCGTGGCAACCGCCGCCAACTTCTCGCGACAGATGTCCTCATTGGCACCCTCAGGCAGCGCACCGAGCACTGTCTCGAGCGTCTGGCCGGTTTGGGCCAGCCGGTCTTCCTGCTCCTGCGCCCGCACTTGCAACGCACGGTCTTCGAGCCGCGCCTGCTCCAGCGCGCGCTGGCGTTCACTGGCGTCTTTTTCCAGACCGCTGCGCTGCTCTTCGCACTGACGCAGACGCAAGTCGATGCCTTCAAGTGCTTCGCGCGCGGCTTTGAGCGCCTGCTCGCTGGCAATCCGTTCGGCCAGCGCCGCATCAAGCGATTCCCGCAAGCCTGCCTGCGGCGCGAGCGCGGCAGCCAGTTCCTGCTCCAGGGTTTCGCAGCGGGCGGCCAGTTCCTGACTGAGGCGGGTATTGCGCTCGATGGCGTGCTCCAGCGCCCCGCGGCCGGACTTCAGGCTTTCCATCTGCAGCGCCAGCGCGTGACGCGCATCACGGGCCTGCCGCCAGGTATTACGCGATTCTTCCAGTGCAAGCTGCACCTGCCGCCGTTCCTCACCCAAGGCGCCGCGTCGCGCCTCCAGCGCCTGCAAGGCAGCTTGCAAACGGGCTGCTTCTTCGCGCAAACCGGCCAGTTCGCGAACGCCGGACTCGGCTCGTTGGCCGGTTTCCCCGGCCTGTCGGGTCAATTCCTGCAGCCGATTCTGGGTCTGCGACAACTCCCCCTCTCGCCGCTGGACGCGTCCGCGCAGCTCGGCCAGTTCGCTGTTTCGGGCGTTCAACTGCCCGGTGAGTTCGCTGTCGCGCTTTTCAAGCTGCTGCTGTTGCTGCTGGGCGTCGCGTTGGGTGGCTTCGAGTTCGGTGATTCCGGCCTTCAACTGCTCGTCTTCCCGCCGCAGTTCGTCGAGTCGACGCTCGCGCACCAGCACGCTGTCATCCGCCTGTCGACGCCCGGGCACCTGTACCCAGTTGGGTCCCAGCCAGATCCCTTGCGGCGTCACGATTGACTCATGCGGCAGCAGTTGCGAGCGCGCGGCTTCGGCGGCGGCCTGATCTGGCGCCGCGAAAACGTCGCCCAGCAAGGAAGCAAGCGCGAACGGGCTCGCGAGTTTATCGGTCAGACGCGGCAAGCCTGGGCCGGTACCTGCACGCTCGGACGCAGGCACCGCGGTCAGACTGATCGCGTTCAGCAAGGCCGCGGGGGCTGTGCCGGCCGGCGCATCCAGCAGCACCCGATCGAGCCCGTCGCCACACAGGGCCGTCAAGCGATTGCCCAGCGCGGTCTCAACCGCCTGTTCCCAGCCCGGCTCGATCGTCAAGGCCTCGGCCAGCGCTCGACTTTCGCCAAGTCCGTTGGACCCCAGCCAGGTCATCAGCGCGCGCTGGTCGCGTCCCAGCGCGGCCTCCTGCAGTGCCCGCAAAGAGGCCAGTTTCCCGCGGGCTTCCTGGGAGGCGCCGCGCTTGGTGTGCAATAAACGTCCCTGTGCCTGTACCGATTCCCGCGCCTGTGCGACGGCCTCGCGGGTCGACTGCTGGTCGGCGCGCAGGGCGTCGAGTTCGGTCATTTTTGCGGCCAGAGCAGCGCGTTCCTGCGTCAACTGCGTCTCAATGCTGGCCGGGTCAAGCCGTCCGCGCTCAGCGCTGAGGTTTTCCAGACGACGGCTGGCCTCAGTCTGATCTCGTGAGAGCAACTCGATCCGGGCTTGTCCCGCGTGTTCGGCACGCGAGACTTCGGTAAATTCGCGGTTAAAGGCGTCCCAGGCCTGCTGCCAGGCGTCTGCCGCCTGCTCGGCACGCCGCAGTTTGTCGGCCTCGGCCTCTTCACTGCCCGAACTGTTCTCGAAAGCGGGCGTCAGCGATGCCATCAAGGCGTCCATTTCGCCCAGTTTTTCGCGGTCGCCGGCCAGCATGCGCACGGCTTCCTGCTGGCTCTGTCTGACCCGGCTGAGTTCCTGTTCCAGTGCGCGCTGCCGCTCTTCCTGCAACTGGATCGCTTGCTCGATGCGGGTGATGTCGGCGCTTCGCGCATAGAACGCGCTCTGCGCGGCGTTGAAGGTCTGCTGCCCGGCGGTCTGTTCCTCCCGCAGGGCCACCTGTTCGTTTTCCAGCTTGCGCAGCGAGGACAGCGCGGCTTCCAACTCGGTTTCGCGGGTTCCGATCTGCAGTCGCTGGGCCTGCCGCGCGAGGTCGATCTGCTGCCAACGCAGCGCGATGTGTTCGGCTTCGAGCCGCCGCTCCTCGTTTTTCA
>JALRCR010000063.1 GCA_023257255.1 Gammaproteobacteria bacterium | reverse complement strand
GATATCCGAACCGTCGCCGCCTGTCAGCCTGTCTGCACCACTGCCGCCGTCCAGACTGTCGTCGCCCGCAGCACCCGTTAGCGTGTTCACCAGGCTGTTGCCAAACAGGGTCGCACCGCTGACCCGCGTGATTACGCCGTTCTCAACATTGCTCGTAAGCGTGTAGGTGGCGACCCCGGAGCGGACGGTATCGACCCCACCCGTGACGCTATTCGCGTTGCTCTCGGTGACGAGGTCATCGGCATCGTCCACCACGTAGATATCCGAACCGTCGCCGCCTGTCAGCCTGTCTGCACCACTGCCGCCGTCAACGCTATCGTCCCCGCCAGCACCGTTGATGGTGTCGGTACCCGCGCCGCCGGTGAGGGTATTCGCCAGACCGTTGCCGAACAGGATGGCACCGCCGCCCCCGGTAACCACGCCGTTCTCAACGTTGGCGCCCAGCGTATAACTGGCGATCCCCGAACGGACGATGTCGATCCCGCCCGTGCTGCTGTCCGCGTTGGTTTCGCTGACGACATCGCCGACGTCGTCCACGATGTAAAGGTCAGAACCGTCGCCGCCTTCCATCAGGTCAGCGCCCGTGCCCCCATCCAGACTGTCCGCGCCACCGTCACCAAACAGCTGATCGTCGCCGCCGAGCCCGAACAGCGTGTCGTTGAACGCGCCGCCGCGCACGGTTTGCCCGATCGCAGATCCGGTACGCGTGACTGCTTCGGTCGGGACCAGACCGAACACGACATAGCTGGCGCCAGAACTGTCACCGTTCGGATCAGCCGCCCATGCGCCCACGATGACGTCTGCAAAGCCGTCGCCATTCACATCGCCCGCGCCCGCGACCGAGCAGCCGGTGCGGTCGAGTGATGCCGCGCCGTTGAGGCGAAAGCCGTTGCTGCCGTCCAGCGCGGCGAGGTTTAGATCGGCGGCAAAGCCTGCGGCCTTGCCGAACACCACGTAGCTTGCGCCGCTAGCAGGGACGCCAGCCGCTGTGGCGAAGTAGGCGCCAACGATGATGTCCGCGAAGCCGTCGCCGTTCACATCGCCGGCGGCGCCAACCGCAATGCCGGCGTTGCTCTGGGCGCTCGCGCCGATCAGGCGGAAGCCGTTGCTGCCATCCAGCGCAGAAAGGTTCAGGTCGGGCGCAAATCCCTCAGCCTTGCCAAACACCAGATAGGCGGCGCCAGCGTCATTGCCGTTGACGTCGGCGTAGTTGGCACCCACGAGCAGATCTGCAAAACCGTCGCCGTTGACGTCGCCGGCGGTCGAAACCGACACGCCGCTCTTGTCCGAAGCAGCCGCACCGCTCAGACGGAAGCCGTTTTGACCATCAAGGGCAGAGAGATTGAAGTCTGCAGCGAAGCCGGCAGCCTTGCCAAACACCACATAGCTGGCACCGGACAGCTCGCCGTTGGCGTTGGCCTTGCGGGCCCCGACGATGACGTCCGCGAAGCCGTCGCCGTTGATATCTCCGGCAGTCGCAACCGAACAGCCGGCATAGTCAAGAGTGACCGCACCGTTCAGGCGGAACCCGTTGCTGCCGTCCAGCGCGGCGAAACTGATCTGTGCGGCGAAAGTCCCGGCCGCCTTGCCAAACACCACGTAACTGGCACCGGAGGCGACGTCACCGCCGTCGGCCAGATAGGCGCCGACGATGACGTCGTCAAAGCCGTCGCCGTTCACATCGCCGGCGCCGGCGACTGCGTCGCCGCTGGCGCCAAAACCTGCCGCACCGCTAAGGCGAAAGCCGGTAGTCCCGTCCAGCGTCGACAGATTCAGAGTCGCCGTGAAGCCCGCAGCCTTGCCGAACACCACGTAACTCTCGCCGGAGACGCCGCCGCCCGGGGCGCCGACGATGAGGTCGGCAAGGCCGTCGCCGTTCACATCGCCGGCGGCAGACACCGAGGTACCGCCCAGGTCATAGGCGGCGACACCTTCCAGGCGAAAGCCGTTGATGCCATCCAGCGTGGAAAGATCGAGATTGGCCGCAAAGCCGGCCGCCTTGCCGAACACCACGTAGCTGACCCCGGAACGAGCCCCATTAGGCTCGGCGTTGGGCGCGCCGACGATGACGTCAGTAAAACCGTCGCCGTTGACGTCGCCGGCGCTCGCGACCGAAAAGCCCGTGTAATTGCCCGCCGACGCGCCGCTTAATCGGAACCCGTCACTGCCGTTAAGGCCTGAGAGGTTGAAATCCGGGGGAAATGTGGGCATTGCAGCGCTCCAGAGTTTGCGGAAAGTCCCCCGGCCTGCGCTGAAGGAGCGTTTAAATGGCGCACGGCCCCGGGCCGCACAGCGCCTGAGTCAGAGAGGGGCTATTCGCTTAGCGGTCGTAGAAGCGGGATCCTTGACCGCACCCGTAAGCGCGCGAGACCCGCATCGACAGGCGCTGGTCGGGTCTATCGCAGCTGCGATCAGCTGCCTCAACCCTAACCCTCGTCAATCGCAATCACCCGCGTAATCTCATCCGTCTTGAATCCAATTGCCGCCGGGTGCCGCACGCCGGGCAACACCACCACGTCAAACAACTCCCGCACCACGCCCTCCAGCCGTACCCATTCCACCGTGTCGCCGGTGCGGGTGTCGATCACGAGCAAACCACAGCGGGCGCTGGCGCCACGCTGGGCCAGCGCCGCATCCAGCGGCAGGCCGCTGAAGGTGCGGTTTTCGCGCGCTTCGGAAATACCCACCACCGCATAGTGCCCGATGAAATTGAGCCCGCGGGAGAAGCCGGGGCAGAACGCGACCGCCTGGAAGCGATCGCCGTCGGCGTAGCCGAGTTCGCCGGTGCCGGCGTTGAGCAGCCACACGCGGCCGTCATACACCCGCGGGGAGTGCGGCATGGACAAGCCGGAAAGCACCACCTCGTTGGTCGTGATGTCCATCAGGAGCCCGCCGGCGGCACGCTGTTCGCGCCAGCCGTCGGCCACGTCCGACTTGCCGACCAGCGTGACGTAGCGCGGCGCGCCGCCGTCCAGCGCCAGCCCATTGAGATGACAGCGGTCTTCCGGCGCCAGCCGACTGATGAAGGGCGGCCGCCACAGCGGGCGAAAGCTGTGGGTCTCACTGGTGGTGGCGACGCAGGAAAAGAGCGTGTTGACGAACACCGGCCGGCCGTCGGCACCAATCGCCACATCGTGGGCGTCGACGTCGCCGGTGACCCAGATCACATGCGGCGAGAACACGGCGTCCTGCCCCTCGTGCAGCTGGCCGGGCGGCACGATGTTATTGAAGCGAACCAGCTGGTACTGGGTGGCCAGCACGAGGCTGCGACCGTCGTCGCTGACGCCAAGCCCCATGCAGCGGGCGAAGCTGCGCTCGAAAACGGCCAGCCGGCCATCGGGCTTCAGTCCCAGCAAAAAGAGCTTGCCGGCCTGATAGGTGGTGAAAGCAAGACTGGCGCCCATCCGCGCGAGCCAGTCGGGAAAATGGCGCGAGCTGCTGAGGACAAATTTTTCTTCGGCCGGCGGTGGGGTTTGGGTCGACATGGGCATCCCTTCGTGATCTTCGTACTGGCCTTGCTAGCAGTACCACAATCCCTCGCAGCATGGCCACGCAAGCCTGTTTTTACAGGGGAAATTGGCCCATACGGCACCGCATTTTCCTTGACGCTGGTTTCAGCCGGCCCGTACCATCCACCGCTACAAATACCAACAGTTTTTGCCGTGCCCGGCATCCTCCGGGCGCGCGACCTCGCAGAGTGGGAGATCACCAGATGGCTGTCGTCAACGAACGCAAGCAAGTCATTCCAGCCCAGCCGGTTAGCACCGCGCCAACGCTGCGTCAGCAGGTCAGCGAACGCGACCGCCTGACCCAGGAAACCGGCCACTACTACGGCATCACCGAGCTTTCGCTGCGCGATGCTGACCCCATCAAATACGAACGCTTCTATAACAAGCTGCACGCCGCCGTGCTGGCGGCGCGGGAATCTGCCCGCTTTGTGGCGGCCAGCCCCGGCTCGCGCGAAATGGGCGAATGCCTGTGGGGCATCACGACGCCGGAAGGCGACACCTTGGCGGTGTCCATGGGCTTCCTGTCGCACACCGCGATTTTCCCGGTCGCCATCCGCTACATGGCCGACAACGACTACGACGTGAACGACGGCATTGAAGACGGCGACGTCTATGCGGTGTCCGACGGCAAGACCGGCGGCGTGCCCCACCCGGGCGACTTCTACTCCTTCACCTCCATCTGCCATGACGGCGAGGTGCTGGGCTGGGCGGTGGGCATTAACCACCTGATGGAAAACGGCGCGCCGGTGGCCGGCTCCTGGGCGACCTTCTCGGTCGACACCTTCATGGACGGCCTGGTCTGCCCGCCGATGCGCACGGGTCGCAAGCTGCGGCAGGAGTCCTGGTGGAAAGCCATCTGGGAGCGCCGCACCCGCGCCTCCACCATGAACATCCTGGACGACAAGATGCGCCTCGCCGGCTGCGCGATGATCAACAACGCTGCGCACGAGCTGCTGGCCGAGTTTGGCGCCGCCTACTACAAGCGCGCCATTCGCGAAGTCATTGAAGAATCCCGCCGCATGATCGTCGACAACATGCGCGCGCTGATGGTGCCCGGCACCTACAACGGCTGCGCCTTCCGGCTGGTGAAGTACGAAGGCCTGCAGAACGTCTGGTCGCACGCCAACAAGAACACCCTCATTCACGTGCGGGCCAGCGTGGAGCCCAACGAAAAGGGCCTCATGCTGGACACCGAAGGCAGCTCGCGCTGGGGCTATCACTCCTACAACGCAACGCCCGGCGGCGCGGATGCGGCGGTGTTCCTGGGCATGATCAATTCCTTCGCCCACAACACCAAGGTCACCGCCGGCATCGAGCTTGCCGTGCAGCGCCACTACGCGCTGGGCAGCATCTACAACCCGGACTACGAGTTCACCAGCAACGCGAACCTCTGGGCGCAGACCGTGGCGCTGAACAGCATTGGTTTCAACGCCGTGTCGCGGGCGACCTTTGCGCGCGGCTACATGGAAGAAGCCTTCACGGTCGACGGCAACTGGGGCGCCTTCCAGGGCGCCGGCACCACCGCCGACGGCACCAGCTACGGCTTTACCAACTTCGAGTGGCTGGGCGGCACGGGCCGTGGCGCCTGGTGCTACAAGGACGGCGAACCGCTGGTGTGGGCGGCCTGGTCGCAGATCGCCACCATCGGCGACGCCGAAGAGTTTGAAGCCTGCGTGCCGCCGCTGTTCTATCTGGGTCGCAAGCTGCTGCCCGGCTATTTCGGCTACGGCAAGTATCGCGGCGGCCCGGGCAACTCGGCCGTGCACTGGTGCGTGGAGCCGGGCAAGCACGTGGCGCTGACCCGCCCCAACGGCGGCCTGTCCTGCACCACCTCGGTCGGTCTCGGCATGAGCGGCGCCTATCCGGGCCCCGGCTCGTTCATGATTTCTGCCCGCGGTACCAACCTGCCGGAGCTCATCGCCGAAGGCGAAACCCCGCGCGATGCGCGCGAACTGATGGCGCAGGTCGACAGCGGCCAGCTGAAGGTCGAGAGCCTGGAAATCTGGAAAACCGACTGCCCGGAACTTGCGCTGCACGACCATGACCTGTTTGTGGACGCGGCCGGTTCTTCCGGCGGCTGGGGCGATCCGCTGGACCGCAACCCGGCGCTGGTGATTCAGGATCTGAACGACGGCGTGGCGCCTGACTATGCCTTTGTCAGCAATATGCACGGCGTGGTCGCCACCCAGAACGCCACCGGCGACTGGGTGCTGGACGCCGCCGCCACCACCGCCAAGCGCGCCGCGCTGCGCAAGGCCCGATTGGACGACTCCCTGTCCGCCGCCGACTGGTGGAAGCAGGAGCGCGCCAAGGTGCTGGCCAAAGACGTGGTGCCCGAGGTGCACGAGATGTATTCGCAAAGCCTGAGCTTTGCCAAGTTCGACGGCGAGTTCCGTCGCTTCTGGCAGGTTCCCGCTGATTTCAGCTTCAGCAAGGAGTAAGTCATGGCCGGCGAAGCACATATCAGTAAAGAACTGATCGGCCAACTGATTGAAGGCACGATCGACGACGACAATACCAACCGCCTGCAGCGGCTGCCGCGCAAGGATCAGGATCGCTTCCTGAACTACGTGGCGGTGCTGCAATCCCGGGTCAGCTGGACCGACCAGATCCTGCTCCGCCTGGGCGACCGGCTGTACGTGGTGCGCAATGCCGCCGGGCAGCGCACGGTGAAGTGCGACTGCGGGCACGAGTTTGGCGACTACCGTCAAAACTGGAAGCTGGGCTGCAAGGTCCGCGTGCGTCGCACGCTGGCCGAGATGCGCGAAGTCTACGACCCCGCGCCGGCCTGTCCGGAACCGGGCTGGCAGGAAGTGCGGGAGTTCTTCTGCCCGACCTGCGCGGCACAACATTCGGTGGAAGTGGTGGCCCCGGGCTACCCGGTGGTGTTCGAAATGCTGCCGGATCTGGACAAGTTCTACCGGGACTATCTGGGTCAGCCGCTGCCGGACGAATCGCCCGACTGGTACGCCGACCGTACCGAAGCCTTGACCCAACGCTGGGCGGCGGGCGCTACGGGTTAAACCCGCGCCCACTGGTGGCGTGCGGCGCCCACGGCCCGCACGCCACGCCCCTTGCTCTGTGACCACACCTAGTTTCAGGAATTGCCCATGTCCGACTCGCACGCGACCGCGACCGACGATCGCCAGTTCATTCTCGCTTTTGACGCCGGCGGCACCATGACCGACGCCATTCTGGTCAAGCCCGACGGCAGCTTTACGGTGGGCAAGTCCATCAGCCGCCGCGAAGACGAACCCCGCAGCTACCGTGAATCGGTGACCGATGCGGCCAACAACCTTGGGCTGACGGCCGAGGAAGTCCACGCGCGCTGCGGCGCCGACATCTACTGCGGCACCGGCATGCTCAACACCGTGCTGACCGGCAACGGTCGCAAGGTTGGCCTGATGGTGACCCGCGGTTTTGAAGACATCACCGTGATGGAAGGCGGGCTGTCGTATCTCGGCCAGAGCCAGAACGAAACCCTGCACCAGCAGTTGCACCGGCACACCCGCCCGCTGGTCGATCCCAAGAACGTCTTTGGCGTCAGCGAGCGGCTGGGCGGTGGTTGCTATCAGGGCAACATCCACCTGCCGCCGGGCGCGGAGCTCATTCCAGTCAACGAAAAGCAGGTCGTGAAAGCGGTCAACGCAATGATCGACCGCGGCTGCGAAGTCATCGGCATCCTGTTCCTGTTTTCCTTTGTGGACGCCCGCCACGAGCATCAGGCCAAGGCCATTGCCGAGCGCGTGTTGAAAGAGCGCGGGCTTAGCCTGCCGGTGGTCTGCTCGGCCGACGTCGCGCCGGTCTCCAAAGAAAACAACCGCCTGAAAAGTCTGCTCTTCCAGTGCTTCGCCGCCGAACTGGTGCGCGATTCGCTGATGTCGGTCGAAACGCAGGCCAAGGCCTTCGGCTATCAGGGCCGACTGTTGACGCTGTTGTCCTACGGCGGCGCGGTCAACATGGAATACGAGCGCCTGTACGAAACCATGATTTCCGGCCCCATCGGCGGGCTGATTGGCGCGCAGTTCATCGGCGAGAAGCTGGGCATTCCGAACATCGTCACCGCCGATATGGGCGGCACCAGCTTCGACGTGGGCCTGATCGTCGAAAACCGCCTCGCCATCACCAAGAGCGCGGACATCGCCGGGCATCGCCTGGCGCTGCAAATGGTGGAACTTGACTCGGTCGGCAGCGGCGCGGGCTCGGTGGTGTGGGTAGATGAATACAAGCGCCTGCACGTGGGACCGGACAGCGCCGGCGCCAAGGTGGGCGTGTGCCTTAACTTCGACCGCCTGACGGTGACGGACATCAACGTCGTGATGGGCTATGTGGATCCGGACTATTTCCTGGGCGGTCAGGTCAAGCTCGACCGCGACAAGGCGATGGCCGCGCTGGAAGAAGCCGTGGCGAAGCCGCTGGGCTTAAGCGTGTACGAGGCAGGCGCCGGGGTGCTCGACATCGTCAACACCCAGATGAACGACCTGCTGCGGACCATGGTGGCGGCCAAGGGCTACGACACCCACGACTTCACCCTGCTCTACTACGGCGGCGCTGGCCCGGTGCACATGTACGGCTACGCCGAAGGCATCGAGTTTGCGGACGTCATTACCATGCCCTGGGCGGCGGGCTTCTCGGCCTTTGGCGCGGCCTGCGCGGAATACATGCACCGCTACAGCCGCGGCCTGCGCACGCTCATTCCCAATAACATGAACGACGCCGACCGCACCGCGATTGCCGAGCAAATCCGCAGCGCCTGGGCGGGGCTGGAAGCCGACGCGCGCGCCGAAATGAAGAACGAAGGCGTGGATCCGGACAAGGTGACCTTCCGCTACGGCGTAGCCGCGCGCTACATCGGTCAGCTGGAAAGCTTCGATACCGCGCTGGAAAACGGCGAGATGAACAGCCCGGCCGATCTGCAGCGCCTGATCGACGCCTTTGAAGTGATGTACACCAAGGTCTATCCGGACGGCGCGCGCTTCCCCGATGCCGGCTACTCGCTGACCGCCGTGCATCTGGAAGCCATTGCGCCGAAACCGCAGCCGGTGCTGGCCGAGTACCCGCTCTCCCCGGAAGAACCGGATGCGGAAGCCTATGTGGGTTCCCGCGAGGTCTATCACGCCAACCAGTGGACCACCTTCAAGGTCTACGAAATGGCCGGGCTTAAAGCCGGCAACGTGGTGCAGGGCCCGGCGATTATCCGTGACCCCATGACCACCGTCGTCGTCCCGCCCAAGCGCACCATGAGCTTCGACAAATACCGGATCCTTCACTACAAATGAAACTCGCAAGCTATAGCCACAACGGTGGCGCGGCCCGCATTGGCCGCGTCGAAGGCGACACGCTGATTGATCTCTCGACCAGCGGCCTGCCGATGGACATGACGGCGCTGCTGGCGCTGGGGCCAGATGCGCTGCAGAAGGCCCGCACTGCCGGTGGTCCCGCGGTGGCGCTCGGCGCCGTGACCCTGCTGGCGCCGGTGCCGCGGCCGTCCAAGATTCTCGCCATCGGTCTTAACTACAAGGACCACATCGAGGAAACCAAGCTCGCGACGCCCACCTTCCCGATGTTCTTCAACAAGCAGAACACGGCGGCCAACGGGCCGTTCTCGCCGATCCACATGCCGAAAGTCTCGGACAAGCTGGACTATGAGGGCGAACTTGGCTTCATCATCGGCAAGCGCTGCCGGCACGTGCCGCGCGAGCGGGCGCATGAAGTCATTGCCGGCTTTTGCGTGTGCAACGACGTGTCGGTGCGCGACTGGCAGATGAAGGCGCAGACCTTCACCATCGGCAAGTCCTTCGACACCCACGCGCCTTTCGGGCCGTTTCTGGTAACGCCGGATGAAGCCGGCGACCCGCACGAGATGGATCTCAAAACCTGGGTGAACGGCGAACTGCGGCAGAACTCGAACACGCGCCATCTGGTGTTCGACTGCTACGAGCAAATCGCCACCCTGACCGCGGCCATCACGCTGGAACCCGGCGATCTGGTGCTGACCGGCACGCCGAGCGGCGTCGGCATTGGCTTTGATCCCAAGAAGTTCCTGCACGTGGGCGACAAGGTGAAAATCCAAATCGGTAACCTCGGCTTCATTGAAAACGAAGTTATCGCCGAGCCTGCGTCCACCGTTCTCTACTAAGCCGTCGCAAGGAGCGCGCATGCACGCCTGGCAATTCGACCACTACGGCCACTACAGCGAAAACCTGCACTGGGTGGAGCGTCCGATGCCGACGCCGGGCTTTGGCGAGGCGCTGGTGCGCACGCGCGCGGTGTCGCTCAACTTTCCTGACTTGCTGATTGTGCAGGGCATGTACCAGCACAAGGCGCCGCTGCCGGCGGTGCCGGGGGTGGAAGGCGTGGGCATCGTGGAAGCCGTGGGGCCGGGCAGCAAGTTCAAGGTGGGCGACCGGGCGGTCGGGTTCTGTCACGGCGGCGGCACGCTGGCCGACTGCTTCCTCGTGCATAACCACTCGGCCTGGACCGTGCCGGCGTACGTCACCGACGAACAGGCCGCCGCGTTGTCGGTGACCTACGGCACGTCCTACTTCGGCCTCTATCACCGCGCGCACCTGAAACCCGGCGAAACCCTGCTGGTGCTGGGCGCGGCCGGCGGCGTGGGGCTGGCGGCTATCCAGCTCGGCAAGCTGATGGGCGCGACCGTCATTGCCTGCGCGGGGGATGCTGCCAAGCTCGAGATCTGCCGCCTGAACGGCGCGGATCATCTGGTGAACTACAAGGACGAGGACCTGATCGAGCGGGTGAAGGACATCACCGGCGGCGAAGGCGCTAACGTCATTTACGACCCCGTGGGCGGCGACTTTTTCGACAAGGTCAAACGCTGCGTGGCCTGGGACGGGCGGATAGTCATCATCGGCTTCGCGGCCGGGCGCATTCCGACCATTGAAACCAACCGCATCCTGCTGAAGAACATGGCGGTGGTGGGACTGGCCTGGGGGCAATATCTGGACCGCGGCTCGCGCCTGCCGGAAGAAGCCCAGTTCCTGTTCTACGACATGCTGGCCAAACGCCAGATCGACCCCGTGATCTACCGCACCCTGCCCTTCGACCAGACGAAGGAAGGCTTGCGCATCATCGAAAGCCGCGAGGTCTACGGCAAAGTCGTCATCACCCGCTGAGGCGGGCACCGCCTCCTCGCATCCTGCCACTTGAATCGCGCCGGCCTGCGCCGGCGCCGGAACCGCAGCATGAACCGTCGTCAGCACACCGCCCGCGATCCCGATTTTGCCCACCGTTGCCGCGCCAGTTGCGCGGCCCAGCCGGCGATGAGCCGCCTCTTTGGCGGCGAGATGACCGTCATCGAGCCCGGCTACTGCGAGATTCGCATCAACAGCCAGCCGGATTTTCTGCAGCAGATGGGCAATTTCCACGGCGGCATCGTGGGCGCGCTGGCCGACAGCGCGGCCGGCTATGCGGCGCTGTCGCTGCTCGCCCCGGGGCTGGAGGTGGTGACCGTCGAATACAAAATCAGCTTTCTTGCCCCGGCCTTTGGTGAGTATCTTGTGGGCCGGGGCGAAGTCCTGCGGGCCGGGCGCACCCTGCAGTTCTGTTCGGCAGACATTTTTGCCGTGCAGGACGGCGTGGAAAAAGCCGTCGCCCAGATGACCACCACCATGATGGCGGTGCCAGATCCGAAAACTAAAACCTGAAGGGGAGACCAGCGTGATTACCAACGACTTTTACAGCCAGGCCAACCACGGCCCGTTTGAAACCTACGACCTGGGCAATTTCACGCTGGAAGAAGGTGGCACGATTCGCGGCTGCCAGCTGGCCTACGCGACCCACGGCAAGCTGAACAAGAAAAAAGACAACGCGATCCTCATCCCCTCCTGGTTCTCCGGCACCAGCAAGATTTTTGATCTGGCCTATATCGGCGCCGGCCGGGCGCTGGATCCGGCCAAGTACTTCATCATCTGCGTGAACCAGATCGGCAACGGGCTGTCGTCCTCGCCGCATAACACCGCCGGCACCGGCGGCATGGGCGCTTTCCCGCACGTGCGCATTGGCGACGACGTGCGCGCCCAGCATCAGCTGGTGACCCAGCATTTCGGCATCAGCGAACTGGCGCTGGTGGTCGGCGGCTCGATGGGCGCACAGCAGACCTACGAATGGGCGGTGCGTTATCCGGCGATGGTCAAGCGTGCGGCGCCGATCTGCGGCACGGCCAAAAACACCGACCACGATTTCCTCTATACCCAGACGCTGATGGACGCGATCACCAGCGATCCGGGCTGGAACAAGGGCTATTACAAGTCTAACGAAGACGTCCGCGAAGGCTTGCAGCGCCACGGTCGCCTGTGGGCGGTGATGGGCTTCAGCACCGAGTTCTACAAGCAGGAAGTCTGGCGCGGGCTGGGCTTCTCGTCGGTCGACGACATGATGGTCAACTTCCTCGACTTCTACTTCCTGGCGATGGACCCCAACTCGCTCCTCTGCCAGGCCTGGAAATGGCAGCGTGGCGACGTCAGCCGCCACACCGGCGGGGATCTCAAGAAAGCCCTCGGCCGCATTACCGCCAAGACCTTCGTGATGCCGATCGACGAAGACATGTTCTTCCCGCCGCGCGACTGCAAGGCCGAGCAGAAGATGATCAAGGGCAGCGAGTTCCGCGTGCTGAAGTCGCCCTGCGGCCATCTGGTGGTGACGGGCATCGACCCCAACTTCCTCGCCCAGGTCGATGCCAACCTGAAAGATCTGCTGGCCATCGAAGTCTAGGCCTTGGTTCCATCGCCACGCCCCGGCGCCGCGCCGGGGCGGCAATCACCGCACAGGGAGACGCATCATGGCTATCAAACATCGGATTGAGGGCGCCGGCGGCGTGGGCCTCGCGGTCACGGAATTCGGCAATCCCAAAGGTATTCCGCTGCTGCTGATCCACGGCTGGACGCAAAGCCAGCTGTGCTGGGCGCGGCAGTACGACAGCGAACTGGCAGATGAATTTCGCATCATCACTTTTGACCTGCGCGGTCACGGCGACTCTGACAAGCCGGTGGGCGATGCGCACTACACAGACTCAAAACGCTGGGCCGACGACGTCGCCGCCGTGATGCGCGGGCTGCAACTCGACCGCCCGGTGCTGTCCGGCTGGTCATACGGCGGGCTGGTCTCCGGGCTCTATACCCGACACTACGGGGAAGACGCCATTGGCGGCATCAACTTTGTAGGCGCGGGTATTCGCGTGGCGCCAGAACAAATCGGCACTCTGCTGGGCAACGTGTTTGCAGAAGTGGTGCCTAAAGTCACCAGCGCGGAACTCGGCCAGAACATCGACGGCATACGCCAGTTTCTGCGCGCCTGCTTTACCGCGCCCATTTCGCGCGACGACTGGGAAGTGGTGCTGGCGTTTAACATTGCGGTGCCCGCGCACGTGCGCGGCAGCCTGCTGGCGGCCTCGTGGGACGTCACACCGGAGCTCGCCAAGCTGCGTAAGCCCGTGCTGATGAGTCACGGGCTGGCCGACGAACTCACCCTGCCCAGCATGGGCGAACTCTTGATGGCCCATTGCCCGGCTGCACGCGCCTCCTGGTACGAAGGCGTGGGTCACGGGCCGTTTCTGGAATCCCCCGCCCGCTTCAACGCGGAACTGGCGGCCTTTGCCCGCAGCACGCGGCCATAACTTCACGGAGCTTTTGCATGAACAATGAAAAACCAGCCGACGGCGGCCACGTCCACGGCCCCAACTGCAACCACGACCACGATCATCACCACCATCACGCGCAGGCGCCGGTGCGTAACCCGACGCGCGCCGTAGGCCGCAATGATCCCTGCCCCTGCGGCAGCGGGCAGAAGTTCAAGAAGTGCCACGGGGCCCACGCCTGATCTGCGCCCGCGGCACAGAAGGACTCACACCATGATCGACCGGCATCGCCTTGGCGACATTGAAATCACCCGCATCGTTGAACTGGAGGAGCCCTTTCTGGCGCCGGACAAGATGTTCGCCGAAGCGACGCCGGAGGCCATTGCGCCGCATCTCGACTGGCTGCTGCCGCAGGCAATGTGCCCGGACAGCGGGCGTTTGATCCTGCCTATCCAGACCTATGTAGTCCGCACGCCGCACCATGTGGCGCTGGTCGACACCTGCATCGGCAATCACAAGCGCATGGCCGGCTTCAAGCGCTGGGCCGGCCGGGATGACGACACCTGGCTAAAAAACCTCGCCGCCGCCGGCGTGCAGCCGGAAGACGTGGACTTCGTGTTCTGCACGCATCTGCATCTCGACCACTGCGGCTGGAACACCCAGCTGAAAGACGGGCGCTGGGTTCCGACTTTCCCCAAGGCGAAATATCTTTTTGCCCACGAGGAATACGCCTACGCCGAACGGCGTGCGCGTGAAGAGAACGACCCGGTGTTTGGCGACAACGTGCTGCCGGTAATGGAAGCAGGCCTCGGGCAGCTGGTGGCGCCGGACTTTGTGATCAACGACCACCTGTCTTTCGAGTCCACACCGGGCCACACGCCGGGGCATATCTCGGTCCACCTGGAATCCGCCGCCCACCATGCGGTGGTCACCGGCGACCTCATCCACAGCCCGCTCCAGTGCGCCCACCCCGAATGGAATTTTCTCTACGACGAAATCCCCGACCTTGCCCGCCGCACGCGCCGGGCATTTCTGGAACGCCATGCCGACGCGCACACGCTGGTGCTGGCCTCGCACTTCCCCAGCCCCTCGGTCGGCCATTTCATGCGTCAGGGCGACGCCTTTCGTTACCGTTATGTGACGCCCTGAGGCGGTCCGGGCGAGCGGCTGAAAGCGGGGCTTTTTGTGCTGCAATGCGGCCTTTTTTTGATCTGCGGCAAGTCGCCGAAACGCGCCCGGCCGCGGCCTTAAAAAAAAACTGGCGCGATTGTCAAGTTCAGTTATGATGCCTCCGACTACCAGCTAGACGATGCCAGCTTGACCGACTGCCCGCCCGCCCGCTTTCGCCGCTCACGGTTCAACGCACCGCTCGACATCTGCTTATCGAATTCCATGGATTGTGCCGTCCTTCGGCACATCGTAAACGGGAAATTTGTGCCGTCGGTTTCCCGTCGACGTAGGCTTGACGACGCACGTCAATCAGAGAGCAGATGATGAATATTTATGTAGGTAATCTGGCTTACAGCGTCACCGACGCTGACCTGTCGCAGGCTTTCAGCGCTTACGGCACGGTAGCCAATGCGTCCGTGATCAAGGACAAGTTCTCGGGCCAGTCGAAGGGTTTCGGTTTCGTCGAGATGCCGAATAACGCCGAAGGTAACGAGGCGATCAAAAACCTGAATGAGAAGCCCCTCAAGGGCCGCAACATGCGGGTGAACGAGGCCAAGCCTCGCGAAGACCGTCCGGCTCGCCCGCCGCGCCGTCCGTCCTACTGAGTTCGGCCTAACGAATTCGGACTCGCACCGGGGGCCATGGCCCCCGGTGCCTTCTTCCCGGCAGGCGCCGTTTCCGGCCGACCTGCATTCTTCATCTCCTCAATTGCCAGTGCTCCCGCCGGGTTAACCGGACGGATTGCGCATTTTTTCGCCTTTTCTTTGCTAAAGTCCCGCCATGCAAACGGCCCGTAATCTTTTCAGCTATCGCAAGCACTGGGCCGCCCGGCTCGGGCCCGCGCCCTTCCTGCCCACCACCCGCGCCGAGATGCAGGACCTGGGCTGGGACGCCTGCGACGTCATCGTTGTGACCGGCGATGCCTACGTCGACCATCCAAGCTTCGGCATGGCCATCGTCGGCCGCATGCTGGAAGCGCAGGGCTTTAGGGTTGGCATCATTGCCCAGCCCGACTGGCAGAGCGCGGAGCCGTTCCGCGAACTGGGCGCGCCAACCCTCTTTTTCGGCATTACCGCCGGCAATATGGATTCGATGGTGAACCGCTACACCTCTGACCGCCGCCTGCGTAGCGATGATGCCTATACCCCCGGCGGCGTTGCCGGCAAACGGCCGGACCGCTCGGTCATTGTCTACGCCCAGCGGGTGCGCGAAGCATATTCAGACGTGCCGCTGATCGTGGGCGGCATCGAGGCCAGCCTGCGCCGCATCGCACACTTTGATTACTGGTCGGAGAAAGTCCGCCGCTCGATTCTGCTCGATGCGCGCGCCGACCTGCTGGTGTTCGGCAATGGCGAACGGCAGATCGTGGAGATCGCGCACCGTCTGGCCGGCGGCGAAAAAATCACGTCGCTGACCGACATTCGCGGCACCGCCTTCATGCGCCGCGAGCCCGCCGCTGACTGGATCGAAATCGACTCCACCACCATTGATACCCCTGGCGAACTCAATCCGCCGGTCGACCCTTACGCCATGGAGCCGACCGCTGAGACCAAGCCGGCTAAAGCGTCCGGGGTGACCACCATTCCGCTCCTGTCGGTGCGTGCTGCGCGCGCCGTGCGCAATGCGGATCGCGAGCGCTCCGTTATCCGCCTGCCGTCCTACGACGCGGTGAAAGACGACCCCATTCTCTACGCCCACGCCTCGCGCATCCTGCATCTCGAAGCCAACCCGGGGAACGCGCGTGCGCTGGTACAGCGGCACGGCGACGCCGACGTGTGGCTTAACCCGCCGCCCATTCCGTTAAGCACGGCAGAACTCGATCAGGTCTACGAACTCAACTACCGGCGCGTGCCGCATCCGTCCTACGGCCAGGCCAAGCTGCCGGCCTACGAGATGATCCGGTTTTCGATTGCGATCCAGCGCGGCTGCTTCGGCGGCTGC
>JALRCR010000062.1 GCA_023257255.1 Gammaproteobacteria bacterium | reverse complement strand
AATCGGCACGGCAGTCATGCTGACCGCGCTCTATGCGCCGCTGAAGCTGGCCGAAGATCTGGCGGTGCTGGATAACATCACCCAGGGTCGCCTGATCGTCGGCGTGGCGCCGGGCTATGTGGCGGAAGAATTCGCCGCGCACGGCATTCCGCGCGAGGAGCGCGTCGGGCGCTTTGAAGAGGGGCTCGATCTGATGATCGAGGCCTGGAC
The DNA here is from genome assembly GCA_023257255.1 of Gammaproteobacteria bacterium. Lineage (GTDB taxonomy): Bacteria > Pseudomonadota > Gammaproteobacteria. The sequence goes on along the minus strand of JALRCR010000062.1, from coordinate 16,287 downwards.
CAAGGACGAGTTTGAATTCAACGGCAAGTTCTATCAGGTGCCGCGCACGGTGATGACGCCGAAGCCGTTCCAGAAGCCTTACCCGCAGCTGTGGTACGGGGTGTCTGCCAAGTCGTCCTTGCGCCGGGCCGCGCGCCGGCACGCCATTCAGATCATGTCGCCGCGCTACGGGGTGGAAGAACTCCGCGCCCACTACGCGCCCTACGAGGCGGCGGCGGCGGAAATTGGCTGGACGATTCCAGAGAAACCCATCATCCGTCAGGTGTTCGTTGGGCCCACCATGCAAGCGGCAGAAGCCATCGCCGCGCCGGCCATCGAGCACCTCTATCGCGAGGTCTACGGCAAGGCCTCGGCAGCGGGCGACCGTAATCTGCGCAACGACGATGGCAGCGTCATTACTGACCATAACCAGGTCAGCTTCGAGACCTTCAAGCAGCGCTACATCGTGGGTACGCCGGAGTTTGCGATTGAAGAAATCGCCAAGTACCGCGACGGCCTTGGCTGCACGGAAATGGTCTGCTGGATGCACATGCCGGGGATCCGCGGCGCCGACGCGCAGGCCTCGGTCGAACTCTTCGCGCGCGAAGTGATGCCGGTGTTCCAGCGCGGATGAAGACCATGATGGGCCTGCGGATCACGAGCGTGCTTCTTGCGCTCGCGAGCTTGCCGGCCCACGCCGAAGACGCCCGCTTCGTGTTGAGTTTCGGCGCGCAGGCGGGCGCCCCGCTGCCGCACTCCTACAGCTACGGCAAGCTGCCGCAGGCAGCGGCGACGCTTTCGATGCGGGTGCCGGTGGTCGATGCCAAGCTACGCGGCGTGTTGGCGGATACGGAACTCACCGTCGACACGGCAAGCAATCTGGTGACGCGGGTCCACGCCGAGCGGGCCTATACCAGCCTTAACGACTGCACGGCCGGGCGTGATGTGCTGAAAGCGAAACTGGCCGAGCTTATGCCCACACCGCTGGCCGCCGAGGAGCGCGGCTGGCAGTTTCAGGCGGCCGACGGTAAGTCGGTCGCTGGCGCCGTGTGCCGGCTTGAGCGCTACCTGCCTTATCCCGTGCTGGTGTTCGATATGTCCGCCGCGCCCTGAGGCGCGGGCATTGCAGGCGCCGCGCCGGCTGAGGTTGGCAAGGCGGCGCGACCCGCAGGCCGCGCCACCGATCTACGCGCCTCAGGCGTCCGGCAAATCCAGCACGCCCTTCGCCACGATATTCCGCTGAATCTCGTTGCTACCGCCGTAAATGGTGGCAGGCCGCGCGTTGTAGAACATGCTCATGAACTCGACGTCGATTTCGCCGAAGTTGGCCTTCTCGAGCACCGCGCCCTGAGCGCCGGCGGCTTCCAGCACCAGCTCGCTCAGCGCGGCAAAGGTTTCGGTGGCCCAGATTTTAAGCATCGACACGTCCGGTCCCAGCGTCTCACCACGCTTCACCATGGCGGCGTAGCGCGAGTAGAGCGTTTCCAGATCCTGCACGTCGAGTTTCAACTTCGTATAACGCTCGACGAAGGCTGGGTCGTTAACCAGACCGGCGTGGGTCGCAACGTCGTTCAGTCGCTTCAGCGCGTTCTGGCACTGCTTGGGACTGCCGAGGAAGATGCGCTCGAAGGACAGCAGCGCCTTCGCCATCGTCCAGCCCTTGTTGGGCTCGCCGACCAGGTTCTTGCGCGGCACCCGCACGTTGTCGAAAAACACTTCGCAAAACTCTTCGTGACCGGCGAGGTTGCGAATCGGCCGCACGGTAATGCCGGGACTCTTCATGTCCGCCAGCAGGAAGCTGATACCGGCCTGCTTCTTGGCGGTCTTGTCGGTGCGCACCAGCAGGAAGATGTGGCTCGCGTCCTGCGCCAGCGTGGTCCAGATTTTCTGGCCGTTCACCACGAAGTCCTCACCGTCGACCACCGCTTCCATGCGCAGGCTGGCGAGGTCAGAGCCGGCGTTGGGTTCGGAGTAGCCCTGACACCAGATGTATTCGCCAGACAGGCATTTGGGCAGCCAGAACGCGCGCTGTTCCTCGGTGCCGTGTTTGATGAGCAGCGGGCCGACCATGATGATGCCCATGTCCGGCGTGCGGGCCACGCCCCAGCGCTCCTGCTCTTCCATGAACACCAGCAGCTTGGCCGGCGTCAGGCCCATGCCGCCGTATTCGCGCGGCCAGCCCGGCGCGGCCCAGCCCCGGGCGACCAGCTTCATGTACCAGTCGCGCGCTTCGTGCCAGTGCACGCGGCGCGGCAGGAAGCGCATTTCCGCCGGATATTCGCGCTCAAACCAGTTGCGCACGACCATCCGGAAGTCTTCGTCCGTCAGGCTGTTCCAGTCGCCGTCGGCCGGGTCGGCCACCGCGCGGGTGGTTTCCGCTGCCGCCTTGGCGTCACCCAGTTTGGCCAGCCGGCGGGCATGCCAGGCCGCGTTGCCAAAGGCGGCGCCGATCGCCAACGCGCGGTTGAGATAAAGCCCCACGTCGCAGTCGTCGGTAAAGCCAATGCCGCCGTGCATCTGCACCGCATCGCGGGTAATCAGCCGCGCGGTCTCGCCGGCGCGGTATTTGGCGCGGCTCGCCAGCCGCATCTGGTCGGCGCAGCTGGTGGCCTGCGCCCAGCCGGTGGTCGCTTCCTTGACCACTTCGGCGCACAGCTCGCTGTTGATGTGCAGATTGACTGCACGGTGCTGCAGGGCCTGGAAGGCGCCGATCTGCTTGCCAAACTGCTGGCGGGTTTTGAGGTACTTCAGCGTGATGTCGAAGGCTTCACGCGACAGCCCGTGCAGGTAGCTCGCGGCGAGGATGGCCGTGCCGTCCAGCGCGCGGTCGATGGCCGCTTCGGCCAAGGGGCCGCTGGCCAGCAGCGCGCTCGCCGGCAGCTGCACGTTCTCGAATTCGAAGTGGGTGAGCTTTGAGCCATCGCTCAAGGCCAGCGTGCTACGCGTGATGCCGGCGGTGCCGGCGGTGCCGGCGGCGATTGCAACGATGGCCGGCGCCTCACCCAGCAGGGCGGGCACCAGCAGATGGGTGGCGCTGGAGGCATGGGCCACGGCGAACTTGGCGCCACTCAGCATCAGGCCGCCGGCGTTTTCGCGCAGGTTTGCCGAGGACCACTCGATCTGCGGGTCGCGCGGCAGGCCCTGCCAGGCGGTGGCGACCAGCGCGCTGCCTTCGGCAACCTGACCGGACAGCGCGTCGGCGGCGTCGGTTTCCAGTTCGCCCAGCACCAGCGCCGAGAGGCCGGCGAACTCAAGCAGCGGCTCGGGCGCAGCGACCCGGCCCAGTTCTTCCAGAATCACCGCCAGCGCGCGCAGGCCCAGCCCCAGCCCGCCGGCCCGTTCGGGCACCAGCATGCCGGTCCAGCCGAGTTCGGCCATTTCGGTCCACAGTTCGGTCGAATAGGCCGGATCCTTGCCGCGCAGCTTGCGCAGGCGATTAACCGGCGCCGACTTGGCGCAGAACGCGGCGGCACTGTCGCGCAGGACGCCTTCGTCCAGCGCGGAATCGTCAACGGGGAGGGCTTCTTTCTGGTTCATCTGGGATCTCCTCAGGCGGCGCGCAGGCGGGCAGCCAGCGCGGCCAGTTCATCAAGTTTGGGCAGTACCGTGTCGCGGTCTGCGGAGGGGAGCGCGAAAATCAGTTCGTGGTAGCCCTGCGCGATATACGCGCGACATTCGGTTTCGTCTTCAGGCGCGTAGAACAGGGCGAGTTGTAGATCGGAAAAAGCGCGCCCGCGCTTGGCACAGGCCTCGCGCAGCCGGTCCAGATCCTCGCCGTTGCCGCGACCGCGGATCGGCATCCAGCCGTCGGCATAGTCCGCCACCCGGTCCGGCACATAGCGCGAATTCGCGCCGATCCAGATGGGCGGGCCGCCGGGGCGCGCCGGTTTGGGAAACGACCACATCGGGCCGAAGCGGGTAAATTCGCCGTCAAAAGAGGCTTCTTCCTCCCGCCAAATCGTGCGCAGCACCTGCACCCGTTCGCGCAACACCGCCCAGCGTTTGGCGTAGTCGGTGCCGTGATTGGCCATTTCCTCCCGGTTCCAGCCGGCGCCCACGCCGAGAATCACCCGCCCGCCGGAGAGATGGTCCAGGGTCGCGATGGTCTTGGCGAGCACGATGGGGTCGTGTTCCGTCAGCAGGCAGATGCCGGTGCCAAGGCTGATGCGGGTGGTGACGGCGGCGGCCATCGCCAGCGCAATGAACGGGTCGCAGGTCCGGCGATACGGCTCGGGCAGAACGCCACCCTCAAAAAACGGCGAGCGCGAGGCCACCGGCAGGTGGGTGTGCTCGGGGAAGTAAACGCCGTCCAGACCGCGCGACTCGACGGCCGTGGCGAGTTCCGCCGGGCTTATCGAGCGGTCAGTGGTGAACTGGACGACGGTGCAGCGAATCATCGCAGGTTCCTCGGGCAGGGCAGACGCAAATGCTAACCCAGTCCGCCGGCTTGGTCAGCGCGCTGCCGCAAAGTGCGGGATGACCTGTTCGCCGAACAACTGCAGGGACTGACGGAAGGCGGCCGTTGGCACGCCCGGCAGCTGCATCCGGCAGATGATTTCACTGGGCGCGAGGGCGTCTACCACGGCGTGCAGCTGTTCGCGCACGCTGGCCGGGTCGCCCAGGATGTAGCGCCCGGCAAAGCTGCGGAAGTCGAGCATGCCTTCGTCCGTCACCAGTTCGCCCCGGTCGTTGCGCAACTGGCGCTCGCCGGCGGCGGATTTGCGGCTGTAAAGCCCGAAGAGTTCCGTGATCGCGGGCCCGGCCAGATCCTCTGCCTCGGCGAGACTGCGGGCGACGAAGGTCTCGCGGATGATCGGCCGCTCGGTGGTCGCAAAGCCGACCTCGGCGGCGGCCGCGTCGAAGCGTGCGTAGTGCGCCTGAAGTTCCGCCACCGTGTGCCGCGGCGAGGCGGTGACCGGGCAGCGGCGCAACGCCGCCCGCTGCAACAGTTTCGGTCCGGACACGCCGTACCACAGCGGAATGGGCCGCTGCACCGGGCGCGGCACCATCCGGCAGGCCGGGATTTGGTAGTAGCGACCCTGATGGCTTAAGACCTCGTCGCGCCAGCTCGCTTGCAGGATGTCGAGGATTTCCTCGCTGCGCGCGAAGCGCTCTTCGTAGGGAATGCCGTAAGCCGCGCATTCTTCCGACACATAGCCGGGTGAGACACCCAGCGTCAGCCGGCCGTTGCTCAGGTTGTCCAGCGTGAGCACGTCTTCGACCAGCCGTAGCGGGTCGTACAGCGGCAGCAGCAGCACGTTGGTTGCCAGGCGCATGCGTCGGGTCAGCCCCGCGACATAGCCGAGGACCGCCAGCGGACTCGGCGCCCAGCCGTTGTGCTGGAAGTGATGTTCGGTGGTATGGAAGGCCGTGAAGCCCAGCGACTCGGCCAGCGGCAGCAGGTCGTCCAGTTCGCGAAACGTCGCCTGATGGCTGATGGCGCCGGAGGCCGGCGTGAGAAAGCTGTACATGAGGCCGAATTTCATGCGCGTAGTCCTGACCGAAGGTTTTATCCTGCGGCAGTGTAAGCGTAACGAAGCCGGGAGCGTGGAATGGGCAATCTGCAGCATGTGGCGATTTATCTGGCGGCCGCGGTGCTCGCCGTGGCCTTGATGAAACGCCTTGGGTTTGCCGCCGTGCTGGGCTATCTGCTGGCCGGCATCGCGATTGGTCCCTTCGGGCTTGCCCTGATCGACGATGCCTCCAGCGCCCGGCACCTGGCCGAGTTCGGGGTGGTGCTGCTCCTGTTCGTCATCGGGCTCGAACTCCAGCCAAGCCGACTGTGGGCGCTGCGCCGACCCATTTTCGGCATGGGCAGCGCGCAGGTGCTGATCTGCGGGCTGCTGCTGGCCGCCGGGGCCTGGTGGAGCGGGCTGTCGGGCCCGGTCGCGCTGGTGGTGGGCGGCGGGCTTGCGATGTCCTCGACCGCTTTTGTGCTGCAGATGCTGGCGGAAAAGCACGAGCTTGCGACCCACCACGGGCGCGCCAGCTTTGCGATTCTGCTGTTTCAGGATCTGGCGGTCATTCCGCTGCTGGCGGTGCTGCCGCTGCTGGCCGCACCGACGGTCAGTGCAAGCGCCAGTCCACTCGCCGGCGTGTTGAAGTTGGTCGGCGTGGTGCTGGGTCTGGTGGTGGTCAGCCGGGTGGTGCTGCGCCCCTTGTTCGCGGCGGTTGCGGCGACCCGGGTAAGCGAACTTTTCACCGCCACCGCGCTGCTGGTGGTGGTCGCCACCGCCGCCGTGATGGAGGCCGCTGGCCTGTCGGTCACGCTGGGCGCGTTTTTGGCCGGCGTGCTGCTGGCCGACTCCGAGTATCGCCACGAACTCGAAGCCCGCATTGCGCCGTTTGAAGGCCTGTTGCTGGGGCTGTTTTTCATTTCGGTCGGCATGAGCGCCAATCTCGGGTTGGTGCTGGCGCAGCCGCTCACGCTGGCCGCGCTGGTGGTCGGGCTGATGGGCGTCAAGTTCGGCGCGGTGTATGCGATTGCGCGCGGCTTCGGGCAATCGCATCGGCACGGCCTGCATCTGGCGGCGGCGCTGGCGCAGGGCGGCGAGTTTGCGTTCATTCTGTTTGGCGTGATGCGCGAAAGCGGCGTGCTCGCCGGCAACCGGGCGGAACTGCTGATGCTGGTGGTCAGCCTGTCGATGGCGTTGACGCCGCTGCTGTATGCGCTGGCCGGGCGCTACGGCCGGCAGGCCAGCGACGACGCGCGGCCCTTCGATGCGGTGGATCAGACTGAGCATCAGGTGGTGATTGCCGGCTTTGGCCGCTTCGGGCAGATCACCGCGCGCATCTTGAGCGCGCTGCAAATCCCCTTTACCGCCCTTGAGCTCGACCCCGAACAGGTCGACATGGGCCAGCGCTTCGGCGCCAAGTCCTACTACGGGGACGCCTCCAGCCTAGAACTGCTGCAGGCGGCACGGGTGGGCGAGGCGAAATTTGTGGTGTTGGCGATTGACGACCCGGAAGCCTCGGTGCGCACCGCAGAGACGCTACGTCGGCACTTCCCGGACGTGCAGATTCTGGCCCGCGCCCGCAACCGCCGGCATGTGTATCGCCTGCTGGATCTCGGCATTACCGACATCCAGCGCGAGACCTTTCATTCCAGCCTTTTGCTCACCGAGCATCTGCTGACGGGGCTGGGGCTTTCGCCGCGTCAGGCGCGACGCGCGGTGACGGCGTTTCGCCATCACGACGAACAGGCGCTCGCCGCCGGCCATGCTATCTACAAGGACGACGCCAAGCTGGTGCAGAGCACCCGCGAGGCGGCTGACGAACTGCGCGCGCTGTTTGAAGGCGACGCGCGGCTCCGCGACGGACGGCCCGAATAGACCGTCCGGCGCCGTGGATCAGGGCAGCTGATTGGCGTATTTGGCGACGATTTCAGCCACTTTTTGCTGGATTTCAGCCTGCATCAGCAGTTGCTGCTTGTCGTTGCCGGGCGGCAGCATGGGGATCATGACCATCGGGCCCGGCGGGTGCATCCGCATACCCTTGTCCATGCAGCGCTTGCCTTTGCGCCCCCCGTCGTGGTCTTTGCCGTGCATCATCTCCATGCCCATGTCGTGGGCCGGTGGCGGCGGGGGCGGCTCGGCAGCCAACGTCAGCATCGGCGTGGCGAGCAACAGCGCGGCCAGAGATTTAACAACAGTGTTCATGACAGTCTCCTTCAGTAGTGACCCTAAGGCATGGGGCGGCGCCCCGTGGCCCGACGCACTGTAGTCCTTTCACGACCGGTGCACGCCGTATAAACCATGACCCTTGCAAGATTATTCGGTTCCACGTTCTGCGAACTGATCGGCGTCCTGATGTTGATGCCGGTGCTGACCGTGCAACTGGCGGCACAGGGGCAGCCGGCCTGGCTGATCGGGCTCTTCGGCGCCGCGCTGTATCTGGCGATTTTCATTGTCACCCCGTTCACGGCCCGCATCACCCGGCGCTGTGGGCTGCGCGAAATCTATATCGCAACCGGCTTCGCGCCGCTGCTGGTGGTGGGTGTCTTTGTGATAACCGAAGCGCCGGGGGTGTGGCTGCTGGCGGTCGCCGTGCTGGGCGCTTCGGGCGGATTGCGCTGGGTGTCGGCCGAGTCCTACGTCGCCAGCGCCGCAACGCCCGCGCGACGGGGCGCGGTGATCGGCGCGTTTCAGACCATGGTGGGCGCCTGCTTCGTGCTGGGGCCGGCCATGCTGACGCTCACCGGCACGACGGGCCATCTCGCGTTTCAGGTGTCGGCGGTGCTGTTAGTCGCCGGCCTGCTGTGCCTGTGGGGCCTGCCCGCCTTGCCGGCGGCGGACGACACGCCGGTGCCGGGGGCTTTCACGCGCCTGTGGCGCGAGCGTCCGCTGCTGGTGCTGGCCGCGCTGTTGGGCGGGTTTCTGGAAAGCGGCCCGGCCACCTTTCTGCCGGTTGAGGCGCTGGACGCCGGGCTGTCCGGCCGCGCCGCGGCGGGTTTGGTCGCGGTGCTGGGTGTGGGCGGCTTCGTCATCCAGTTTCCGCTGGGGCTGATGGCCGACCGCTTCCCGGCCGCCAGCTTGTTGCGGGCGATGCTGGTCGCCGGACTGGGCGGGGCGCTGCTGTTGCTGCTGGCCGCGCGCTGGCCCGCGGCGCTGTGGGCGGCGGCCTTCCTGTGGGGCGCCGCGGGCGGTGGAATCTACACGCTTGCCATGGTGACCGTCGGTCATGCCTACACCGGGGTGGCGCTGGTCGGCGCGACCTCGGCGCTGGTGTTCGCCTTTGCCGGCGGTGCGGCGCTTAGCCCCGCGCTCACGGGCGGGGTGATGCAGGTCGCGCCGAGCGGCGGCTTTGCCGCGCTGATGGCGGCCGTCATCTGCATCGGCCTGTGGGTACTGCGCACCCGGCGCTGAGTATTTGCCGCCAGCGCCCTGCATAATCGCCCCTAATCGAGACCCGTAAGCCGCAGGAGCCTTGCATGAGCGACCTCGACGTCACCACCCTCACCGACGCAGTGCTGGCCAGAATGAGCGCGCAGGTCACGCCGCGCACGCGGCAGTTGATCGGCGCGCTGGTGCGCCACCTGCACGACTTTGCGCGGGAAGTTGAACTGACCGAAGCCGAATGGTTCACCGCCATCGATTTCCTCACCCGCACCGGTCAAAACTGCACCGAGAACCGGCAGGAGTTCATCCTGCTGTCGGACATTCTGGGCCTGTCTTCCCTCGTGATTGCGCTGAATCACCCGGTCGCGGCGGGTTCGCTGGCGTCTTCCGTGCTGGGTCCGTTTTACCTGCCGGACGTCCCGGAAGTGCCGCTGGGCGGCGAGCTTGCGAGCGGGGTGCCCGGCACGCCGACGCGCTACACCGGACAAATCACCGATACCGCCGGACAGCCGCTGGCCGGCGCGGTGCTGGACATCTGGTCGAGCGACGGCGAGGGCTGGTACGACGTGCAGAAGCCGGGCCCGCTGCAAACCTCGGCCCGCGGACGGGTGCGCACAGGGGCCGACGGGCGCTACGCGTTCTGGTCGATCAAGCCGGCCGATTATCCGGTGCCGACCGACGGTCCGGCGGGTGAACTGCTGCGCGCCATGGACCGCGATGCGATGCGGCCTGGCCACCTGCATTTCATCGCCAGCGCGCCGGGCTGCGCCAGCGTCACCACCCAGATTTTTGCCAGCGATAGCCCGTACCTGCGGAGCGACGCCGTGTTTGGCGTGAGCGAGAGTCTGGTCGCGGTGTTTGAGCACCACCTGCCGGGCGTCGCACCCGACGGACGCCGGCTCGAGCAGGCGTTCTGCACGGTGAATTTCGATATCCGTCTCCGCCCGGACTGAAACCGGCGCTTTTGTGATGCACGCCTGCAAGCAATTTGTCCATGGCTGAGCCGTCGCCAGAGACGCAGGGCAGATTGCGCATCGTGCTGATTGTGGGCTGCCTGGCCGCCCTCATCGCCAGTCTTTTCGTAGTCGACAACTCCCGCCACATGATGGCGGTGCAGCGGGAAACCCTGCGCAACTCCCTCTCAACGTTGGCCGATGCCTCGATTAAGGAAGCAGCGAGCACGCTGGAGGAATACCGCTACGAGGCTGCTCAATGGGCGGGTTCCGAAGCCCTTACCGCCCTGTACGTGAGGCTGGCCGAAATGCCCGCCAGCGACGAGCACGCGGCCAAACTGCGCTACCAGCTCCGGACCATGCTGGGCCCTGCGCTGGGCCGCTCGGGGGTGTTCGGTTATTTGCTGGTGGACCGCGGCGGCAAGGTGCTGGCAGGTTCCAGCGGACGATTGGGTCAGGTACTCACTAATGACGCTGACCTCCGGGTATTGCGGCGCGCGTTGTCTGGCCCGCGCTACGCCGACGTCAGCCTGCCGCACCGCTCGCAGTGGGCGGTCGAGGCTGGGGTAGGCGAAACCGCTATCCTGGCCGGTGCAGGCATCTGGTCGCGCGACACGCTGGAGCCCGGCGCGCTGATTTTCCTCATCGACCCGGCAGTCAAGTTTGGCGATGTCTTCCGGCACGGCCATATGGCCAAGTCCGGTGAAACCTATGCCTTCAACGCGGCTGGCGAGCGTTTGAGCGAAAGCCGCTTTGCGGTGGGCGAACTGGCCACCATGCACCAGCCGATCCGCACGCCGGCCGGCGCGCGGACCTCTGGTCCGGTGGCGTATGGACCGTTAACAGCGATGGTCGCGCGCACCATTCAGGACCGCGGCGACGTCTGGTATGAGTCCTATCCGGATTATCGCGGTGTGCCGGTGATTGGAGCCGGGCGCTGGAATGCGGAGTGGGGCTTTGGCGTCACCAGCGAAATCGACGAGGCCGAGGCCTACAGCGCCATCCACAACCTGCAGCGTCAGGCGCTGCTGACGGTTGCTGGCACCAGCATTCTGCTGGTGTTGCTGGCGACGGTCTTTCTCTCGGCCCGGCGCCGGATGGCGCACGTCGACCGCCTGCTTTCCGCCGGTGCGCTGGAGCGGGAAGTGCAGCAGTTATTCCAGTCGGCGTTGCTGGATGCCTTGACCAGTCCGGTGTTCGTGACCGCGCCTGACGGCCGCTTTATGGCCTGCAATCTGGCTTTTACGCGCGCCATCGGTACGCCGGGCACGGCGCTGGTCGGCGCAGTCTGGCGGGAAAGCGCCGTGTTGCCGGTGGTACTACGCGAGGTGCTGGCGCACTGGGAGGACGACAGCCCGCCGCCCGGCGAGTCTGCCGTGCGTGAACTCACGCTGTCCTATGCCGACGGCCTTGAGCGCGTGGTGCTCTGCCAGTTGACCCGCTTCGAATTAGGCGAAGGTCATCAGGGCGGCACCATCGGCACGCTGATCGATATCTCCGATCTTAAGGACGCCGAGCGCGCCGTCACCCTGCATGCGGCCGAAATGCAGGCCCTGATGGCGGCCTTCCCCGGGTCCATTTCGTCCCTGGACGGCGCGCAGCGCTACACCTTTGTCAACGCCCCGTTTGCGGCGCGCTTTGGCCAGCCGGTTGAGGCCATGATCGGGCGGCCGGTGAGCGCCTTCCCGCACCCTGGGCTGGCAGATTCGCTGGCCGCGCAGGCGCGCTTGCTGCCCGGCGAACGCGAGGTCCACGAGCAGGCGCTCCGGGCCGGCAGTGCGCGGCGTCCGGACTATTTCCAGCTGACGCGGGTGGCCGGGCCGCAGCGGCCCGACGGCTCGCATCTGCTGTACAGCTTCGGGATCGAGATTTCCGAGCGTAAGCGGATCGAAAGTTTTGAGCGCTTCCAGCGGACCGTGCTGGGCGAAATCGCCGCCGAGACGCCGATGGAGTCGGTGCTGGAGACGCTGGTGCGCGAAGCCGAGGCGCTGGTGCCCGGCGGCATCTGCAGCCTGCTCTTGCTGGACGCCAGCGCACAGCAACGGGCGCATCTTGTGGCGCCCGGCCTGCCAGCGAGGTTTCGCGCGGTGTTTGAAGGCCTCCCGCGGGGCGCCGAGATGTCGGCCTGCGCCCGCGCGGCCAGCGGCGCACAGCGCGTACTGGTGAACGATCTGGAAGCCGACGCGGACTGGCAGCCCTATCTCAGTCTGGTGCGTGAGTCGCGACTTGGCGCCTGCTGGTCGGAGCCTGTGCTCGCGGCCAGCGGCGCCGTGCTGGGCACGTTCGCGATTTACCTGCGTGCCCCGACGGCGCCGGACGAAATTGATCTCTACCTGCTGGAACAGGCGGCCCGGCTGGCCAGCATCACCATCAGCCGCTCGCAGATGCTGCAGACGCTGCGCAAAAACGAGGCGCAACTGCGCAGTCTGGTTCAGACCATTCCCGATCTGGTCTGGATGAAAGATCTGGCCGGTCACTATCTGGCGGTTAATCCCGCGGTCGAGCGGCTGGTCGGCAAGTCCGAAGCCGAAATCCTCGGCAAGACCGACTACGAACTGTTGCCGCGCGAGCGGGCAGAGATCCAGCGCGCGCAGGATCTGGCAGCCATCGCGAAGCCCGCCGGCATGCGGACCGAAGAATTCCTGCGCTTCGCCGATGGCACGCATCAGGGTGACTACGAGACGATCAAGACCGCAACGCTGGATGCCGAAGGGCGCGTGATTGGCGTGCTGGGCATTTCGCGCGAGATCACCGAACGCAAGACCCTCACCGCCAGCCTGCGACAGGCGAAAGAACAGGCCGAAGCCGCTGCCGAGGCCAAGAGCCTCTTCCTGGCCAATATGAGCCACGAAATCCGCACCCCGATGAACGCCGTAATCGGCCTGACTGAACTTGCGCTGCGCACCGAACTCTCGCCCCGCCAGCAGGACTATCTGGGCAAGGTGCATGTGGCGGCCAACTCGCTGCTGGGCATCATCAACGAGATTCTGGACCTCAGCAAAATCGAATCCGGCCGGCTGGAACTGGAGCGCGCGCCCTTCGATCTGGATGAAATCCTGGACGGCATCTCGGCGCTGCTCGCGCTGGAAGTCGAAGAGAAAGGGCTGGAGCTCTTGTTCTCGCGCAGCCCCGAGGTGCCCACCTACCTGCTGGGCGACGCCCTGCGTCTGGGGCAGGTGCTGACCAATCTCACCAATAACGCGAAGAAATTTACCGCAGCCGGCGACATCGTGCTGGCGGTGGATCTGGTGTCGCGCGAACCCGACACCGCGCGTTTGCGGTTTACGGTGAGCGACACCGGGATTGGCATCAGCGAGGCTGAGCAGGCGGTGCTCTTTCAACCGTTCACGCAGGCGGACGCCAGCATTACCCGGCGCTTCGGCGGGACGGGGCTGGGCCTGACCATCTGTCAGCAGTTGGTGGGCCTGATGGGCGGGCGCATCGAGGTCGAGAGCCAACCGGGTCGAGGCAGCCAGTTCAGCTTCGAGCTCGCTTTTGAGCTCACCGTCGCGCCGCCGCTGGACGCCTCACGCAGCTACTTTGACCCGCGCGGGCTGCGCACGCTGGTGGTGGACGACAACCCGCATGCGCAACAAATTCTCGCCACCCACTTGCGCCATCTGCTGTTCCGGGTCGAGGTCTGCGCCAGCGCGCGCGAAGCGATTGAGCGTCTGGGCAACTGCGCCAGCGATGACCCGATCGAACTGGTGCTGATGGATTACCGGATGCCGGAGGAGGACGGCATCGCGGCCGCCCGGCGCATCAAATATGAGCTCGATCTGCCGCAGGTGCCCAGGATCATCCTGGTCACCGCCGCCAGCCGGATGGCGCTGGAGCAGGCGGCCGACGGCGATTTCGACGACCTGTTGACCAAACCCTTCAACGCCTCGCTGCTCTACGAAATGGTGGCGAACGTCATGGGCGCCAGAGCCGGCGTCGGCGAGCCCGAGCCGGCGCCCGTTGGCCACGGCGCCGAGCTGCTCCGCCCGATCCACGGTGCCCGCATCCTGCTGGTCGAAGACAACGCGATTAACCAGCAGGTGGCGCGCGAGTTGATGGAGCAGGCCGGGCTGTGGGTAGAAGTGGCGGTCAACGGCAAGGAGGCGCTGCGGATGCTTCGGGCAGCGAACTTCGACTGCGTGCTGATGGACCTGCAGATGCCGGTGATGGACGGCTATTCCGCGACCCGGGTGATCCGCGAAGAGTACGGCTTGACCCAGCTGCCGGTGCTGGCGCTGACGGCCAATGTGATGGACGAAGATCGGGCGAGGGCGCGGCAGGTCGGCATGAACGAGCACATTCCCAAACCGCTGGTGGCCAAACAGCTTTACGCCGCGTTGCTGCGCTGGATTCCGCCGGGCGAACGCACTTTGCCCGGCCGCAGTGCCGGCGAGAGCGATGGCGCCGAAGAGGCCTTGCCGACCACCTTGTCCGGCATCGACCTGCCGGGGGCGCTGATGCGAGTGGGCGGCAACCGGCGGCTGCTGCACAAGCTGCTGGTCGATTTGGTCAGCGACCACGCCGGCGATCTGGAACACCTGCAGCGCGCCCTGGACAGCGGCGACACGCGCGCCGCGCAACGCATTGTCCACACCCTGAAAGGCGTGGCCGGTGCCATCGGCGCGGCGGCGCTGCAGCGCGCGGCGGGGGCGGTGGAAGCCGCCTTGCGCTACGGTCATACCGCCGAAATCCCGCCCGCCATGCAGGCTTTCCAGGTCAGCTTCACGCCGTTGCTCGACGGGCTGGAGCGCTGGGTGGCGACCCAGTCGCCGGGGGTGTCCAGCTTCGTGGCGATGACGATGAATCCGGCCCGCATCCGCGCGCTATTTGCCGAGACGCGCAGCCTGATGCAGGACCTCGATCCCGACGCACTGGCGAAGCTCGAAACCTTGCTACGGGCGATGGGGCTTGGCGCCAGCGATAACGAACTGGCGCGCCAACTGGTGAACGAGACGGCGGCGTTCAATTTCGACGTGGCATTGCACTGCCTTACGCAGCTGGGAGAGGAGTACTTGTGACGGCCATGGACGCCCTGGAGAAGCAACGCATCCTGCTCATCGACGACGAGCGTTTCAATCTCAACGCGCTGCACGGTCTGTTGCGCGAGGCCTACAAGATCATGGTCGCGACCAGCGGCGAACAGGGACTTAAAGCGGCTAAAACCGGCCTGCCCGATCTCATCCTGCTCGACATCAATCTGCCGGACATGGACGGTTTTGAAGTCTGCCGGCAGCTGAAATCTGATGCGAACACCCAGAACATTCCGATCATCTTCATCACCGCGTTGAGCAACCCGGCCGACGAAACGCTGGGGCTGGAACTGGGCGCTTCGGACTACATCACCAAGCCCTTTAATCCTTCGGTGGTGTGGGCGCGGGTGCGCACGCAGCTCCGCATGGTGGAACAGAGCAAGTTGCTGGAACGCTTTGCGTTTCTGGACAGCCTGACCGGGCTCGCCAATCGCCGCGCCTTCGAGGACCGTGGCGCGTCGGAATGGAATCGCTGCCTGCGGGTGGGGGCGCCGCTGTCAGCCATCATGCTCGATGTTGATCAGTTCAAGCGCTACAACGACACCTACGGACACGGTGCGGGCGATGAATGCCTGCGGCGGGTCGCGCGCGCGCTGTCCGCGGCACTCAGCCGTTCGGGCGATCTGCTCTCGCGTTATGGCGGCGAGGAGTTTGTGGTGGTGATGCCGGACACCGGGCTCGACGGCGCGCTGCGGGTGGCGGAAAAACTCCGCGAAGCGGTGGAGCAGGAACATCTGCCGCATCTCGCCTCGGGCGTGGCCGATCACGTCACCGTCAGCCTCGGGGTCGCGACCACCGTCCCCGTGGTAGTCGGCGGACTCGCCAGCCTGCTGGCGGAAGCCGACCGCATGCTCTACGCCAGCAAGACCGCCGGCCGCAACCGCGTGACGGGCGGCGAACTGAAGGGCTGAGGGCGCACTCACCCGTCGTATGCCGACCGGCGCTGGCGCGGGCCGCGAGCCGCGCTTCACGCGGCGTTCCTGCGATAAAAATGCTGCACTTGCGCCGTCTCTCCGCACGCTGGATTGCGGCCACAGACTCGCTCAAGATGCCGCCTCACCCGCGCCATCCGTAGCGCGACGACAAGCAAGGGGAGATCGCCGTTCATGGCTGACGCGAACAACTGGGGCGCGCACCGCGAGGTGCTCAATTTCATCAACGGGCACTACGTGCCCTCGGCGTTGGGCAAAACCTTTCCGGATATGAGCCCGGTGGATGGCCGCCAGATTGCGACCGTGCACGAAGCCGGTCGGGACGAAGTCGACGCCGCGGTACAGGCGGCGCGCGCCGCGCTGAAAGGTCCCTGGGGCAAGCTGCCGGTGGCCGAGCGCATGGCGCTGCTGCACAAGGTGGCGGACGGTATCCAGCGGCGCTTCGATGAATTCGTTGAAGCCGAATGCGCCGACACCGGCAAGCCGCGCGAGACCTGCCGCCATGTGGATATTCCCCGCGGCGCGGCTAACTTCCGGGTCTTCGCCGACCTCTTCA
>JALRCR010000061.1 GCA_023257255.1 Gammaproteobacteria bacterium | reverse complement strand
CGTCTCGGCGCGTGCGCGCAATGCAGCCACCGAGGAGCGGATGTCGGCCTGCAACTGGGCTGGCTTCAATTCCTTCATCAACGCCACGGCGCGTGTGCGGTCCTCGCCGTCGTAGGCAAGTTCCACACGCTTTTGCTGGCGCCAGAACAGGTCGGGAGCAAGGACCGTGAATCCGTCCTGTGCGTACTGCTCGGCCACGCCCTGGATGTGCGCGTTGACGCCGAAAATCTCCTGGAACAACACGATGCCGGGTCCGCTGCCGGCCGGCGGCAGCGCCAGATAGGCGTCACAGGTCTGGCTGT
Organism: Gammaproteobacteria bacterium; assembly: GCA_023257255.1. GTDB lineage: Bacteria > Pseudomonadota > Gammaproteobacteria. Next base: position 16,469 of record JALRCR010000061.1, on the reverse strand, counting down.
CGCCGGCTGCAACGGTGATCCATTCGGTTTTTACTTCTTTGCTCATGTCTGTCGTCTCCGTGTGAAAAATCTCAGGCCGCGACGGCCTCTTCGCCGCACAGCAGCCGCATGTCGGCGAGCGTGTCCAGCGCGCTGAGTTTGTCGAACAGAGCCTCGCCACGCCTGAAGCCGCCTGCCTCGCAGCAGTCGAGGAATTTCTCTTTCAGCCGCGTGTGCGGTCGGGCGCGCGCGAGTTCACCGCTGTCGAGCACCCGTCCGTCGCGCGTTGTGATGACGACGCGGTCCGCCAACGGCGGTGAGCCGTCCGCGTTGGGCGGCAGGTGCGTGAAACGGACCTTGGCGAACATCGACTGAACTGCGTCGCTGGTGACGAAGGCGTCGTCCAGATCCACCAGCGCGACGCGGCCGCGCAGCATCGCGCAAGCCGCGGTGAATTGCATGCTGAATTTGGCCTCCAGCGCGGTCTGCGGGTTTGCGAAACGCAGCACGTGCGCCTGGGTGCCTCGCACCGCCACATCAATCTGCGCCACGTCATGCGCCTGCAGGCGGTGTTCCCCGGCAAGCTCAAGGATCGCGTCGATCGGGCGATGCGAAGAGAAACACACAGGGTATTTCTTGAAGACCAGGGGCGTGGTCACGGAGAACCAGCGTCGCCCCAGGCCGGTGGCTGCGTCGCGGTTCACCTGGCCGTGTGTCGACAGCGCCGCCAGCAGGCCGTCCTGTGCGCCGATGCCGTCTTCGCCGGCCGTGAAGCCGGCCTGTGCGAGATTGACGGCATCGATCGCGGCCGCGGCAGCACGACCGGCGTGCATCGGCTTGGTCATCGAGCCGAAGTTGGCGACGACACCGCCCGTGAAACTGGCTGCCAGTGACAACGCGGTGCGGGTGGCTTCGAGGTCCAGGCCGCGAAGAAAGGCGACGGCTGCGGTGGCGGCCACCGGACCCATCACGGCCGTGGGATGCCAGCCCTTGTCGTGATAAGGATTTTTTTCGCGACCATGCAGTTCGCCCCAAACTTCGTAGCCCAGCACATAGGCCTTGCAGGCCTGCAGGCCCGATGCGCCGCCGCGTTCGGCCTCTGCCAGGATGGCGGGAACCAGAACGGTGCTCGGGTGAGCATTGAACTGTACGTCGTCGAAGTCCAGCGCGTGAGCGGCCGTCCCGTTAACGAGCGAAGCAGCCTTCGCGCTGCGCCGAACGCGGGCATTCATCAGCACGCTGCACGTGGGCCCGGCCATGTCGCCCGCGGTCGTGGTTGTGAGGATGTGCACCACCGGTTCGTTGCTTCCCGCGAGCATCACACCCACCAGGTCGACAAAGGCCTCGCGGGCCAGCGTGAGAGAAGCGGCGGGGATGTCCTGCCTGGAAAAGCCGGCGACGAAGCCGGCAATGGATCGGGTAAGGCTGGTCATGTGGGTCTCCCGCCGCATTCTAGCGCAAGCCCGACAGAGGTGCAATTTTGCGGATAGTAAATTCGCGCAGCGAATTTTAAGAAACCCCGGGCGGCCGACGCCGCCGACAGCCGGTCAGAGTGCCCGGCCGGCCAGCGCCACGGTAATCTTCCTGCTCAGGCGGGCAAGGCGCGGGCCGATTTCGTCGCGCATGAATTTGGCCTTGAGGTTGGGGCCACCGCACGTCACCACGTACTGCGGCTTGCCTGATTTGTCGAATGCAGGCGAACCCACGGCATTGACGTCGGGGTGATAGAACCCTTCATTGAACACGAAGCCGTTCGTCGCCAGGTTGGCGGCTGCGGCTTCGACGGCGGCGCGAAGCGCTGTCCATTTGCCCGTGACTTGGTACTTCAGCTTTTGCAGCGCCTCTTCCCTGGCCGCAGTGGGCAGACCCGCCAGGTAGGCCCAGCCTGCCGAGGACGTGGCGATCGGCAGCCGGGAGCCCACGGACAGATTCATCAACAGTTGGCCATCGCCCTGGGCGCGCTTGACGATGAGGATGTCGTCCTGGTCCACGATACCCAGCGAAACGGCGGCACCCGATAGCTTGGCGATCTGCGTCATCTCCGGCAACACCATCTCGCCGATGTCGCCCGAGCCCAGCGCGTACTGACCGAGGCCCAGCACCGCCATTTCGATGCGAAGCTTGTCGCTGTCCGGCGCCTGCACCAGGTATCCCAGTTGCTGCAGCGTGTAGCAAAGCCGCCAGACCGTCGGTTGGGGCAGCTTGGTCATCTGTGCTATTTCCGTGGTGCCCAACTGCGGTCGGATGGCATCGAAACAGCGCAGCACGGCCATGCCGCGTGCCAGCGCAGTGACGAATTGCCGGTCGACGGCGGTCTTGGCGCCGCGGGGTGTGGTGGCTTTCTTGGAAGCGGTGGAGGCCATGGATTCCCTGCGAGTAGCGAAAAAAAGCCTCTGGAGTGTACTCAACAGCCGGACGCTCCCGCTCACCCCCTGGTTCAGCTGGCCTTGACGACACCCCGGTGATGCAGCGCCTGGATTTCGTCGTCGCTATAGCCCGCTTCGATGAGGAAGTCGCGTGTCTCGGTGCCGACCTCGTGTTTGCCCAGCCAGTTCACGCGGCCCGGCGCATTGCGAAAGCGCGGGACCACCTCCTGCACCTGCGTGTCACCGATGACCGGATCGGCCACTGTGACCACCGTGCCGCGCTGCAGAACGTGAGGGTCCTGGAGGATGCCCTCGATGTCGTTGACCGGCGCAGCCAGCACGTCGAACTGGTTCAAGCGTTCCATAACCTCGGCCTGCGTGTGCGCCAACATCCACTCGGCGATCATTCCGTCGCATTCGTCCACGCGTTTGAGACGCTCGCGATTGGTTGCCCAAGAAGGGTCGGTGGTCAGTTCTTCACGGCCGATCGCCCTGAAGAGGCGCATGGCAGGGGAGTCGGCCGCACTTGAGACGGCAATCCAGCGATTGTCTTTGGTCTTGTAAGTGTTGCGCGGTGTTGACCAGCGGGCGCGGTTGCCTTCGCGGTTGGAGACGACGCCTCCTTTGGTGTAGTTGATCAGCATCGGACCCGTCATGCTCAGCAGCGGCTCGTACAGGCTGATGTCGATCTCGTCCCCGATGCCGCCGTTGCGGTCACGCGCCCACAGGGCGGCCAGTACCGCGTAGGTGCCGGTCAGCGCTGCCACGCCGTCGGCCAGCGGAAACGAAGGCAAGGTGGGCGGGCCGTCGGCCTCGCCCGTCACATGCGCGTAGCCGCTGAAGGCCTCGGCCAGGGTGCCGACGCCGGGGCGTTCGCTGTACGGGCCGGTCTGGCCGTACCCGCTCACGTGAATCATCACCAGGCCCGGATTGACCGCGCGCAGCGTGTCGTAGTCCAGTCCCCATTCCTTGACGCGGCCTGGGCGGAAGTTCTCGATGAACACGTCTGCCGTAGCGAGCAGCCGTCGCACCACGTCTGCGCCTTCGGGCTTTTTGACATCCACGCCCACGAGCTTCTTGTTGCGTGCCACGACGCTCCACCACAGGCTGTTGTCGCCGCGGCCCAGTCCGCGGACCACATCGCCCTTGGGGTGTTCGATCTTGATGACCTCGGCGCCCATGTCCGCCAGGTTGGTGGCGATGAGCGGGCCTGCGAAGAGCATGCCCAGTTCGACGACGCGCAGGCCCTTGAGGGGGCCGCTTCCTTGAAAATCCTTGTGGTTTGCCATCGGGTGTCTGGTCGCTTTGCTTCGTTGTTTTTTCGGAGTTCGCTCAGGCGGCCCTGGCAGCCGCCACCTGTTCGCGCAGGGCGCGCAGGCTGCCGCCGCGCATCACCGAGCCGGGCAGCGGGTGGCCCACGATTTCCTCGGCAAGCCGGGCAGATTCCATCAGCGCTTCGAGATTGATGCCGGTCTCGATTCCCATCTCGTCACACATGAAAACCAGGTCTTCGGTACAGACGTTGCCCGCCGCGCCCGCGTGGCCCGCGAACGGGCAGCCGCCCAGGCCGGCCACGGCGGCGTCGAACGTATTGACGCCCATTTCGAGGCCGGCGTAGGCATTGGCGATGCCCATGCCGCGCGTGTCGTGCAGGTGCAGGCAGATGTTGAGTTCGGGGTGTTTGTCCTGCACCGCGCCGACGAGGCGCTTGACCGCGGCCGGCGTGCCCCAGGCCATGGTGTCTGCAAGCATCATCTGCTCGAGTTTGAAGCCATGGGCCGCAGCGATCTCCTTGGCCGTGGTGATGGTGGCAAGAACGGTGTCGGGGGAGATGGCGCCAGCAAAATTGCAGCCGAAAGCCGCCATGACGGCGCCGCGTGTGACGGCCACGTTGTTCGCCTTGAACATTTCCATGGTCTTGTGCTGCAGCGGGATGTTTTCTTCCTGGGTGCGATTCTGGTTGCGCATCAGGAACGGCTCCGATGCGGACAGCGAGACCGAGCCCTTGACCTCCAGCCGCCCGCTGTCGATGGCACGCTTGAGGCCCTTGTCGTTGAGCCACAGCCCCACGTAACTGATGCCGGGCTTCTTGTTGAAGCCTTCCACCACTTCCTCGGCGTCGGCCATGCCGGGTACGGCCTTCGGGTTGACGAAGGAAACGATCTGGATGCGGTTCAGGCCGGTCTGCGACAGGCTGTCGATAAGTTCGATCTTGCGGGCCGTCGGGATGTTGCCCTTTTCAATCTGAAAGCCCTCGCGCGGGCCTTCTTCGTTGATCTGTACCTTGGTGGGGATGGATGCCATGTGTGTTCTCCGTAGATGTTCGGTGTGTGGATCAGGCTGCGGCCTGTGTGCCGGGCGGCGGCACGAAGGGATAGGGCACGGGTTGGCCGCCGCGAAAGGGCAGCGCGACCGTGGCTTGGCCGGGCGTGTTTTCCTTGCCGTCCTGGTTGACGATGCCGAGCTCGACGACCACGAGGCCGTAGTCCTGCAGCCGTTCGGTCGACTTGACCTTGCCCCAGACGTGAAGGGTGTCACCCACGGTATTCATCGCTCGAAACTGGAAGCCAACCTTCCAGACCCAGCCATCGCGGCCTGCCCAGTCCTTGACGATCTGCGTGATGAACTGCTGCTTGAGCGAGCCGTTAACCAGCAGGTCGGGCAGCTTGTCCTGTTCCTGCGCAAAGCGCCGGTCGTAGTGGATGCGGTGCCAGTTCTCCATGGCGGCAGACCATCGGAAAAGATGGATTTCCCCCAGCGGCCCCTTGGTGAGCCGCGGCAGTTCCTGGCCTGGTCTGACGTCGTCGAAGTACAGCTGTTCGGCCATGCGTTATCTCCGGATGGTGGTCATGCGCGCGCGCATGAGCAGTTCGCCGCCGTCGGTCCTGAATTCGTACTGGCGCACGACCAGCACCATCGGGCCCTTGCTGGACTCCTTCTCGGTGATGTCTGCGTAACTGAGCTTCAGGCTCACGCGCTCGCCGTGGCGGGCGTAGCGGAAAAATTCGAATTCGGACCCGCCATTGAGCGAGGCCAGGTGGGACAGCGGCTTGATGCCGGGCAGGCTGGCCACCGGGACGATGCCGTCGAAAAGCGGGTTGAGCGCGTTGTTCTGCACCGGGTCGGGCGTGCCCAACGGGCGCCGCACCATGTGGTTGGCAAACAGGGGCGGCGCCACGGGCCCGCCGAAGCGCCGGTTGGCATCGTTGGTCTCGCCCAGGTAGGCGGGATCCTCATCCATGATGGCCTGTGCAAAGCGCCGCACAGCGCCGGCCTCCACCGCGTCGCAGGCGAAGTCGGCTTCGCTGGACAGCCCGATATAGGACCGCACTTCATCCGTTATCAACATGCGTTTCCATTTCTATAATTTGCAATGCGAATCTTTAATTCACAATTAAATGATAGTACCCTGCGCCCAAGCTGTCAACGCAGCGCATGTCCCGTTGACGCACCGGGAGCGCAAAGTTATGATAGTGAATAAATTGCGAATCATCTATTCGCATAACGAATTATTGGCCGGATTTTGCCGGTTATTCAGGAGACTTCAATGCAGGACCGCAACGGTGCAGAAACGCTGGTAGAGACACTGTTGGCGGGCAAGGTGGACGTGTGCTTCGCCAACCCCGGGACATCGGAGATGCAGTTTGTCGCGGCGCTGGACAAGATCCCCGGCATGCGCTGCGTGCTCGGTCTGTTCGAGGGCGTGGTCACAGGCGCTGCGGACGGCTACGCCCGCATGGCCGACAAGCCGGCCAGCACACTGCTGCACCTGGCCCCGGGTCTGGGCAACGGCCTGGCCAACCTGCACAACGCCAAGCGCGCCCAGGTGCCGCTGGTCAACATCGTGGGCGAGCACCGCCAGGGCCACAAGGAAACCGACTCGCCACTGACAGGCGACATCGAGGGCGTGGCCCGCACCATGTCCGAATGGGTCAAGACCTCCACCTCGGCGGACCACATTGCGGCAGACGCGGCCGAGGCCATCCGCGAAGCCAACACCCTGCCCGGGCGCATCGCCACCCTCATCCTGCCGGCGGACACCGCCTGGACGAAGGCCCAACCGCACGGCAAGCTCGACTTCGCGGCGCCCGCGCCCACGATGCCTTCATCGGCGCAATTCGACGCCGCCGTCAAAGCCCTCCAGTCCGGCGAGAAGGTCATCCTCGTGCTGTCGGGACGCGCGCTGCGCGCCGCCCCGCTGGCCCTGGCCAGCCAGATCGTGCAGCGCACCGGCGCCACGATGCTCGCTCAGTACGCCAACGGCCGCATCGAGCGCGGCGCGGGCCGTGTCGCCATCGCCCGCACTCCCGCGCCGGTGGACCAGGGCGTTGCCGCCTTCAAGGACGCAAAACACGTCATCCTCATCGGCGCCAAGGTGCCAGCGCCCATGTTCGGCTACCCGGGCAAGCCCGACTACCTGATGCAGCCCGGCGCCAACCTCATCGAACTGGCGGCCCCGACCGACGACCTGCATGAAACCCTGCGCGAGCTCGCCGCGCGGCTGAAAGCGCTGGACGCCGTGCCGCTGCTCGAGGCCCAAAAAGAGTTGGCCCTGCCACAAGGCGTGCTCACCGCGGAGGCCGTGCTGCGCACCATCTCGGCGCTCATGCCCGAGAACGCGATCATCGTGGACGAGTCGATCAGCGCCGGGCGCTCGTTCTTTCCCGTGTCCATGGGCACGCCCGCGCACGACTACCTGCAGCTGACCGGCGGCTCCATCGGCAGTGGCCTGCCCATGGCCACGGGCGCGGCCATTGCATGCCCCGGGCGCACCGTGATCAACATGGAGGGCGACGGCAGCTCGATGTACACCATCCAGGCGCTGTGGACCCAGGCCCGAGAAAAGCTCAACGTGGTCACGGTGATCTTTGCCAACCGGGGCTACCAGATATTGAAGGGTGAGCTGGTGAGTGTGGGCGCGGCGAGCTGGGGCGAGCGTGCCGAGCGCATGCTCTCCATCGTGGAGCCGGACATCAGCTGGGTGAAGCTGGCCGAAGGCATGGGCGTGGAGGCCAGGGCGGCCACCACGTGTGAGGAACTGGCCCAACTCATCCGCCATGCCGTCTCACGACCCGGGCCGTTTCTTATCGAGGCGCAGATCGGCCGCTGATTCAACATCAAGCACACCATGGATTTCACATTCAGCGAAGAAGAAGAGGCCCTGCGCGATGAAGTGCAGGCGTTCATCAAGGACAACTTCACCGAAGAGGTGCTGGCCGACCTGACCACGGGAAAACGCGGACGCGGATTCGGCCCGAAAGCCGCGCCGATCTTCCGCAAGATCGCCGAGCGTGGCTGGAACGCCATCGTCTGGCCCAAAGCCTACGGCGGGCAGGGAGGCAGCCGCATCACGCAGTTTCTGGTGGAGGAGGAGTTCTACCGCGCCGCCCAGGTCGTCATCGGCGGCGGCGGCACGGGTACGCCGGCCGTGCTTGCTTCCGGCACCGAAGCGCAGAAGCAGCACTACGTGCCCGCGGCCATCCGGCGCGAGATCATTTTCTGCCAGGGCTACAGCGAGCCCCATTGCGGCACAGACCTGGCCGGCGTACGCTGTCGCGCCACGCGCACCGGGGAGGGCGACGACATTCACTATGTCGTCAACGGCCAGAAAATCTACACCACCAACGCGCAGGTCGCCACGCACATCTTCCTGCTGGTGCGTACCGATCCTGAATCGAGGCGCCACGCCGGCCTGTCGATCCTGCTGGTGCCGATGGACACGCCCGGGATCACCGTGCGCCCGCTGCTCACCGTGCAGAACGAACCCGGCGGACCGGCCGGCACCACTTATGGCGAAGAACGCACCAACGAGGTTTTCTTCGACAACGTGAAGGTGCCTGCGTCCTGCCTGCTGGGCGAGGAAGGCGACGGCTGGGCCGTTTCGCAACGGGGCCTGAACCTGGACCGCGTGGGCGCCTGGCGGTACCTGATTTCGGTGAAGCGCGACGAGGACATCGTCAACTGGCTGAAGTCGGGCGACGAGCGCGCGGCGCCACTGAAGGACGATGCGGCCGTCCGGGACAAGGTCGCCGAGCTGTGGATCGAAGGGCAGGTGTGCCGCCTCATGACCATGCGCAGCATGACCATCGAGCAGCGCGGGCAGGCGTTCAACTACGAAGGCGCGGCCGAAAAGGTGTGGGCGCCGGAACACGGCGTGCGCACCACCGAGGCCATCGGCCAGATGCTCGGTCCGCATGCCCAACTGCTCAACGGGTCGCCGGACAACGTGCAGGACGGGCTTTATGCGCATAACCTGCTGTCGGCCTTCCAGTCCACCGTGAACCACGGCAGCGTGCAGGTCATGCGCGATCAGATCGCACGCAAGGGCCTCGGCCTGCCGAAGCCGCGCAAATAAATTATTTGAAAGTTGAACGTGGACGTATTGCCCGACGAACAGGAAACGCTGATTCAGGAAACCGCGCGTGAATTCTTCGCTGCGGAATCGACGCCTGCGCTGGTGCGCGCAGCCGAAAAAGACCCGAGCCGGTATTCCGCTGCACTTTGGAAAAAGATCGCCGATCTTGGGTGGCTTGGCATCAGCCTTCCAGAAGATTGCGGCGGCCAGGGCCTGCCGCTGACCTATGCCGGTCTGCTGCTGGAAGAGGCCGGCCGTGCCATTGCCCCCGTGCCGCTGCACGGCACGCTGGTGGCCGCGCTGGTGCTGGCGCGTCATGGCTCGGCGGCGCAGCGTGCGCTGCTGCGTCAGGTGGTGCAGGGTGAGCTGATCCTGTCGTTCGCCGTACAAGGTCTGCAGGGAGCATGGTCACCCGCGGCCGAGGGGCTGACGGGCCGCGCCGAGGGCGAGTACGTGGTGCTCAACGGCAGCCGCACTTTTGTCGACGGTTTCCGGGAATCGGGCCACTGCCTGGTGCTCTACCAAGCCGAAGGAGACGGCGTGGCGGCAGCGCTGGTGGACACGACATCCGCCGGTATGCGCGGTACCGACTACGTCACCACGGCCAAGGATTCGCAGGCGCGCGTGGACTTCGACAACGTGCGTGTGCCGAAGTCCGCCCTGGTCGGTGAACCGGCCCGGGGTGCGGCCATCGCGCGCGACCTGTGCGACTACGCCGCGGCCCTGATGACCTCGCAACTGGCCGGGGCCACGCGCCGCGACATGGAATTCGCGGTCGAATACGCCGGGCAGCGTGAAGCATTCGGCCAGCCCATCGGAGCGTTCCAGGCAATCCAGCACCTGTGCGCGGACATGCTGATCGCGGTGGACGGCGCGCAGCTGTTGGTGCATGAAGCGCTGTGGCGGCTGGACCAGGGTCTGCCTGCCAGCATAGAGGTTTCGCAGGCCAAGGCCTTCGCCGGCGACAAATGCATTTTCGTGGCGCGCTCCGCGCAGCAGATTCACGGCGGCATCGGCTTCATGATGGAGTTCGACCTGCAGCTCTGGTACCGGCGCATCGTCGCCTGGAGCCTGCGTTGCGGCAGCGTGCGCGAGCATCGCCAGCAGGTGGCGGCCGCGCTTCTCGAGCAGCCCGGCAAGGTCCGGCTGGGCATGCCCCTTGTTCCCGCCTGAAAGGCCAAAATCGTGTACCCGACCCAATACCTCTACATCAGCGGGCAGTTCCTGGGAGGCGAGGGACGCAAGACGCAGGACATCTACAACCCGGCCACCGACGAAAAGATTGGCACCCTTCCGCATGCGCGCCCTGCCGACCTGGACGCGGCGCTCGAAGCCGCGCAAGCCGCCTTCGAATCGTGGCGCTGGTCGTCGCCGATGGACCGGTCCGCGGTGCTGCGCCGCGTGGGCGCGCTGATCCGCGAGCGCTGCGATGCCATCGCCACCGCGCTCACGCTCGACCAGGGCAAGCCGCTGAGAGAGGCGCGCGCCGAGGTCCTCAGTTGCGCCGAACACGCCGAGTGGCATGCGGAAGAATGCCGCCGCATCTACGGCCGCGTGATCCCGGCACGGCGCGACAACGTGCACCAGACGGTGGTTCGCCAGCCGGTCGGCGTCTGCGCCGCGTTCACGCCGTGGAATTTCCCGCTCAGCCAGGCCATCCGCAAGACGTCCGCCGCCCTGGGTGCGGGTTGCACCATGATCCTCAAAGGCCCGGAAGACTCACCGAGCGCGGTGCTCGCGCTCGCGCAGATATTCCACGACGCCGGCCTGCCGCCCGGCTGCCTCAACATCGTATGGGGTGTTCCGTCGGAAGTGTCCGAACACCTCATCCGCTCGCCGATCGTGCGCAAGATCAGCTTCACCGGCTCTGTGCCGGTGGGCAAACAGCTGGCCGCGATGGCCGGCCGCTACATGAAGCGCATGACCATGGAGCTCGGCGGCCACTCGCCCGTGCTGGTCTTCGACGACGCGGACATCGACCGCGCCGCGACGCAGTTGGCCCTGTACAAGTCGCGCAACGCCGGCCAGGTGTGTGTGGCGCCGAGCCGGTTCTATGTCCAGGAAAAAGCCTGCGACCGCTTCGTTAAAAAGTTCGCCGAGGTCTATTCGAACCAGCAGATCGGCGAAGGCCTGGCTGCGGGGACCACGATGGGGCCGCTGGCTCACGGACGACGCGTGGAGTCCATGGGCCAGTTCGTGGCCGATGCGCTGGCGCGTGGCGGCAAGGTGGTGTGTGGCGGCGAGAAGCTGCCGCGCGCCGGCCATTTCTTCCCGCCGACCGTGGTGACAGGCCTGCCGGACGACTCGCTGCTGATGACCGAAGAGCCGTTCGGACCGGTGGCGCCCATCGTGTCGTTCAGCACGCGCGAGGAGGGCGTGCGGCGCGCCAACAACCTGCCGTTCGGGCTCGCCTCCTATGTATTCACCGAATCGCTGTCTAATGCCACTTATGCTTCAGACCGCATCGAAGCGGGTATGGTCAACGTCAACCATTTCGGCATCGCGCTGGCCGAGACGCCGTTCGGCGGCGTGAAGGACAGCGGCCTGGGCCACGAAGGGGGCCAGGAAACCTTCGACGGTTATCTCGTGACGAAATTCATCTCGTCGATGTCGTCGCCTTACTAGAAAGTCGCATCCATGAATCCAGCCGGCCTTCCCCCATCCGTCGGCCGCGAACACATCCACACCCGGCGCGTCGTCAGCCAGGGCTACCTGCGCGCCGACGGGCTGTGGGACATCGAGGCAGGTATCGAGGACACCAAAACCTATTTCGCCCGCAACGGCGACGGCCGTGAACGGCAGCCGGGCGAACCGATCCACCACATGCTCGTACGGCTCACGCTGGACGATGCGTTGAAGGTGATCGATGCGGTGGCGGCCATGCCCAACACGCCGTTTGACGAATGCGGGCCCGCCGCCGATCCGGTTCGCGGCCTGATCGGTGCCACAGTGGGTCCTGGCTGGCGCAAGGCTATCGACGAAGCCATGGGCGGCACCCGTTGGTGCACCCATGTCCGTGAGCTGCTCGCGGCCATGGCCACGGTGGCCTACCAGACCATACCCAACTATCGCATCTACCAGCGCCGCCAGCGCGGCGAACCGCGTGTGGCAGGCGGCAAGCCGGGGCACCAGCTCGGCAAGTGCCTGGGCTGGGACACCGACGGCCCGGTGGTAGCGCGCATTGCGCCGGAGTTCATCGGTTACCAGCTGCCGCCCAGGCGCTGACCGCTATTCGACCTTGAGTTTCGCATCCCGGGCGGCAGCCTTCCAGTAAGCGATGTCGTCGCTGAGCAGGCTTTCAACTCTTGGCCCGTGCTCCGCGACCACGGGCTGCCCGACAACAAACCGCAGCGATCTGGCGGGAAATTCCTGTGCCCAGCACGTGGATGCCACGGCGAGCAGCCCGATGATAAGCAAGCGCAAGTGGCCGGTGTTCATTTCTTTGTATGCGTTTTCAGGTCAATCGCCGGTGATCTTGCCGGCCTTGATGATGGGGGTCCAGCCTTCGATGTCTTCCCGGATGCGCGCCGCGAACTGCTCGCCGGTGCTGCCCACGACGGGCATGCCCGCGGCATTGAGGTTTTTGGCCACTTCGGGGTCGCGCACTGCTTTCTGGAGCTCGCTGGTCAGGCGCGCGGCGATGGCAGGCGGCAGGTTGGCGGGGCCGAAAATACCGAGCCAGGAAGTCTTGGGCTCGAAGCCGGGCAGCGCTTCGCGATTGGTGGGCACGTCCGGCAGTTCCGAATAGCGGCGGTCGTCAATGACCGCCAGCATCTTGAGCTTGCCGGCCTTCACGTGTTGCAGCACGGTGGGGACCACGACATAGCCCACCTGGATCTGGCCGCCCAGCAGATCGTTCAGCGCGCCGCTGCCGCCCTTGTACGGCACGTGCACGATATTGATGTGGGAGAACCGGTTCAGCATCTCGCCGACCAGGTGCTGCGCCGTGCCCGCGCCCGAGGTGCCGTATGACAGCTTGCCCGGATTCTTGCGGGCGTACTCCACCAGCTCGCGCAGGTTGTTCACGGGCAAATCGGGCGTGACCACGATGGCCAACGGGTTGTTGGCGATGATGCTGAGCGGCGTGAAGTCCTTGATCGGGTCATACGGCACCTTGCGCGCGAGTGCGACAGGCAGGCTGTGTGTGGCGGGCACGGCAACGCCGATGGTGTAGCCGTCGGGCGCGGAACGCGCAAGCTGTTCGGAGCCCATGGTTCCGCTGGCACCCCCCTTGTTATCGACAATGACGGGCACGCCCATGCTGGTGCTCAGCTTCTGCGCAATCGTCCGGCCCAGGATGTCGGTGGACGCGCCCGGCGGAAACGGCACGATCAGGCGGATGGTCTTGCTGGGGTATTTGTCCTGCGCGAAGGCGGCGCCTGCCAGCGTGGCGCACGCGAGGAGCGTGAAAATCCGGCGTGAAGTAAACATGAAAAGTCTCCTGTCGTTAAAGGTCCAGCGTGCGGAAAACGGCGCCGCCCTGGTGGTGGTGAATGGTTCCGGCGTGTTCAAAATGCGCGGGCAGCAGCGTGGCGCCCGACGCGGCGCAGCGCGCGATGAGCTCACGGCGCGTCTGCTCGGCAAGCACCGCGTCGCCATCGGTCAAGCCGTACTGCGGATGCGCGACCTGCAGCGGGTGGTGAATCGTGTCGGCGGCGTAGATGAGCTGGTGTCCCCGGCTGCGCATCACCAGGTGCACATGGCCGGGGGTATGCCCGGGCGCCAGTTCAAGTGACAAGTGCGCATCCACATCACGCGACACGGTATGGTCGGCAGACACGGCGTCCAGCAGGCCAGCTTCGAGGATCGGCAGGACGCTGTCCTGGTAAGAGCCGTGATTAAGGGGGCGGGAAGCGTTCTGCGCGCCCTGGTCCTGCCAGTGTGCCAGCTCGATGTCCGAGACGAGGTAGCGCGCATTGGGAAACGTTGGCACCCAGCGGCCGTTTTCCAGCCGTGTGTTCCAGCCCACATGGTCCGCGTGCAGGTGGCTGCACAGCACGATGTCCACTTGCGCAGGTGTCACGCCCGCATCGGCCAGGCGCTGCAGATACGGAAACTCCGTCTGATGCCAGCGCGGCATGCCGGGCCGGTCCTTGTGGTTGCCATTGCAGGTGTCCACCAGGATGGTGCGGCCCGCATGACGGACCAGGAACGACTGGAAGCTGAGGTAGATGCGCTCGCTGCCGCGCTCGACCGACCAATCCGGCAGGGCATCGCGATGCGAATCGATGAATCCCTGCGGCAATGCCTTGAACAGGAAAGTCGGCGCATAGGCGACAGTCACTTCCGGTACCCGGTAGACCTCCAGGTTGCCGAGTTTCAGCAGCATCGGCGACATCGGGATCAGACCCTTGCAGTTTTCAGCGAGACCATCTTGGTGGTCGTGTAGGCGTCCAGGCTTTCGTGGCCGCCTTCACGGCCCATGCCGCTTTGCTTCACGCCGCCGAAGGGCATGTCGGCGGCAGGTCCGCCGAAATGGTTGATCGACATGATTCCGCACTCCATGGAGCGCCCCAGTCGCTCGGCGGCGTCCACCGAATTGGTGAAGGCGTAGCCGGCCAAGCCCACCGGCAGGCTGTTGGCGAGCGTGATGGCATCGTCGAGCGACGCCGCCGGTACACACAGGCCCAGCGGGCCGAAGGGCTCGACGCTCATGGCGCGCGCCGTGCGCGGAACGTCGGCCAGCACCGTGGGGGCGTAGAAAAAGCCGCGGTCGCCGATGCGCTTGCCGCCGCTGGCCACGCGGGCTCCGCAGGCGACCGCTTCTTCCACCAATTCCTCGATGGCGGCGAGGCGGCGGCCGTTGGCCATGGGCCCCATCTGCACGCCGCCGGCCATGCCGTCGCCCACCTTGAGCGCGCCGGCCGCCTCGGCGAAAGCCTTGACGAACGGTGCATAAATCGCCTCATGCACGATGAATCGAGTCGGCGACACGCAGATCTGCCCCGCCATGCGGAACTTGGCCGCACCTGCCAGGTGGCCGACCCGGACCGGATCGACGTCGTCGCAGACGATCACGGGCGCGTGGCCGCCGAGTTCCATGATCGCGGGCTTCATTTCCTTCGCGGCAAGCTGCGTGAGGTGCTTGCCCACGGCAATCGAGCCGGTGAAGGTGATCACGCGGATGACAGGCGAGGCGATCAGGTGCGCCGAGACCTGGGCCGGGTCGCCGAACACCAGGTTCAGCACCCCCGGCGGCAGGCCGGCATCGGCGAAACACTGGACATAGGCGCAGGCCGCGCCCGGTGTTTCTTCTGCTGCCTTGACGACGATCGAACAGCCGGCGGCAATGGCCCCGCTGATCTTGCGCGACGGCGAGCCGAGCGGCGCATTCCACGGCGTGAACGCCGCCACCGGGCCGATCGGCTGGCGCAGCACCATCTGCTGCAGGCCCGGCCCGGACGGGTTGATGCGCCCGTACAGGCGCAACGCCTCGGCGGCATCCCACTCCATGATGGTGCAGGCGCGGTCCACTTCGTAGCGCGAGTCGGCGATGGGTTTGCCGAGTTCGAGCGTGATGACCTGCGCGATGGTCTCCCGGCGCTCGCGCACCAGGGCAACCGCCTTGTGCATGAGCGCAGCGCGCGCTTCCGGCGGCGTGTCACGCCAGACCAGAAAGCCTTTTTGCGCTGCGTCCAGCGCGCGGTCCAGCTCGGCGACGCCCGCTAGCGGAACGCAGGCGAGCACCGCTTCGTTCGACGGGTTGCGCACCTGCGGGCCCGTGGGGTGGTCGTATTCCCACTTGCCGTCGATGAATAGCCCGATACGCGGGTAGACCGGTTGCGTCATGGTGAAGTTGTTCTTCCGTCGGTTGTCTCATCGGCCTTCGCAGACCATCTTTAATCGCTGTGCGAATTAAACATTCGCAAAACTTACTGCCGGATTATCTGTCCCGGTTTCGCGGCCCGTCAAGCTGGGTATTCCCACCTTGGCCGGTGTCAGGGATAATTCTCGAAAATTGCAAATTAGTAATTTGCTTAGCAAATTGAAATAAACCGGAGATGAGTCGATGAAAGTGCTGGTACCCGTCAAGCGCGTGGTGGACTACAACGTCAAGGTCCGGGTGAAATCGGACGGAAGCGGCGTGGACATCGCCAATGTGAAGATGAGCATGAACCCGTTTGACGAGATTGCCGTCGAAGAGGCGGTGCGCCTGAAAGAAAAGGGCGTGGTCACCGAAGTCATCGCCGTCTCCTGCGGCGTCACGCAATGCCAGGAAACCCTGCGCACCGCGATGGCCATCGGCGCTGACCGCGCCATCCTGGTGGAGACCACCGAAGAACTGCAACCGCTGGCCGTCGCCAAGCTGCTCAAGGCCCTGGTCGACAAGGAGCAACCCGGCCTCATCATTCTGGGCAAACAAGCCATCGACGACGACGCCAACCAGACCGGCCAGATGCTGGCGGCCCTGGCCGACCTGCCGCAGGCCACGTTTGCCAGCAAGGTCGAAGTCGAAGGCCAGAGCGTCAAGGTCACGCGCGAAGTCGACGGCGGCCTGGAAACGCTCTCCTTGAGCATCCCGGCCGTCATCACCACCGACCTGCGCCTGAACGAGCCGCGCTACGTGACGCTGCCCAACATCATGAAGGCCAAGAAAAAGCAGCTCGACACCGTCAAGCCCGAGGACCTGGGCGTGGACGTCAAGCCGCGCCTGAAGACCCTGAAGGTGGTGGAGCCCCCGAAGCGCAGCGCCGGTATCAAGGTGCCCGACGTCGCCACGCTGGTGGCCAAACTCAAGAACGAAGCGAAGGTGATTTAAATGGCAGCGC
>JALRCR010000060.1 GCA_023257255.1 Gammaproteobacteria bacterium | reverse complement strand
CCGGCCTGTGGACCGCCGAATTCCGTAACGAAATCAGTGGGCTGATCCGGAAGGGCGTGGAACTGGAATACCGCTACGCCGAGGACACCATGCCGCGCGGCGTGCTGGGCCTCAACGCCGCACAGTTCAAGGAATACCTGCGCTTCATCGCCAACCGCCGCTGCCAGCAGATCGGCCTCGACGAACTCTTCCCCGGCGTCACCAACCCCTTCCCCTGGATGGCCGAGATGATCGACCTGAAGAAGGAGAAGAACGTCTTCGAGACGCGCGTCACGGAATATCAGACAGGCGGCGCACTTAGCTGGGACTAATTGGGCATTAGACCAGACCTCCACGCATGGAGCTAAGCTGCGTTGCATTGGTCGGCGGCCGGTAACCCCGGTCGCCGACCTTTCTTATTTTCTGCCGGCTCGTCAGTAGCCGAGCTTCCAAAACCTTCGATTTCCCGGCTTAAAGACACAAAAAAAGCGCGACCCCATGACAGGGTCGCGCCTTGAGGCGCGGCAATTGTCGCCTGCGGATCAGGACAGACGGAACTTCCCGACGTGCCCCTGCTGCGATGCTGCCAGCCGCGCCAGATCGTGGCTGGCCTGCGCGATATGTAGCGAGCCCTGCGTCGCTTCGGTGCCGATGATCTTGATGCTCTCGATGCTGGTCGAAATGTGCTGGGCGTTTTGCCGCTGGTAGTCCGCCGCCGCCGCGATCTGGCCGTTCATCTCGCGGATGGTGTCGACCATCGCGGTGATGCTGGCAATTGACTGACCGGCCTGCTGCGCCTGGGCCACGCTGTCCTGCGCCTTCTCGAGCCCGGACTGCATGACTTCCACCGCCACGTTCGCACCGTTCTGCAGGCGTTCGATCATGGACTGAATCTCACGCGTGGACTGCTGGGTGCGGCTGGCGAGACTGCGGACTTCGTCGGCCACCACCGCAAAGCCACGGCCCTGCTCGCCGGCACGCGCCGCTTCAATCGCGGCATTGAGCGCCAGCAGGTTGGTCTGTTCGGCGATGCCGCGAATTACGTCCAGCACCTGCCCGATGTTCATGCTGTCAGCTTTAAGATTGCTGAGCGCTTCGGAGGTTTGCATCACTTCGCCGGCCAGTTCCTCGATTGCACGGCCGGTCGCGCGGACGACCTTGAAGCCGCGCTGCGCTTCCTGATCGGCCTCGTTGGCCGCATCTGCCGCGCGTTGCGCCTTTTCTGCCACCGAATCGACCGACTCGGTCATCACCGAGATCGAGCCCGCGACGCGCTCGGTCTCCGCGCTCTGCCGGCTCATGCCGCTTTTGCTGTGCGCGGTGACGGCGGACAGTTCTTCGGCCGACGCGGCGATGGTGCCCGAACTCTCGACAATGGCGTCGACCAGTTGCGTCACGTTCTTGCGGGCCTTGGAAAACTCCCACGCCAACCAGGCCAGTTCGTCACGGCCTTCGATTTCGCATTTGGGGGTGAGGTCGCCCTCGGCCATTTTCTTCAGGGCATTGACCACAATCTCGGTCCGCTTGGCCGCCAGACTGCCCAGCGACCAGGCCAGGGTCAGCGGCCCCAGCACCACCGCGGCACCGACCAGGTAGAGCAGCCCCTGAGCGCTGTCCGGCAACCCCATCATGAGCAGGTGAAACAGACCCTGTCCCACCAAACCGACGATCACCAACATCAGCATCTGCTGCTTGAGGTTAAACCGCGCTACCAATTCGTTCATCACTGCTGCTCCGCTCGGCGTCATTGCCCATGCCGTCTATCGGCGAGTGGCAGGCCGGACTTGAACAGGCGGTTTAATCCGGCTGAATACCCTGCGCTTCAGCGGTCTCCGGCGGCGGCAGCGCGGCGGGCAAATCGGCCGCCGACCACCAGTAGCAAGGCAACGGTCTGGCGCGTAGCAATGCTGGAAAAAAAGCATCGACATAACCGGCCGCCGCCAGTGCGCTGGCGCGCTGATCGGTCGTGGCGGGCGCGGCGGATTTCAGCAGCACCAGCCCGCGTGCGGCCTGCGCCTGCGCGACCCAGAGCGCGATGGAATCGGCGCTGACGCGCCAGTCTTCCGGTAAACCCCGCAGCCGGGCTGCGGCGTCACCGCCCGGGCACCAGATAGCGCCGCCCGCGCCATCGGGCAGCGCCGTAAGTTCGACGTTCGCGGTGAGCGCGGGCTGCATCGCGGCGAGTTGGGCGCCGTAAAGCCCCATCGCCTGCACCGCCATGCGATGCGCGTGGGCATCGTCAAAACGCCAGCGGCCCTGCATCTCGCGCACCGTGTCGGCATAGGGCCCGCCCCCCGGCACGATCAGCCAGCGGCGAGCGCGGTCCTCGGCCAACAGCGACAGCCAGCCGGGCAAGCGGGCGTTGCCCGCCAGGCTACCGCCAATCTTGATGACCCACATGGGCAGGCTCCGCACGCGCAAAGACTTCGAGCATCGCGGACGCCTTGGCCAGCGACTCGGCGTATTCGGATTCGAGCCCCGAGTCCATCACGATCCCGCCGCCGGCCCAGCAGTACATGCGTCCGCGGTGGCACAGCAGGGTTCTGATGGCGATGTTGGTATCCATCCGACCATCCGCCGACAGATAGCCGATGGCCCCGCAGTACACGCTGCGGCGCTGGGGTTCGAGTTCCTCGATCACTTCCATCGCCCGCAGCTTGGGCGCACCGGTAATCGAGCCGCCGGGGAAGCAGTCGCGCAACACAGTGAGCGGCGAGACGCCGGCGGCCAGCCGCGCCCGCACGGTGCTGACCAGATGATGCACCTTGGCAAAACTTTCGACCGCAAAGAGCTTCGGAACTTCCACGCTGCCAAGCTCGCTGTGCTTGCCGAGATCGTTGCGCAGCAGGTCAACGATCATCACGTTCTCCGCCCGATCCTTAGGGCTTTGCGCCAGTGCAGCCGCGAGCCGACGATCTTCTTCCGGCGTGGCTCCGCGCGGCACCGTGCCCTTGATCGGCCGGGTTTCAACCACGCCGGCATCGATCCCGATGAAGCGCTCGGGCGAAGAACTGAGCACCGTGCCTTCCGGTAGCGCCAGATAGGCCGAATACGGCGCGGGGTTGATTGTGCGCAGACGCAGGTAGGCGTCCCAGGGGTCGCCGCTGACGCTGGCCGAGAAGCGCTGCGTCAGATTGACCTGATACACATCGCCTTCGCGCAGATAGCGTTTGATTTGCCGCCAGGACGCGGCGTACTGCTCAAAGCTGAGTTCGGGGCCGGCCGGCGAGGTTACTTCAAACAGACTGCCGAAGGCCGCCGGCGTCAGCGGGCGCTGCGCCTCCCAGGCCCGTAGCACCTTGTCCTCGTCGCAGCCCGCCTGCGGATGAATCAACAACTCGGCAGACTCGGTCTGGTGGTCAACGACGATCGCCCAGCCGTAAATGCCGACCGCCATCTCCGGCATGTCGATGTCGCGGGCAGCACGTGCGGGCAGGCGTTCCACGCGCCGCCCCAAATCGTAGGCGAAGTAACCTAGCGCCCCGCCGGTGAAAAATCCCGCCTCGCCGGTCGGCGGCAGGTGGCTCGCCAGAGTGCGCTCAAGCACCGCGAAAGGGTCGTCGGCGTAAGCCTTGCTGCCGCTCGCCGTGGTGACGGTGGTGGTGTCGCCCACGGTAACGACGGTGGCCAGCGGGTCGCAGGCGATGAGGTCGTAGCGTCCACCGCTGCAGCCGTCGCGACAGCTGTCGAGAAAGACGAACCAGGGCCGCGCGGTAAACCGGCCGAGACTGGCGGCGACCGCCCGGCGATAGCTGAGGCCGATGCGTTTCAGGCCCATTGCCGCGCTCCCAGCAAGGCCATGGCAACCGCGGGCGCATGTTCGCTGGCGGTAGCCCGCAGCGCTGCCGGCAAGCCCAGCGCCTCGGCGAAGTCGATATACGGCCAGCCTGCGTCATCCGCCACCTGCCGTATCAGGAAGCGGCCGATGCCCGCCCCCACAATGAACGCGCGGCGCCCCCTGCGCGCCTGTTCTACCCGCTGAATCGCCTCGCGCAGACGCCGGCGCTGCGCCGCCGCCAGATGCATCGCCAGCGCGTGCACGGCGTCGTCATGGCCGGATGCATCGTCGCCCACCATACGCGCCAGCCGCGCGGCCGACTCGGCCAGCGACTTGCCCCGCCCGTCGGCGCTGGGCTGCAGATCTGCGGTCGGCGGCAAGCTGCCACACAGCCGATGCACATCCGCCGTCGTCGCAAAGTATTCCGCCGCCAGTCCCTGCCATTCCCCCCGATAGGGCACGCGCGCCGCGAGCGCCATCACCGGCGTCCGCACCACGCCCTGATAGACCAGTTCGTCACTCGCCAGTCGGCGGCGATCGTCGATGCCAGCCGTCACCACCTGGCCCTGTTCGATACGGATGAGGTCGGTGGTCGTACTGCCCATGTCGATCAGGAGCGCATTCGGCAGGACGCCCGCGAGCGCGCTGGCGCTGGCGTGCCAATTCATCGATGCGACCTTTGCCGCCGGCAGCGCGGGCGGTTCAAGCAAGGCCTGATCGACGGCGTAAACGCGGCACTGGCCACCGGGCACGCGTGCCGCAAACCAGCCGGCAATCGCAGCAACGCCCGCCTGACGGTCGCTAAAGAGGTCGCACATTTCGCCCGTCATCGTCAGCGCGTGGCGGCAGGTGGCGAGGTCGACGTCTTGCGCCACCGTGGCGACTGCCGCCGCGAGTTGGTCGAGACCCTGCCACAGCGGACAAGGCAGCGACCAGACTTGCAGCAGCTCGCCGCTGGCCGAGACCGACGCGGCTTTCAAATGCGCCCCGCCCACGTCCCAGCCGATCACCGCCGCCGATGCGCTCACCGCACGACCTGCCATGACAGACGCCGCGCAGGCTTCCTACAATGCGAGCCCTGCCCCTGCTGGAATCTTCGATGCATTGCATCCCCGTACTGGATCTGTTGAACGGCGTGGTGGTGCGCGGCGTGCGCGGCGATCGCGCGGCCTACCAGCCGCTGGTCTCGACCGTGGTGGAGTCTAGCGCGCCACTGCGGGTTGCGGCTGCGTTGCATACGCTTTTCGCCAATCGCCGGTTCTACATCGCGGATCTGGACGCCATACAGGGGCTGGGCAGCAACGCCGCGGTGGTCAAGGCCTTGGCCGAGCGCTATCCCGACTGCGAGTTCTGGGTCGATGCCGGGCTCACGACGCGTGAGGCCTTTGCGGCCTACTGCCCGGCGAGCAATCTGCGCTGGGTGCTGGGCAGCGAATCGCTGGCTACGCTTGAAGCCTATCGCGCGCTGGCCGCAGCCGGCCCGCGCGACTTCGTGCTTTCGCTCGACAGCCGCAACGGCGAGCCGCTGGGTCCTGCCGAGCTTTGGTTAGAGCCCACGCTGTGGCCTCCCACCCTGATCGCCATGAATCTGGCCCGCGTCGGCGCCCGCGAAGGGCCAGATTTTCACCTGCTTGCAGCGCTGCGGGCGCGCTCGCCGGAGACCACGCTGGTGGCCGCAGGTGGCACCCGGCACGTCGACGATTTGCACGCGCTGGCGCGCCTCGGCGTGCAGCAGGTGCTCATCGCGAGCGCGCTGCACGATGGCGCGATCACCCCGCAGGATTTGGCGCAGTGGTGAATAGCGGCGTGCTGGCCTTGGTCTGCGCCGGCGCGCTGCTGGCCTTGCCGGCCGCGGCAGATGAAGGCCGCGCGGCGGGCTACCGCTGGGCGCTGGCGCAAGGCATCGACGACCCCTACCGCTGCGCGGGACAGTCACCGGCGTTTGTTGAGGGCTGTCGCGAAGCGGCACTGGCCACCTGCACGGCAGCATGCGTCGACGCGCAAGGCAGCGACGAGGCTAGCTGCGAAGCGAGTTGCGACCCGTAAGCGCCGGTGCCGTGCCTGGCGGCCAGTGCCGCGGCTTGAGGATCGGGGCAGATGAACCGGTTTGCTTGAAAAGCCGGCGGACTGACGCTCGCGCGGAGCCAGGCAAAAAAAAGCCCCACCAGAGGTGGGGCCAGCGTTCGTTCAATCGGAGAATCGAGAGGCGACTTATTTGTGCGCCTGGAACGGATGGTCGACGGCGCCCTTCTGGGCGACGACGGTCGCGGCCTTCGGCTCGCGGGCCACGGCGCGCTTGATGGACTCTTTCACCGCCTGGTAGTTGTAGTCCTGAATCTTCTTGTCGTCTTCGGCCAGCCAGTGAATGAACACACCGACGCAGATGAAGATGTCGTCGGCTTCGTTGGCCGGGATGGTGCCGTCTTCAACGGAATCCGCCACCGCCATCGCCACACCGCGCTGGGCAGGGCCAAACATCTGCACGGCCTGCTTCGAACCCTTGATGGTCACTTTGTTGAACATCACGGTGTTGGGCTTGGTCAGCAGGTTCGGCGCCACCACGGCCAGCAGGCTGCTGAAACCGTCTTTGTTGTTGGTCACGCAGTTGCAGAACGCCGCTTCCGCCGCGCTGCCACGGGGACCCATGATCAGGTCGATGTGCGCGACTTCGTTGCCATCGCCCACGAGGGATTCGCCCACCAAAACTCTGTCGATAACGGCCATGTTTGATCTCCTAAAGGTTACTGGTCATTGCTGCCGGCGTTTTGCGTCCGGCTGTTGTGTAAAGACTCGCCCTGAGCGGGTTCCCGTGCCACCGGGAACCCCTGTTGCGCTGTGCGCTCAGGTCTCGCGTTGCTGCAAGGCCTGTAACAGCAGATGAGCGAACACGCTGGCTACCGTGAGGTCGGCGCAGGTCCCGGGGTTATAGCCTCGAGCTTTCAGTTCGCGGTCCAGCGCGTGCAGGGCGCCGCTGAATGCGGCCGGATTCTCGCACGCTTTCCCGGGGCAGGCTACCGCAGCCGCCTGCGCGCGGACCCCCTCGGCGATCACGTCCCCATACTTGCGCGCGAGGTGGCTATCCGGGCGACTGCTGAGCAGGGCGAGATAGACCGCCTGCACGGCCTCACTCAGCCCATCCGCACCCGCGAGCGCCGCGTGCAGGGTCGGCAGGCCCAGTTCGAACACCTCGGCATAGCCGTCGCCGTACTGCTGCGCGATGCGATCGCGACCGGCCGCAAGCGCCATCGCCGTGCCGAGGTCTACCGTTGGCGGGGCGTGCACGTCGGCCTCGGGCGCGGCGCCCAGTCCGGCGGGCGCGGCCAGGCGAATGCCGGCAAACGCCCCGACGGCGTCCTCGATATCAAGCGCCGCCAGCCGGGCGCGCAGACGCGTCCGCAGGTCGCTGCCCGGCGCCGGCACCAGCGCGCCTGCGCCAGCGGCGCCGCCAGCAACACGATGCCGAGATTGGTATTGCAGCCCACCGCCTCGCGAGTCGCCGCAATCGCAGCTGCAATCCGGGCGCCGACCTTCAGACCCGGCTTGGACAACCAGGGCGCCGACACCGCCGCGCTCCGCAGAAAATCGCGCGCCTCCATGCCGTGCCCCGCTTCCTCGCAGCTGACATTGCCGGGCTTGAAGGCGATGACGTCGAAACGGCAGGCCTCGCGATAGGCTTCGGCGACGACGGCGGCATCGAGCGCCAGCAGGCTCATGCCAGCGCCAGACGCGCGCAGAAACCGTCGACGATCGCGGCCGTGACGGCCGGGCCGCAGGCCTGCTGCAAGCCCCACCAGGCCGGCACGCCGTTGACCTCCCCGACCCACCATTTGCCGGCCGCGTCCTGCAGCAGGTCGACTCCGGCGTAGTCCATCTCCAGCGCCGCCGAGGCCGCCTCGGCCAGTTCACGCAGCGGATTGCTAAGCGGCACTGCCGCGCAGACCGCGCCGCGCGCGCGATTGGTGATCCAGTGCTCGCTGGTCCGGCTCATGGCAAAGCAGGCCTCACCACCCACCACCAGGACCCGGTAGTCGGCATAGGGCAAGGCGGCGCGCTCCACGAACGTTTGCAGGTAGTAGACGCCGTTCACCGGCGGATTGGCGTCGAAGTCGTCCAGCGTGAACAAGCGCTGCAGGCCTTCGCCCTGCGAGCCAAACAGGGGCTTCAGCACCAGCGAGCGGGCTTCATTCAGCGCCTCGGCCGCCACCGCGCGAGCCGCCGCGCGGCCTTCCACCACCCAGGTGCGGGGGGTCGGAATACCGGCGTTGAGCAGCAGAAAACTGGTCAGGCCCTTGTCGACGCTGCGCTCGATCGCCTTGCCGCGGTTGTAGACCGGGACGCCGGTCAGGTCGAGCGCATGCAGCACGTTGAGGCGCAGGATGACCTCTTCCAGCGTGCCACCGGGGACGCCGCGCACGAACGCGCCGGCGGGCGGCGTCTGCTCGAAACCGGGAATGACGATGCGCGGCCGAGCGCCGGCCAGATTGAGCGCGCAGTCTTTCAGCGAGGCGTAGCTGGCATGCACCCCGCGCGCCGCCAGCGCCTTGGTCAACACCCGGCCGTGCCAGCCGGGGTCGTCGGTGAAGATCACCGCCCGGCGGTCAGCGCCGCCGAGCGCACTCATCCGCCGAACGACAGGTCGAGCAAATCTTCGCGCAGCGCGCCGCCGTGGAAAGTCTTGCCGCTTTTCAGCGCAGTGACCGCGCAGGCCGCCGGCGAGAACAGCATGGGGTCGACCTTGTAGAAGTCGTAGCCGTATTCCTTGAAGACCTCGCCGAACGGCCGGCCAAAATCGCGCGACGCGCTGGAGGGCAGCTGCGCGGCCAGCTGGCTGGCTTCGTCGTCGGTCGCGTTCACAAACAGGTGTACGAAACCGCCGAACAGAATGGCGTCGTTGGTCCGGCCCATCGCCTTCATGAAATTGCCGGTCGGCGGCGGCACGGGCGCCGTCCCCGCACCATCCACCAGATTGGCCAGCGGAAAATGCAGTTCGTGCACTTTATGCAGCGCGACTTCGAGCACGCGCGACACGATTTGCACGCCACCGGCAAGGCTGGTGGTGGGGGTAAGAATCACGGTGAGGTCTTCGGGCCTGATCTGGCAGCGGGTGATGACTTTCTCGACGACTTCGATCGGCGGCTGCTTGTCGGTTTCCAGCACGATTGCCGTTTTACCAGGCGGATTGCGATTGCCCAGTTCTTCAAACAGCGGCTCCTTGCTGCCCATCGCGCGCGCCGGTCCGGAGCCCATCGCGTAATAGGCGCCCTTGCCTTCGCCGTGGCTCAAGCTCCAGCCCGCGTACTGCGAACCGAGGCAGGCGGTGACCGGATCGGTGGCATGCACATCCACCGTCCAGCGCCAGTGCTTGAATGCGACGCCCGCGCGCAGATTCACGGTGCCGAGACCGCCCATGCAGATTTCGCCGATCAGGCGCCCGGCCTCCAGTCCGCCCGGCGCGGCGATACCCGCATCCACCACGCGAGTACCGTTGGGCAGCGTGCTGACGCCGACCCGCAGGCGGTCGGCCTGATCGATGAGCTGTTGAACCAGCGCCTGACTGGCGTGGCTGACGTTGGCGGCACTCGTGATTGCAGATGGACTCATGGCCGAGACTCCTGTGAGGCGGTTGGTGCGGATGAGGGGGAGCGCGCGATGCCTGAACGTTGACCGGGGACAGCGCGTGGCCGCCACCCTTGAGCATCGCAGCGCGCGGCGGCCACTGCCGGTCCTGCCGCACACCTGAAGCGTCGTCAACGGTCGCCAGCGGGGAGCTGGCCGTGGCGCGCTTCAGGTCATTCAGTCTAGCGAGTTCGCAAATTGAATTGCAGCCGGCGCGCGACGCACGCGGCTGCGTTGGGCCCTACCAGCCGTGAACCTCGCCGTTCCATTTCCAGAAGCTGCCGGTGTTCCCGGCGTTAAGGCCGTCGATGGTCTTGACGATGCCGGCCGCGCTTTCCTGCGGCGTGATGTCCGCAGCCTCACCGCCCATATCGGTCTTTACCCAGCCCGGATGAATCACGCACACATCAATGCCGTCCTTCACCAGTTCAATCGCGGTGAGCTTCATGAACTTGTTGAGCGCGGCCTTGGTGCTGCTATAGGCAAAGCCCATGGTCATATCGAGCGACAGCGCGCCCATCTGCGAGGTGATGGTCACCAGCTTGCCCCGCGCGCTTGCTTTCAAATTGGGCAGCAGCGCCTGCATCACGCGCACCGGCGCCATGGTGTTGACCTCGAAGGCGTTGGCCCAGCCGTCAAAGTCCATCTTGTAGGGCGTTTGGTCGCCGTAATCCGGCCCCAGCACGCCGGCGTTGTTAATCACGATATCGATGGCCTGACCGGCCAGCCGCGCGCCCAGGGCGGCAACTGAAGCGGCATCCGTCACTTCGACCGGCAGCACGGTGACCTTGCCGCCAACGGCAGCCAGCGCGGTGGCCGATGCGGGATTGCGGCAGCAGGCGAGCACGATGTCGCCGCGCGCCGCGTAGTGTTTGACAAGTTCAAGGCCGATGCCGCGATTGGCACCCGTGATGAGAACGGTCGACATGCGTGTACTCCTTCTGATAACTGGTGCCGGAGCATACCGCAACGGCCCGCAGCCGGTGCTCAGTCGGCGCGGTCGAGTTCAACCCGGGTCGCGAGCCGTGCGTCATCAAGCAGGCCAAGGCGGGCCCGCAGGCGCGTCAGCCGGCGCTGCAGGGCGCGCCGTGCGGCAGCGGCATCCCGTCCTGCGGCGTGCACCGAACAGATTGGGGCGCCGGCGGGGATCAGGCTACCGCCCGGCGGGCGGTCCACCGCCCAGTCCGGCCAGTCGAGCGCGCGCGGCACACGCAGGGCATGCGGCGCATAACACACGGCATGCGCCGCCACCGGCACCAACTGGCGCAGCGTGCCGACCGGCACTTCCCGGCAAGCGGCCAGATGCGCGCGCCAGACCTCAGCGGCAGGCGCCAGCAGATCAAACGTGGCCGTGGGGCGCGGGTTCAACTCCACCACCTGCCATCTGCCCCGCGACTGCAGGATAAAATCGATGCCCATCAGGCCGCGCAGCCCCAGCGCCGCACCCAGTTTGCGCAACGCGCTGGCGATGCGCCGCTCGAGGGCCTGCGGCAGGTCGCGACAAACCACCGCGCCGCCGTAGCGATAAGAATCCGGGGCATCGGTCCAGAACAGGTGTTCGCAAAAGCCGAGCACATGCGCCTGCTTGGCAGCCGCGATCCATGCCACCGACAATGAGCGCCCCTCGACCTTGGCCTGCGCATAGTCCCGCGCCCCGAGCGCCGCGCCGGGCCGTGCCTGCCGCACGTGTCCGCCGCCCGCCCCGCCCACGCGTTTGACCAGCCAGTTGCCGGTGCGCGGCACGCGCCAGCGCCTGATTTCGGGCGTAGCAATCCCCCCCGCGCGTAGCGTCTCGGCCAGCGCCCAGGGTTGCCAGATGGTCGTCAGCGCGCCGGACGGGGTACCCAGCACATCAGCCGCGGCGCGCACTTGGTCCAACAGCGCCACCCGGCCCTCGAAGCCCGAGCCCCACACCACCGGCGCCGCCGGCGCCAGCCGCTGCAAGCGACCCAGCGCCTGCCGCAGGCTGGCCGGTTTGAAATTGAAGACCGCGTTGCAGTCCACCGCGAGCCATCGCGCGGCGAGCGCGCGGGTATCGCTGTCGCCGAACAGATCCGCCACCAGCGGACAGGCGCCCGCTGCTCGCGCGGCCGCCGCCAACTGACGACCGGCGCGAGCCAGAATAATGGCCGTCGGCCGTTTAGCCGACGATGCTGCGGGCGAGCGCGAAGGCCTCTTCATGGGCGAGATACAGCGGTCTGGACGCATCATGCATCTGCGACAGGAGCCCGGTGTGGACCCGGTACTTCACATCGCCAATGGCGAGCGCGCCGAGTCCGCGCGCGACCCCGCCCGTGGTCTCCAGCGCGACGCCGTTGTCCTTGGCGCCGACGCCCTCAATGCCGCTGGGCGGCACGGCGTTGGCATCCGCCGCCACCCGCAGGCGCCGCGCCCCGCGCAGCGTGGCGGCATCCACCAGTCGCACCCCGGCCTTGGCGGCGTTGAACACCACTTCGGTGTCTTCCAGCATTTTTGCGATCGCGCCCGGCGCCCCGCCGGCCGCGCCGCGCAGTTCGCAGCCGTAGCGCGCGTTGCAGATGTCCGCACTGGCCTGTGCTTCGCGTTCGCCGCGATTACTGACCAGATAGACCTCGGCGCCGCAGCTGGCGGCCAACAGCCCCACGCAGTTGCCGACCGGACCGGTGCCGCCCAGCACGTGGACGCGGCGCCCTCTGAGGTCGCTGCCGTCGGTCTTCTTCAGCCAGTGTTCGGCCAGCGCGACCATCGCCGCCGCGGTGGTAATTGCGCCGCTGGGGTCGGCCAGCACGGAAACTTCGAACGGCGGCACCATCGCCTGACGCGCCGCATTCAGCATGTCGATCGCGAGATGAAAATCGCGCCCGCCAATGAAAATACCGGTGCGTTTCACGCCCACCGGACTGCGCGAGAAAATGGTGTCCTGGGTCAGCGGATGGATTTCATCCAGCGTCACGTTGCAGTAGGGAATAACCGCATCGTACTTGGCCTCGTAGGCCATGTTGATATCGAAGGGACTGACGTATTTGGTCGGGCTGAAGACATGCAGCAGGTAGGGGTCTTTCATCGACTCGATTCCTCGTCGTTAATGCTGTGACGGCGCGGCATCCGGGCGCGCGGCGTTCAGATGCCGACCTCGATCCGGGCGCCGCGCGCGGCCCCGGTGACCATCAGACAGCGCAGCCCCTCTGCCAGGCGCGGCCTGCAAGCCTCGATCACTGCCTCGGCCGAGGCAGTGTCAGGCGTGAATATAAACCCGGTTGGCCCCCATGAACTCTGACCGATGCCAGGAAAATCAAAACGCCGCGCCAGCGCCTGCAGGCGCTCGCCCACCAGCGGACTGGTAATCGTCCGCCCTGGGCGGGCGCAAAGTAGTCGCCCACCATGGCCTGAATATGCCCGATATGCTGGCTGAATTCGCGGAAATTGCCTTCTGCGACGGCGGGCAGCAAACCCACCAGCACCCGCCGCGCCAGTTCCCCCGCACGCGGCTCGTCCATCGCGGACAACTGTCTGAAGGCGCTGCGTTCGCTGACCCCGCTCAAGCCTTCGTGGCGCTCATCCAGTAACAGCACGCAGCGCCAGTCTGCCGGCCAAGCCCAGCGCCCCAGCAGGGGTGGCGCCTGCGTAGACTCGCCCCGCCCGCCATCAAGCAAAAAGCCACCCTGCTCGAAAGCAGCAATGCCAATGCCGGAACGCTGACCGCGCCCGGCCAGCAGGGCGAGTTCACGCGGTGTGCGGGCTAGCCCGAGCGCGCCGGCACAGGCCGCACCGGCCGCCAGCGCGAGCAGCGTGCCCGAACCAAGCCCGGCGTGCGCCGGCGGCACCGCGTGAACCTCCACCTTGAGCCCGGTCGTAAGTCCGGAGGCATCGATCAAGTTGGCCGCGATCCCGGCCACGCGTGCCGCGTGCGGGCCGACGACCTCGGTGTTCGCCTGTCGGGTTGCGCTGACCACCGCATCCAGCCCGTCGATCGCCAACCCGATGCTGCCAAATTGACGCCCGAGCCCGCCGTGCAAGTCGACGAAACCCAAGTGCAAACGCGCGGGCGCGGTGACGGTGCAGCGAAGCGCGGAGCGAGGGGTCACGCAGGAAGCCCGGTGTTGGAGGGGCCGCCATACTAACCCAAGGATCAGGCACGGCCAGCGTGGCGCGGGTAGTCCGGGCATCGAGGCCGTGTTAACGTGCAACGGCCTTCCCACGGTTGATGCGAGCGTGGCCGAAGCACACCACGATCCGGTTAATTCTTTACCCGTAAGCAGTGCCGTGCCCAAGCAAAACGCCGTCGATTCAGCGCCCGAAATCCTCCACCACGAGGTGAGTTGTCCGTTCTGCGGACTGCTCTGCGACGACCTCACCACCCGCACCGAAAACCAGCGCGTCACCGTTCAAGCGATCGCGTGCCCGAAAGCCACGCGAGCCTTTGCCGCGTGCGTGCCGCCGGGTGAACCGCTGATCGATGGCAAGCCCGCCGCGCTGGACGATGCGCTGGCCGCCGCCACTCGCCTGCTGAAGCGCAGCCGCCAGCCCCTGTTCGGCGGTCTGGCCACCGACGTTAACGGCATGCGCGCGGCGCTCGCACTGGCCGAGCGCTGCGGTGCCATTCTCGACCACCGTCACGGCGAGGCGCTGAACCACGGTGTGCAGGTGCTGCAAAGCCGGGGGCAAACCACCACCACGCTGGCCGAGGTGCGCAACCGGGCTGATCTGGTGGTGTTGGTGGGTGCGAATATCAACGACGACTTCCCGCGCTTCGCCGAAATCTGCCTCGCCCCGGCCGAGACCCTGCACCCGGCGGGCACGGCAGGCCGTCAGGTCTGGCACCTCGGCCCCCGCGCTGAGCGGCCGCGGCAGGCCGGCCTCAGGCTCGAGCAAATCGCCTGCCCCCAGGCCGAATTACTCGACACGCTAAACGCACTTCGCGCCAGCCTGCGGGGCCGCGCCCAAGGGCTAACGGGGCAGCGCGCCAAGGCCATCACGGCACTGGCCGCCGCCATCAAGCAGGCCGCCTACACGGTCTTCGTGTGGGCGCCGGGCCAGCTCGATGCCGGCGCGGCCGAGTTGCTCATCGGCAGCATTGGCGAGCTATGCGGGGAGCTTAACCGCAGCCAGCGCGCGGCCGGTCTGGCGCTCGGCGGCAATGACGGCGCGCAAACCGCGCTCGCTGCCACCGTCTGGACCACCGGTTATCCGCTGCGCTTGTCCTACGCCGGCCCGACCATCGACTTCGATCCGCTGCGCTACCAGACCCGACGTCTGCTGGCCGAGCAGGCGGTCGATGCGCTCTTCTGGATCAACTGTTTCAGCCCCGCGCCGCCGCCGGACAACGACCTGCCCTGCGTGGTCATTGGCACGGCGGGCAGTGAACTCCGCCGCCCCGGTAGCGTGTTCCTGCCAGCCGGCACACCGGGCATCGATCACGCCGGTCAACTGCTGCGGACGGATGCGGTGGTTGCGCTCCCGCTCAAACAACTCCGCGACAGCGGCGCGGCCTCGGCGGCCGGCCTGCTCCGCGAACTCGCGCGTCGACTGGATTAGGCCATGGCCAAACTGACTGCACTGCACGGCGGCCGCGTCTACGACCCCGCCAATGGCGTAAACGGTGAGATCCGTTCGATTTACCTCGGACCCAACGGCATTGTCCCCGCGCCGGCCGACCCCGGCGAAATCGGCGCAAGCCACGACATCAGCGGGTGCGTAGTGATGGCAGGCGGCATCGACATCCACACCCACATCGGCGGCGGCAAGGTCAATCTGGCGCGCATGATGCTGCCGGAAGACCACGCGCGTGATGCGGTGGCGCGCGGCGTGCACCCGCGCATGGGTTGCGGTCATGCGGCGCCGTCGACCTTCACCGTCGGCTATCGGTACGCGGAGATGGGCTACACCGCTTGCTTCGAGCCGGCAATGCTGCTGTCGAACGCGCGACAGGCGCATCTGGAAATGGGCGACACGCCGATCGTCGACAAAGGCGCCTACGTGCTGCTGGGTAACGATGATCTGCTGCTGCGGATGCTGGCCGGCAAGGCCGATCCGGCGGCGGTTCGCGACTACATCGCCTGGACGCTGGACGCCGCGCAGGCGATGGCCATCAAGGTGGTCAACCCCGGCGGCATCAATGCCTTCAAGTTCAACCAGCGCAAGCTCGATCTGGACGAGGAAAACACCGCCTACGGCCTCACGCCACGGCAGATTCTGCTGGCGCTGGCCGAAGGCATTCACACGCTGGGGCTGCCGCATCCGCTGCATATCCACGGCAGCAATCTGGGCGTGCCGGGCAATCTCGACACCACGCTGCAGACCATTCAGGCGCTGGAGGGACTGCCCGCGCATCTGACGCACATCCAGTTTCACGCCTACGGCACGGAGGGCGACCGCAAGTTTTCGTCCGGCGCGGCGCAGATTGCGGAAGCCTTCAACCGCAGCCCCAATCTTTCGATGGACATCGGCCAGATCCTGTTCGGTCAGACCGTCACCGAATCTGGCGACAGCATGCGCCAGTACGCCGGCAGCGCGTTTGGCAGCCCCAAAAAATCGGTGCTGATGGACATCGAATGCGACGCCGGCTGCGGTGTAGTGCCGTTCCGCTATCGCGACAAGAACTTCGTCAACGCGCTGCAGTGGGCGATTGGTCTGGAGTTGTTCCTGCTGGCCGACGACCCCTGGCGCTTGTTCCTGACCACCGATCATCCGAACGGCGCGCCGTTTACCTCCTACCCGCACCTGATCCGCCTGTTAATGGACCGCAGTTTCCGCAACGACATGCTGGCGACCATCAACCCGGATGCCGCGGCTGCCAGCACGCTAGCCTCGCTGACGCGCGAATACAGCCTCTACGAAATCGCCATCCTGACCCGCGCCGGACCCGCGCGCAGTCTGGGGCTGGAGACCTTGGGGCATCTTGGCGTCGGTGCCCGCGGCGACGTGACGGTCTACACCGACCACCCTGACCGCGAGCGAATGTTTCAGCGGCCCAGATACGTCTTCAAGGCGGGCGAAATGATCGTGCGCGACGGCGAACTGGTGGCCTCCCCGACCGGCGCTACGCACGTCGTGAAGCCGGCCTACGACCGCGCCATCGAGAAACACATTGCCGACTACTACCAGCGCTTCATGACCGTCCGCCCGAACAACCTGCGGGTGGCGGCGGGCGAGATCGAGGACGATGGACGGGGTCGACTGGTCGTTCATCACACGGGCCGTCGCGTATGAAAATCAACGGCGTGTTCATTGAAGATACCTTCGCCGAAGCTTTCCCCATGAAAGCCACCCGGCTCATCATCACCGCCTACAACAGCACCTGGGCCAATCATGCTGCCAACGCGCTCACGGGCTTCGCGACCTCGGTCATTGCCTGCGGCTGCGAAGCGTCCATCGAGCGCCAGCTGACGCGGCAGGAAACGCCCGACGGCCGTCCCGGCGTGTCGGTGCTGCTGTTCGCGATGAGCAACAAGGAATTGACCAAGCAGTTGCAGAATCGCGTGGGCCAGTGCGTGTTGACCTCGCCAACCAGCGCCTGCTTTGGCGGCATTGAAACCGGCGACCCGCTGCCGCTAGGCAAAACCCTGCGTTACTTCGGCGACGGCTATCAGATTTCGAAAAAGCTTGGCGCCAAACGCTACTGGCGCGTGCCGGTGATGGACGGCGAATTCCTGTGCGAAGAAAGCACCCGCGTGACGAAGGCCGTGGGCGGCGGCAATTTCCTCATC
>JALRCR010000005.1:47820-54414 GCA_023257255.1 Gammaproteobacteria bacterium | reverse complement strand
TGCTGCTCGGTCTTCATGCTCTCCGTTGCCGTGCTGCTGCTGGTTACGGGGCCCCTGTTCTTGCCGGTGTTCATCAATCCTGCGGATCCAGCAGCTGCCGATGTCGTCGCCGCCGCGATGGTGTTGCTCTTGCCTGCCGCCTGCTACCAGATGTTCGACGGTCTTTATTTTGGTTCGAGCAATGCGCTGCGGGCGGCGGGCGACAAAGTCCGGGATGACATCGTCCAGCAGGGCGTTGTCGTCATAGAGCTTTTTGAACGTCACCAGATGCGACAGCAGCGTGCCGGCCTTGCTGCTTTCCACGCCCGGGGTGAGCAGAAAGAGCAGTGAGTTGAGGTCGTTCTTCTCGCAGACGATGCGGTTTTGTCGCAGGTATTCGGCGACCACTGGCGCCGGCACGCCGTGTTCGCTGTAGTTACCGTCCTTGTCGAAACCCGGCGTCAGCACGATGAGCTTGTTGGGGTCGGTCATCGCCCAGCCGGGCGCGACATGCTTGAAGCCGTGCCAATCGGCACCCGGCCGCAGTTCCCATAGCGCGGGATCGGACGCCAGCAGATCCGTCGGCACTTCTTCCCAGCGCATCCGGCGCAGCACGCCGTTGGCATCGCAGACGTCCACCACATCCGGCACGAACACATCAAAAAACCAGTGGCGCGCGGGGTCGGCTTCTTTCTGCACGAACTCCTGATGCGTGGCGCGGATCATTTTGCGCAACTCGATCCCGAGCCGAACCGTGTCGTCCCAAAGCACTTCGCCAGAGCGGCCTTTCATCATCTGCGCGCCCACATCGAGGCTCGCGAACAGCGGATAGAACGGACTGGTCGACGCGTGCAGCAGGAAGAATTCGTTAAAGCGCCGGTGCTCCACGCGCCGCGACTGGTCGCCCAGATGCGAATCCTTGATGTGGATCTGCGAGGCCTGACTGAACGACGCCAGCTGCTTGTGCGTGCTCTGGGTGACGATGATGCCGGGGCTGTCCGGGCCCAGATCGCCCAGCCCCATGCCGAAGCGGCCGCGGAACAGCGGATGAAACTTCATGAAGCCGGCCCAGGCTTCGTCGAAAAGAATGTAGTCGCACAGATGCCCGATGCGGCGAATGACTTCTTCGGCCGAGTAGATGGTGCCGTCGTAGGTGCACTGTTCGACAACGGCGGCGCGAAACGGCCGCGGGCGATCGGCCATGGATTTGTCGGTGACCAGCGGGTTGGCCCGAATTGCCTCGCGCAGGCGGTCTTCGTCCAGCGCTTCCAGCCGCATCGGCCCGATGAGGCCGTAGGCGTTGCGTTCGGTTTCCACAAATACCGGCACCGCGCCGCCCAGAAACAAGGCCCCGTGGTGCGCGGCCTTGTGGTTGTTGCGGTCGAACAGCACCAGATCGCCTTCTGCCAGCAGCGCCGACAGCACCACCTTGTTGGAGGTCGAGGTGCCGTTCAACACAAAGTAAGTTCGCTCGGCGCCGAAGATGACGGCGGCCTCACGCTCGGCCCGCTCGGCCGGTCCTTCGTGGGTCAGCAGGTCGCCCAGCTGCAGCACGGAATTGTCCAGGTCGTCGCGAAACACGGCCTCGCCCAGATGCTCGACAAAGATTCGCCCGATCGGGCTGCGGCGATAGAACACGCCGCCGTTGTGGCCGGGGCAGGTCCACAGCATATTGCCCTGCTCGGCGTAGTCGACGAGCGCGCCGAAGAACGGCGTCTTGAGACTCTCGGCGTACTGGCGCAGGCGCGAGACCAGATTCTTGGCGATGAAGTCCGGCGTTTCCTCGGCCAGGAACATGAAGCCGTCGACGTCATCCAGCACTTCGACCGGAATGTCTTCCAGCCGGTGGCGGCCGCGCACCAGCACAATCACCGGCACGTCGAGCCCCCGCTTGCGGGTCAGCGAAATCAGCTGCGCCGCCTTGCCCTGCAGGCCTTTGCGGCCCCAGTCGACGATCAGACAGCCAATGGCGGCGTCAGTCCGCACCACCAGTTCGGCGTCGTCATCGCGCCGCGCGCGCAGCACCTGATAACCGTCCTGCTCAATTTCCTGGATGATCTGGCTGAGGCGGGCGCCCTCCAGATCGGAATCACCCTCAAAGTTGCGGGCACAGACGAGGAATTTGAAACGACGGGAATATTCCATTGGGGCTCCTGTAGCGAGGACGGCCGGATGAGGCCAGCGTGAGAAGGACAGCAGGTCGCGGCCGCAGCCGCGAGGCGCGGAGTATAGAGGCTGGGGCGCGTTTGTTTAGTGACGAGGGGAAGAATCAGGCCGGATCCGGCCGGCGAACCGGCTGGCCGAAATCCGGGTCGCTGCTGAGCTTGCGGGCCACGGTGCCGGGCGGGTGGCTGAACCAGCCGGGGTCGCGAAAATCACCGGCCGCCAAATCGTCGCGCACCTTCAGCACGGTGAACATCCCGCCCATATCCAGCGGGCCGAACGGCCCTTTGCCGCCCATCATCGGCACGGTATTGGGCGGACCTTTCATCATGCCCATCGCCACGTGTTCGCTGTGCTCCGCCATCCCGGTCTGGCCCATGGGCATGTAGCCCGGCAGGGCCTCGCGCACGGCCTTGCCCAGGCCGCGCAAATCGGCACCTACAAAATTGGGGAGGTCGTGGCCCATCGCGTTCATCGCGTGATGCCCTTTGTGGCAGTGGAAGGCCCAGTCCCCGGCCACCGCCTCGAATTCGATGTCACGCACCTGCCCCACACCGACCAGCGTGGTGACTTCGCTGTGCCATTGGCTTTCAGGCCAGCGCCCGCCGTCGCCGCCCGTCACCTGAAACCGCACGCCGTGCAAATGCATCGGGTGCTCGTGCATCGAGAGATTGGCGATGCGAATCCGCACCCGCTCGCCGGTGCGCGCCACCATCGGCTCGATGGCTGGAAACATCCGGCTGTTCATGGTCCAGAGATTGAAGTCCGTCATCACCGACGGATCTGGCCGCCAGGTGCCGGGATGCAGCGCCCAGTTGGCGAGCAGCAGGGCGTAATCCCGGTGAATGGGCCGCGGCTCGCCGGCTCGCGGGTGAATAATGAACAAGCCCATCATGCCGAAGCTGAGCTGCACCACTTCGTCGGCGTGCGGATGGTAGAAGTGAGAGCCGGCGTCCTGCAGGGTGAACTCATAGGCGTAGGTCTCGCCCGGCCGGATCGGCGGATGCGACAGACCGGCAACGCCGTCCATGCCGCTCGGCAGACGCAGACCGTGCCAGTGCACGGACGTCACTTCGGGCAGGCGATTGGTGACGAGTATGCGCACGCGGTCACCCTCTACCGCCTCGATAGTGGGGCCCGGCGTGCTGCCGTTGTAGCCCCAGCATTTCGCGGTACAGCCGGGCGCAAATTCGTGGGTGAGTTCCTCGGCGACCAGATGGAACTCCTTCACGCCGTCGCGCAGCCGGTAGGGCAGGGTCCAGCCGTTAAGGGTGCGCACCGGTGCCACGGCATGGCCCGCGTCGGCGACCAGGGTCGCCGCCTCAACGGACCCTGATTTCAGCAGACCCAGCGCGCTGCCCAGTGCGCCCAGCGATAACAGTCCGCGTCGCGAGATCACGGCTGCCCCTTTGCGGCCGGTGCGCGCCGGGCGCCGATGGCCCGGCTCAACTCAACCCGCGCCAGCCAGTAGTCCCGCGCCGCTTCCAGCGCCTGTTGGCGGGCCTCAAGCAGCAGCTGGCGGGCGCGGATCAGTTCGAACGGACTTTGCAGCATGTAATTCACTTCCTCACGCGTGCGGTCGTATACGGCCTGACGGGCAGGAATCAATTCGTTGTGGAGGGCGTCGCTGCGCCGGTAGGCCTCGACCACCCGTTGGCTGGCCTGACGCACCGCAAGCTGCACGGCAAGCTCGAGCGAGCGCAGCTCGCTTTGCGCCAGCGCGAGCTGCGCCTCGGCCCGCGTCAGCTTGCCCTTGCCCTGATTGAAAATGGGCAGTTCCAACGCAAGGCTGGGGCCGGTGATCCGCGTGCGGTCGGTGCCTCGTTCGGTTTCTACGCCCACCGTCGTCTCACCGAGGTAGCGCCAGCGGTGGGCCTCCTTAAGGCTATCCGCCAGCAGCGCTGCCTCACGTCGGCGCGAATCCAGATCGAGCCGGGTGTTCAAGGCCTCGGTGGTAAGTGCATCGGCGTCGGGGCTCATGGGCTCCGGCTGCGGCAGCTCGCCCGCCGTCTGCCAGGCGACGCCTGCCGCAGACACCCCCAGCAGGGCCTCAAGCTCGGCGCGGGCTTGCGTCACCGCGCTGGCCGCCGTCGCCGCCGCCAGCGCTTCGCTGCCGGCTGCGGCCCGGGTTTCCGCCAGCTCGCGTGCACTAACGTTGCCGGCCTTGAACAAGCGCCCGGACAGTTCAAACGCCAGACCTGCGGCATCCGCCTGCTCGGCGCGGAGCGCAGCGACCTGCTCGGCTCCGCGCAAGCTGTACCAGGCCGCTTCGGCATCGGCGGCCAGCTTGAGGATAGCCTGCGCCGCATCGGCCTGTGCCCGCGCGAACTCACCGCCGGCCAGGCGTCGACGCGCCGGCAACAGCAAGAGATCGCTCAGCCGCTGTGCTACCCCGAAGGTCACCTGGTTCGCGGCCCCGGCGGCGTCCGGCGTCATGACCGCGACTGAGAACTGCGGGTTGCTGAGGCGGCCGGCGTCGTAGACCTCGGCGGCTGCCAGACCGAGCCGCGCGTACTCGCCCTGAACCTGCGGGTTATAGCGCAGCGTGAGCGCTACCGCGCGCGCCGCATCTATCGGCTTGTTCAGCAGCAGGGAGGCTTCCGGGGCTTGCGTGTCCTTGGGCGGTGCCGGCGCGGTGACGCCGCGAGCTTCGGTGAGGGCCTGCACTTCAGGAACACCGCGGTCGGCGGGCAGGCTGGCGCAACCGCCGAGCAGGCCCAGCGCGAGCAGGCCCAGCGCGCGACGGAAAATCTCGGTCTCTCTCATGGCAGGCCTTCAGACATCGGAACTGGCACCTTGAACTCTACCCCCGACCGCCGCAAGAGTTCCCGCACGCGACGCAGGAAATCAGCGGATTCGGGCTGGCGCGCCCGAATAATGAAAAGCGTCCCAAGCGCATGGCAGACTGCGGGCTCGTTAATACCTACAAACATCAAGGGGAGACCCGCATGGAAATCGGATTCTTGCTGCCGGCGACCAATCAATCTGGCGACTTGCCCACCCTCGCCCGCCGCGTCGAGGCGCTGGGCTTCGATTCGCTGTGGATTCCGGAACATCCCATCATCCCGCGCGGCGAGCACACGCCCTATCCCTTTGGTGGCCCGCTGCCCGAACACTACGGCCGCTGGTGGGATCCTTTCGTCGCCCTGACGGTCGCGGCGGCGGTGACCAACCGCATCAAGCTTGCCACCGGGATCTGCCTGCTGCCGGAGCGCGAGCCGATGGTCACCGCCAAAGTCATCGCCAGTCTTGATGTGTATTCCGCCGGTCGCGTGATTCTGGGGATCGGGGCTGGCTGGCTGCGCGAGGAAACCGAGATCATGGGCGCCAATTTTGCGACCCGCTGGCAGCGCACCCGCGAGATGACCGAAGCCATGCGGGTGCTGTGGACCGAAGAAAACGCGAGCTATCAGGGCAAGCAGATCAGTTTTCCGGCGGTGCGCAGCGAGCCGAAGCCCCTGCAGGCCGGCGGGCCGCCGGTGGTGCTGGGCGGGCACGGCGAGAAGTCGCTGCGCCGGATTGCCAAGCACTACGACGGCTGGTGCCCGCTGACCAACGATCCGGTCGAGTTCGGGCGCGAAGCGAAAGAACTGAAAGAGATGTTCCGCGCTGAAGGCCGCGACCCGGCCAAGCTGATGCTGACGCCGTTCGTCGACCCTGAAAACGGCAAGCTGTCGGACGCGGCGCTGAAGGCCTTCCGCGACGCCGGCGCGCAGCGGCTGGTGATGTTCTACGCCTGGCAGACGCAGGAACTGGCCGACGGCGCCGCGCCGTTCATTGAGATGGCGGCCAATATCGTCGAACGCGCCCGCGCGCTGAGCTAGAGGAAGCGCTCCAGAAACCGGCGGCTCCGCGCGTCGAGCGCCGCGGGGTCGTCGATCATCAACTGCAGGCCGTGGCTGTCGCTGATCAAGAGGCGGCCGCGGTCGATGCGGCGGATATCCTCCTCCGCTTTCAGCGTCATGCTGGTCGGGCCACGGTCGGTGCTGAGCTGCCAGACGCTGGGCGTCGCAAACGTAGAGACAGATTCAATCGCGAGAATTCGCGGCATGAATTCACGCGGGGCGAGCTCTTCCAGAATCAACGCCCGCGCCGGTTCATCTACCTCGTCCAGACGGTCGATCGACAGCAGCTCCTTGCCGAAGGCGGAGACCAGCGCCAGAAACTCGTTCGGCGCGCTGAGCGGGAAGGCCCGCACCGGCTGCACGCCTTCGTGGACGGTGCCATCGGCCAGCGTCAGCACCAGTCGGCCGCGCGGCGTACGCGTGAGGCTGAAAGTTTCGGTCATGCCTGCGCCTCCTCGGCCTGCTGGCGGGTCTGGGCCTCGTAGAGCCTGGCGTAAATGCCGTCTTTGGCGATCAAGGCGTCGTGGTTGCCGACTTCCACCACTCGCCCGCGCTCCAGCACCACCAGGCGGTCGGCCTTACGCAAGGTGGACAGCCGATGGGCCAC
>JALRCR010000005.1:0-47810 GCA_023257255.1 Gammaproteobacteria bacterium | reverse complement strand
CCGCGATCGTGGTCCGGCCCCGCACCAGATTTTCCAGCGCCTTCTGGATTTCCTTTTCGGTCTCCGTATCCACCGAGGAGGTCGCCTCGTCGAGGATCAGGATGCGCGGGTCGATCAGCAGCGCACGCGCAATGGAAATCCGCTGGCGCTCGCCGCCCGACAGTCCCTGCCCCCGCTCGCCAACCAGCGAGTCGTAGGCGTGCGGCAGCCGCAGGATGAAGTCATGCGCGTGGGCGGCGCGGGCGGCCGCGACGATTTCATCCCGGGTCGCGCCGGGTTTGCCGTAGGCGATGTTGTCGGCCACGGTGCCAAAGAACAGGAAGGGTTCCTGCAGCACGAGGCCAATGTGCTTGCGGAAGCCGTGCAGGGAGAGCTCCCGGATGTCCACGCCCTCAAGCTGGATTTCGCCCTCGGCCACGTCGTAGAAGCGGCACATGAGGTTAACCAGCGTGCTCTTGCCGGAGCCGCTCTGGCCGACGAGCCCAATCATTTCGCCCGGCGCAATCTCCAGCGACACGTCGCGCAGCACCTGCCGGTTGCCATAGCGAAAGCCGACGTTACGCAGCGCAATGCGCCCGGTGACGGAGGGCAGGGTGACCGGATGCTGCGGTTCCGGCACGGAGGAGACATGGTCCAGCACGTCGAAAATCCGCTTCGCCGCGGCGGCCGCCTTCTGGGTATGCGCGACGATTCGGCTCATGGAATCGAGCCGGGTGTAGAAACGCCCGATGTAGGCCAGAAACGCTGTCAACACGCCGACCGTAATTTCGTGGTGCGCAATCTGGGTGATGCCGAAGGCCCACACCACCAGCAGGCCGACTTCGGTTAGCAGGGTCACGGTCGGCGAGAACAGGCCCCAGAGCTTGTTTAGCCGGTCGTTCAACGCGAGGTTGTACTGATTGGCAACCAGAAAGCGTTTGCTCTCGCGGTCTTCCTGGGCGAACGCTTTCACCACGCGGATGCCCGGGATGGTATCCGACAGGACGTTGGTCACTTCCGACCAGACCCGCATCAGCTTGTCGAAGCCGGTACGCAGCCGGTCCCGCACCACGTGGATCATCCAGCCGATAATCGGCAGCGGCAGCAGCGTGGTCAGCGCCAGCCAGGGATTGATGCTGAACAGGATGGCGGCGGTCATCATGATGACCAGCACGTCGGTCAGAAACTCCAGCGCGTGCAGCGACAGGAACAGACAGATCCGGTCGGACTCCGAACCCAGCCGGCTGATTAAGTCCCCGGTGCGCTTGCCGCCGAAGTATTCCAGCGACAGCCCCAGCAGGTGGTTAAACGTGGTGGTCCGCAGGTCTGCCCCGATCCGCTCGGACACCAGCGCCAGCAGATAGGTCTTGGCCCAGCCCAACACCCAGGCCAGCAGGGCGGCACAAAGCAGCCCGCCCAGATATAGAATCACCTTGTTGACGTCGATGGGCGTCCCGTTCTGGAAGGGAATCAGCACCTCGTCCATCAAGGGCATGGTGAGATACGGCGGGATCAAGGTGGCGAACGTCGCCAACAACGTAAAAACGAATCCAGAAAAAAGCTGTAAACGGTAGGGCCGGGCAAAGCGCCAGAGCCTGAGCAGCGTTCGGGAAGAGGGGGGAGCGGCGAGTTCCCGGGCACACACCGGGCACACGCCAGAGACGGGATCGAGCGGACCCAGGCACTCAGGGCAGAGCGCCACGGGTTCTTGTTCGGTATCGCCGTCAGCGCGTAAACGCGCCAGTTCGGACACAAAATGTGTGGCGGCGACCGCCCTGCCCAAGGTAAACCGCAGCAGGTCGGTGCGCGTGTCGCCACGCATGAACTCCAACTGGCCCACGCCTGCATGGTCGGTCTGCCGCAGGCTTAACGTGTCGTCCAGCCCCCACTCCCGCGTCTGTTCATCCTGCGTTAAATGAAGGATGCGGATATTGCTCAGCACCGCCAGACCGGCCGCGTAGCGGAGGTCGGGCGTGAGGTCGGTTTCGAAGCAGGCGCGCACGGATTCGTCGGGACCCAACAGGGCATCAATCCGCTGCCGCCATACCGTGGGCAGTAAATTCAATGAGACAGCATGCTTATTTTCAGCCATTGCCCATCTTATCGCGTGAGCCGCCTCCTGCGGTCGCTTTGTATGACAAAAGTGAACCTGCCATGAGCCGGCACGACATCCGTATCCTCGACATCACGGTGCTGCGCGGCCCCAATCGCTGGTCGTATAAAAGCGCCATCGAAGCGCTGGTCGACATCGGCGACCTTGAAGAATGTCCTTCCAATACCCTGCCCGGCTTCGTCGAGCGGCTGACCGCCTGGCTCCCGGGTCTGTACAAGCATGAGTGCAGCTACGAAGCCCCCGGCGGCTTCGTGCGTCGCCTCGAAGAAGGCACCTGGGTCGGGCACATTCTTGAACACGTCACGCTGGAAATTCAGACCCGCATCGGACACCCCGTCGGCTTTGGCCGCGCCCGCAGCACGGCCACCGTGGGCGTCTATCACGTCGTGGTGCGCAT
This sequence comes from Gammaproteobacteria bacterium, assembly GCA_023257255.1. Lineage (GTDB taxonomy): Bacteria > Pseudomonadota > Gammaproteobacteria. Next base: position 45,321 of record JALRCR010000005.1, on the reverse strand, counting down.
CGCGCAGGAAGACCTGACCCGCGCCTGTCTGTTGAAGGCCCGCGAACTCATCCTCGCCGCCATCCACGACGAGCCCTTCGATCTGCCGGGTACGCTGGCCGAACTGCGCGCACTGGCGGACGAAAAAACCCTTGGCCCGACCACCGCCACCATCGTGGAAGCGGCGCGCGCCGCGCGCATCCCGGTGGCCCCGCTGGAGCACGGCAATCTGGTGCTGTTTGGCTTTGGCGCGCGTCAACGCCGCATCTGGACTGCCGAAACCGACCGCACCTCGGCGATCGCGGAGAGCATCGCGCAGGACAAGGATCTGGCCAAGGAAATGCTGGTCCGCTACGGCATTCCGGTGCCGGAAGGCCGCATCGTGCGCAAGGTCGACCCCACGTGGGAGGCTGCGCAGGATTTAGGCCTGCCGGTAGTCATCAAACCGGCTGAGGGCAGTCGCGGAGTGGCCGTCTCGCTCGCGCTGAGTACTTATGAGGAGGTGGCGAGCGCCTTCAAGCTGTCGCAGACCATTCAGAACGCCGTCATTGTCGAACGCTTCATCGAAGGCACCGAGTATCGCTTGCTGGTGGTCGACAACCGCGTGGTTGCCGCGACCGGCGCGGTGGAATTCACGGTGACCGGCAATGGTCGCTACAGCCTGCGCGCGCTGGTTGCAGCCACCGTGGGCGGCGATGACGCCGACCTGTGGATGGCCGATACCGTTGCCGACCACCCGACCTTCAAACTCGCCCTGCTGCGGCAAGGCGTGGAACTGGATGCCGTGTTGCCGGCAGGCAAAACGGTCACCCTGCCCCGCGCCGCCAAGATGGGCGAAGACGTGCTGGCCCAAGTGCACCCGGACACGCTGGATATGGCGCGCCTTGCGGTGCGCGTCGTGGGTCTGGACATCGCCGGCGTCGACATCGTGGCGAAAGACATCAGCCAGCCCCTGACCGCGCAGGACGGCGCGGTTATCGAAGTGAACGCCGGCCCCTCCTTGCCGACGCACTTGCGCACGCCCGGCGACGCGGCCAACGAAGCCGGCACAGCAATCGTTCGGCATCTCTTTCCGGAAGGCGAAACCGGCCGCATTCCAATCATTGGCATCACGGGCTGCTCGGACACCAACAGCGTGGCCGGCATGCTGGGCTTCCTGCTGCATCTCCACGGACAGTCGGTGGGCGTTGCCTGCGGCAGCGGAACCTTCCTCGGCCAGCGCTGCATTCGCCGCGGCGATGGCGCCAACTGGACGGCCGGTCAGCGGGTGCTGATCAACCGCACGGTGAATGCGGCCGTCCTCGAAACCTCACCCGCCAGCCTGCTGCGCGAAGGCCTGCCCTACGACCGCTGTCAGGTGGGAGTGGTGACCGCCGTCAGCGTGCCGGCGGCGCTGAATCGCTACGGCATTAACGAGCCGGCGCAAATGGCGCACGTGCTGCGCACCCAGATCGATGTGGTGCTGGGCGACGGCGTGGCGGTGCTGAATGCCGACGACCCGCTGGTACTGGCGATGGCCGAACACGCCGACGGCGAGGTGATGCTCTACGCCCGCGACGGCGGCAACCTCGCCGTCGCAGAAAGCCTGACCCGTGGGGCGCGTGCGGTTTTCCTGGAAGGCGATGCGCTGGTATTTGCTACCGGTGACCAACGTCACCGTCACCTGCTGGCGCCGTGCGTCAACGCCGGGGACTGTCTGCCGGCGGCGGCTGCCGCCTGGGCGCTGGAGATTCCCTTTGACCTTATCGTCGGCGCGATCATCGGCTATCCCTCGGCGCTTGTTGATCTGGCCACCCCGGCCGCCGGCTGAACCCGCCTACGCCATACGACCCGAAATTAAAGGGCTTGAACGCTGATGCAAGTTGACCGTGTAAGGGCCCTTCGCGGTCCTAATCTCTGGACCCGCCGTACCGCCATCGAAGCCATCGTGACCTGCGGTGAAGACGAGCGCGACATCGCCCGTTTTCAGGGCTTTGAAGAACGACTTCGCGCGCTCTATCCGCGGCTGCAATCGCTGAGCCCGGCGCCGGAAGGCCAGACCAACGGGATGGCGAAAGTGCTGGAGATCACCACCCTGAGCCTGCAGGCAGACATCGGCTGCCCGGTGACCTTCAGCCGCACCGCGCTCGCGCCCGATCCCGGGGTTTTTCAGGTGGTGGTGGAGTACGACGAGGAAGACGTCGGCCGCAACGCGATCGACATCGCGGAACGCCTGATTCAGGCCGCCCGCGACGGCGCCGCGTTTGACGTGGAGGGCGAGATTAATCGTCTGCGCGAAATCTACGAAGACGTGCGGCTGGGTCCTTCGACCGGCGCGATCGTGGCCGCCGGTCTGGAGCGCGGCATTCCGTTTTATCGTCTGAGTGAAGGCAGCCTGATCCAGTTTGGCTGGGGCAGCCGTCAGCGGCGCATCCAGGCCGCCGAAATGGACCGCACCAGCGCGATTGCCCAGTCCATTGCGCAAGACAAACAACTCAGCAAACAGCTGCTGGCCGCCGCCGGGGTGCCGGTACCCGAAGGGCAAACGGTTGATGACGTCGACGAAGCCTGGGAAGTGGCCTGCGCGCTGGGGCTGCCGGTGGTGGTTAAACCACAAGACGGTAACCACGGACGCGGCGTGACGGTGAACGTTGAGACCCGCGAGCAGCTTGAAGCGGGCTTTCGTTCGGCGGCCGAAGCGGGCTCGCGCGTCATCGTCGAGCGCTATATCCCCGGCAGCGACTACCGGATGCTGGTTATCGGCGACAAACTGATCGCCGCCGCGCGGCGCGAGCCGCCGCTGGTGACGGGCGACGGCGTGCAGACCATTCAGGCGCTGGTCGACGAAGTAAACCGCGACCCGCGACGCGGCTCGGGCCATGCCACCTCACTCACCCGCATCCCGATCGACGACATCGCGCTGGCCTGCCTTGCCAATCAAAACCTGACGCTCGACGCCGTGCCAGCACTGGGTCAGCCGGTAGTACTGCGAAATAACGCGAATCTCTCCACCGGCGGCACGGCCACCGATGTGACGGATCAGGTGCACCCCGAACTCGCCGCCAGAGCGGTCACTGCGGCGCAGATGGTCGGCCTCGAAATCTGCGGGGTCGACGTCGTCTGCCAGTCGGTGCTGCGGCCACTGGAAGAACAGTCCGGCGGGGTGGTTGAAGTCAACGCCGCGCCCGGGCTGCGGATGCACCTGTCACCCTCCTACGGCACCGGCCGGCGGGTGGGCGAAGCCATCATCAACGAAATGTTTGCGCCGGGCGAAGACGGCCGGATTCCGGTAATCGCGGTCACCGGCACCAATGGCAAAACCACCACCGTGCGGCTGATTGCCCACTTGTTGGAGCAGCACGGCCTGCGCACCGGCCTGACCACCACCGACGGCGTCTATGCCGGCGGGCGCCAGCTAGACTCAGGCGATTGCAGCGGCCCGCGCAGCGGCAAGACCATCCTGATGCATCCCGACGTTGACGCAGCGGTGCTCGAAACCGCACGCGGCGGCATCCTGCGCGAAGGGCTGGCCTTCGACCGCTGTCAGGTCGCGGTCGTAACCAATATCGGCAGCGGCGACCACCTCGGCCTCAACTACATCACCACGCTGGAAGATCTGGCGGTCCTGAAGCGCGTCATCGTGCAGAACGTGGCGCCGAACGGCTACGCCGTGCTGAACGCGGACGATCCGATTTCCGCCCGCTTCGGCGCGGTGGCAACGGGCAACGTCGTCTACTTCTCGCGCGACCGCGCCAACCCCTTACTGGTCACCCATCGCGCCCAGGGCCGGGCGGTGGTGTTTGTGGATGGCGACGACATCAGCATCATCAATCAGGGCGAAGAAGTCTGTCGCCTCGCGCTCGCCGACATCCCTTTAACGCTGGGCGGCAAGCTCGGCTTTCAGGTCGACAACGTGATGGCGGCGGTGGCGGCGGCCTGGGCAGTGAACGTGAGCGCAGAAGCCCTGCGACGCGGCCTTGCCAGCTTTAGATCAGACGTGGCGTCGACCCCCGGCCGCTTCAACGTGCTGGACTACAAGGGCGCGACGGTCATCGCCGACTACGGCCATAACCCGGACGCCATGAAGGCGCTGGTCGAAGCGGTGTCGGCGTTGCCTGCGAAGCAGCGCACCGTGGTCATCAGCGGCGCCGGCGACCGACGTGACGAAGACATTCGCGATCAGACCCGCATTCTGGGCGCGGCGTTCGACAATGTGCTGCTGTATCAGGACGCTTGCCAGCGCGGTCGAGAAGACGGCGAAGTGCTAGCCCTGCTGCAGGAAGGGCTGGTCGGTGCCAGCCGCACCCGCCATGTGGAAGAAATCCGCGGCGAATTCGTGGCCATCGACCACGCGCTCGCCTCGCTGGCGCCCGGCGACCTCTGCCTCATTCTGATTGACCAGGTGCAGGAAGCGCTTGACCATCTGGGTCAACGGGTGGCCGCCGCTAACGCCTAAGCCCGTCCCTGCAAGCCACCGGAGGTCATCTATGAGCGTTGTCAGCTACGTGGTCGAAGACCACATCGCCCTCATCACCCTGAACCGTCCGGAGGCGCGTAATGCGCTGAACCCGGAAGTCGCCTGCCGTCTGGCAGACGCCTGGGCGAGCGTGCGCGATGACGACAACGTGCGGGTCGCGATCCTCACCGGCACCGGCAGCGCCTTCTGCGCGGGTGCTGACCTCGGCCAGCTGATTCCGCTGTATTCCGGCGCACGCCAACCGCAAAACGAATGGGATGAGCGCATTGTCGCCGACCGCAACACCACGCGCCGCGCGCTGCTGCGCAACTTCGATCCCGAGAAACCGATCATCGCCGCCATCAACGGGCACGCCATCGCCGGCGGCATGGAGATCGTGCAGGGGACGGACCTGCGCGTGTCGGTCCCGGAGGCCAAATTTGGCGTGCAGGAAGTGAAGTGGGCGATTTTCCCGGCCGGCGGATCTACCGTGCGCTTGCCCGCGCAGTTGCCCTACGCCAAAGCCATGGAACTGCTGCTGACGGGCGATCTCATCACCGCCGACGAAGCCCTGCAGTTGGGTTTTCTCAACTACGTGGATGCCGACCCGCTGACCAAGGCGCGCCAGTTAGCGGCCCGCATTGCCGCCAACGGGCCACTGGCAGTCAAGGCGATCCGTCGCTCGGTGAAAGCCTGTCTGGGCAAGCCCGAAGCCGAAGCGCTCGAGATTGAGGTCGAGATTTCAAGCCCGGTATTTCTGACTGACGACGCCAAGGAAGGCCCGCGCGCCTTCATGGAAAAGCGCAGCCCTGTCTATCACGGGCGTTAGACCGCGTTGCGCCTGAGACGCTCAGCTCGCAACCGAGCCCATCACCGCCGCCACCGAACGCAGCAGGGCGTCGGGTGCCACGGGCTTGCGCACGAACTCGCGGATGCCAAGGGCCAAAGCGCCCTGCTCGTCGACGGCGTCGCTGTAGCCGGTACACAGGATGATGGGTAAATCCGGCTGCACGCTGCGTAGACGGGTGATCAACTCGGTGCCCGTCATGCGCGGCATCGTCTGATCGGTCAAGAGAAGGCCATAGCGCTGGTCGCCCTTGTCGATCCGCTCCAGCGCTTCCACGCCGTCAGCTGCCGTATCGACGGCGTAGCCGTTCAGACTGAATAGCTCCGACAAATAAGACGCCACCAGCGGTTCGTCGTCGACGACCAGAATGCACTGCCCCTGACCGCGCGGGGCTTCGGCCAGGGCGACCTTTTGGGCAGGCGTATCGCTGCTCGACACCGGCGCCGGCGGGAACAGCAAGCGGAAACGCGTGCCCTGTCCGGGGCGGGACTCGACCAGCACGTGTCCTCGTCCGCGGTGCAGGATTCCGTGGACCACCGACAGGCCCATGCCCGTGCCTTTGCCCGCGATCTTGGTGCTGAAAAAGGGGTCGAAGATACGCGACAACACGTCGGGCTCAATGCCACTCCCGTTGTCTTCCACCTCAATGACCAGATAGTGGCCGTTGACGCTGCCATGGCAGCCCGAGCACACGCCGCGCACCCGGTGCGGGCTGAGGAGCCGGACATCGATTTGACCGTGCGGTCCCAGCGCGTCGCGCGCGTTCACGATGAGATTAACCAGCAATTGATGCAGATCCGAGGGATCAAGCAGCGCAAAAATTGGCGCCGCCGCATGGTGCACCACGAGTTTCATGCTTGACGGGATGATGGCCTTCATCATCCGCGCCACCTCATCGATCAGCGGCGCAGGGTCGACCGGCTGCAAGTCCTCGCGGGGCGCGTTGCGGCTGAACTCGAGCATCTTGGCCACCAGTTCCCGCGCCCGCTCGCCGGCCGACATCACCGCGGCCAGATAGTTTGCGATGCGTTCGGTGCCTTCCGGCGGCAATATGGTCTGCGCCAAAGAGACATACCCCAGAATGCTCGCCAGAATATTGTTGAAGTCGTGCGCGATACCGCCCGTCAACTGACCCAGGGCATCCATCTTCTGGGCCTGCTGGAGTTCCCGTTGCAGACGCTCGCGTTCGTCGGCCGTGCGGGTCCAGTCGGTCAGGTCGTTGAAGGCGCCGACTAGCCCGATGACACGACCGTCCAGCCGAATGGCAGCCACCTGCACACGCACCACGCGTAGACCCGAGGGCGCGCGCTCGAAGCGATACTCGACTTCGTAAGTGCCCTCGGGCGCATCCAGAAACGCGCACCAGCCGGCGCTGATTTGGGCGCGGGGGCCTTCATCCAGCAACATCGTCCAGGTCTCGTTGAGGCAAGCGTCGGCGCTGCGCCCGACCAGTTCGCACAGCAGCGGATTGACGTAAATGATGGTCCCTGCCGGGTCGGAGAGGAAAATCCCGACCGGCGAATGCTCAACCACCGTGCGGAGCTTGGCTTCGCTGGTTTCGAGCGCCGAGACCGCTTCGCGACGGGCCGCCACGTCCTGAAATACACCGGCCGCACGGACCGGGCGCCCCGCGCTGTCGCGGGCCGCCACCTGCCCCGAACTGTGGATCCAGAGCCACTGCCCGTTCGCCATCCGCACCCGCATTTCGGCCTCGAAAAATGGCGTTATGCCCGCGCAATGGGCGTCGAGCGCCGCTTCCATGGCGGGTAAATCATCCGGGTGAAAATAAGTGGCCCACTCAGCACGCTCGAATGCGCGGTCGGGGCGAGCTTCGCCGATCAGCTCGAGCACCCAGTCGTTGACCACCGTCCGGCCGTTGAGCAGGTCCAGATCCCACAAGCCCAGACGGGCTGCGGCAACCACGCGCGCCAGACGTTCCTGTTCGACCTTCAGGCTCTCTTCCGCTTCCTTGCGTGCGGTGATGTCAACGTTCACGCCAGACAGACGCAGCGCCCGACCGCTCGGGTCGCGCTCGGTCACGCGCCCCCGGTGGTTGATCCACTTCCAGTGACCTGCGACGTCGCGGATCCGGGTTTCGACCTGCAGTAATTCGTCTGCCGCGTCGAGCTTGTCGGCAATGAAGCGGTTGAAACGTTCACGTTCCTCGCCTTCCAGCCAGCCCAATAGCCAGCCCTCGCGACCGGCCTGCTCGGCCGGCCGAAAACCCAGCGTGCGTTCGAGCCAGGCGTTGGTTTCGAGCTTGCCGGTCTCGCGGTCCCATTCCCAGACGCCGAGATCGGCCGCCTCGACCGTCACCTGCAAGCGTTGCGCGGCATCTCGCCCGCTGGCTTCCGCCAGCCGCAGTTGGGTGACGTCCAGATGCGTGCCGACCAGCCGTCGGGCCCGGCCGTCCTCACCGCGCGCCACGACCTGACCGTTCACCAGCTGCCAGCGCCAGCCGTCGTGAGCCCGGAAGCGGGCTTCCATACTGAAATACGGGGTTTCGCCCTTCAGATGTTTTTGCCCCGCCAGAATGAAGCGGTCGTAGTCTTCGGGGTGGATCAGCTTCAGCCATTCCTTGACGTCGCGCTGCCCGCCAGGCGCCACGTCCAGCAAATCGGCGACCGCAGAGGTCACGTCGGTGCGGGCGGCGACCAGGTCCCATTCCCAGAACCCGACGTTGCCCGCACGAATCAGCATCTCGAATCGCGCACGCTCATCCCGCACTTCGAGTTCGGCCAGTTTGCGCTCGGTGATGTCAACGTGAACGCCTGCCATGCGCAGGGGCTGACCCTGCGCGTCGCGTTCGGTGACCCGGCCGCGATCGAGCACCCAGACCCAGCTGCCATCCTTCGCCCGCAAGCGATGTTCGGTCGTGTAGGAAGGGGTAAGTCCGTTCTTGTGCGCAGCGACTGCCTCAGTCGCCATGGTGTAGTCGTCTGGATGGATAAGCCCGCTCCAGGCGGTCGTCGCGTTGTTGAAGTCGTCTGGCTCGTAGCCAAGCATGGTGGCGAAGCGTTCATTGAAGTGCAGCACGTCGGCAACGATGTCCCAGTCCCAGACGGCCAGACGCGCGCCTTCCACCACGGCACTCAGGCGCTCGCGCTGCTCGTCCAGCACCCGGCTAGTCAACATGCGCATGAACTCGCCGCCCGCCCGCCGGGCGGCCAGTGCTAGCAAGACCTCATCGTCTTCATGGCCGGAACAGGGTTTGTCGTCGAGAACCCAAACCAGTCCCAGGGTTTGGCCGTCCTGACCGGTAATGGGAAAGGCACGGTAACTTTCGGCGCCGGCGCCGTGAAAACGCGTTGGCAAATGAAACCGCGCGCTAACGCCAGACGCGACCCGCAAGACCTCGCCAGCCACCAGCGGGCTGGCGAAGGGGGTGTTGGCCACCGCCAGGCGGAAACCCGTCGAGGGCATGCCATCTTCCCAGTACGCCATCACATCGACGGTCTCCTGGTCGGGGATAAAACGACCGATTCCCGCCCAGCGCGCGCCAAGTCCAAGACACACCGCTTCCACAATGCGGTCCAGCAGGTCCTGGCCTGCGTCGGCCTCGGCCAGCATTTCCAGACCACGACGCTGGCGCTCGCGCTCGGTCACATCGGTGCGAATCGAAAGGTATTGGTGGATAGCGCCCTCATCGTCAAACACCGGCACGATGGTGGATTGCACCCAATAAAGTTCGCCGCTGCGACGGCGATTCTGAATCAGCCCTCGCCACACCTTGCCCGAAGACACGGTGTGCCAGAGATCGGTGTAGAAGGCGTCGCCATGGGTAAATGACTTCAGGAGCCGATGATTTTGTCCCAGCAGATCCTCGCGCGAGTACCCGCTGACCTCGCAGAACTTGTCGTTCACAAACCGGATATCACCCTTCAGGTCGGCGACAGAGACGATGGCGTGGTGGTCGACCGCCATGCGCAGGGCCTGCAAGGAGGCATTGCGTTGTCGGAGATCCTGCTCGCGCAGCATCAGCCTCGCGCGGTCGACCTCCTGGCGTGACATCGTGCGGTTGAACGCCCGGGTGATGTCGGTGAGTTCATCGTTGCCGGACAGCGCCACGCGCACGCCAAGCTCGCCCGCGCTGACTTTCTCAAAACCGGCTTTCAGCGCAGCCAGCCGCCGGCTGAACACCCGGTCAAAAAAAACCCACAGGGCTAGCCCGCAGAGGATGGAAAAGCCCGCCGAGACCAGCGCGCGCTGGTAGCGCAAACGCGACGCCGAGGCGAGCAAAGGCGTCAGATCCTGCCGGACCAGCAACCAGGCCTCAGGGATAGGCTGGGCGCCGGTATCCGAAAACTTGACCGGCTCGAGCATCAGGGCAAAACGATCATCCCCCAGCAGCTTGGGCTCCGGGGTCTGCAAGGCAGTCGTGGTCAAGCCGGGGAAACGCTGAAAATCGAGCGCCTCGAGGGTCTGGCCCGGGGTCTCGATCAGGCGGTATTGGTCGTCAATCAGGGCGATTTCGACAACCTGCGGATCCTCGCGCAGCGTGGCCAATCTCCGCGCCGCCGCCGGCGTATCGCCGTCGCGTAGATGGCGGGCGATGTGCATAGCCGCGGTAGCGACGCTGAGTTGCCGCACCTGTTTGGCGTCGGCCAGTTCTCGCCCGCGGTCAAGGCCGGTGTGGGCAACAGCGCCCAGCAGGGCGGCCAACACACCGGACAGCAGGATTGCCAGTGGAACCGTGCGTCCGAGCGGCCAGCGGGTCAGAAATTCACCGACCGCGGAAGCCCAGCCGCGGCGCGGAATCACTGACCAGGTTCTCTCAGCGGGGTGGGCAGATTGAGTTCCTCCTTGCTGCGCTGAATGCCTTCAAACAGCGACAGGCCAAGGTCTTCCCCCATATCACCCTGAACCATGAAGGTCTCGCGTTCACGTTCCACCAGATCAAGGAACACGTTGGTCAACGCCGGATCGCGCCAACCGCGCTCGGCCTCCTTGCGCATGATGCGAACCACTTCGTGGGTCGGCAGGGCCGGTTTATAGGGGCGGGCAAAGCTGAGCGCGTCGTAGATATCGCAGATCTGGAAAACCCGGGCGAGCAGCGGAATTTCCTCGCCGTGCAGGCCATCGGGGTAGCCGCTACCGTCCCAACGCTCGTGGTGAGAGCGAATGATTTGCACCGTCTGGCGAAAGCTTTTCAGCCCGCTACACAAGCGCTCGCCAATGATGGTGTGGGTTTTCATCACCGCCCACTCGTCCGGGGTGAACCCACCCGGCTTCAGCAGAATCTGTTCGGGGATGCCCAGCTTGCCGATGTCGTGCAGCACACCGCCGCGGCGTAGTGCCAATAAATCGCTGCCGCTCAAGCCCAGGGTTTCCCCGAAGCGCACCGAGTACTGCGCCAGTCGCGTGCAATGGTCGCCCGTATTGCCGTCTTTGGCTTCCACCATGCGGGCCAGCGCAAAAAGGACTGATTCGGCGCTTTCCAACTGGTCGGTCAAGCGCTTGCGATTAATGGCGGAGTCGATTCGGGCCACAAACTCCTGCGCGCTATAGGGCTTGTGGATGAAATCAGAGGCGCCCGCGCGCAAGCCCGACGTCAGCACGCTGGTGCTCCCCCCACCGCCCGTCACCATGATGATAGGCAGCAGCAGATTGCCGATGTCATCCCGGATCCGGCGACACACCTCTTCGCCGTCGATGCCGGGCAGGCGCTTGTCGAGCACCATGACGTCGAAATCCTGGGTCGTCACGATATCCAGCGCCGTCATGCCGTCAGCGGCTTCGAAGACTTCGTACTTGGGCGGTTGGAGAATGGCCTGCACCAGCGCGCGCTGGTCAGGCTCATCGTCGACGATCAGCACCTTGAAGGGCGCAGCGCCTTGATTGAGATAGTCAAACATCGACCGCATCGTGATTACTCCTGCGACCCGCTGATGGCGGTCGGAGGTCTTGGAAACATCCGGCCTGCGCCCGGGAATAACCCGAACGACAGGGTTCAATCATAGCCGTGTGTATCGGGCCGAAGACAGCCTGTGTCGGGATATCGGCCGCACCCGCCTCCAACCGTAGGGCTTTTTGGTGCAAATTTCCGCAGCCTGCCGGTAGCATGGCGTCTTATGAGAATGAGCGCTGAACAATTTGCCCGATGGGACGCGAAGTCCATCACCTTGCTGGGCATGTCCGGGGTGGGCAAAACCCATCTTTCTGGCCGCTTGCGGGCCGCTAACTGGTTTCACTATTCGGCCGACTACCGAATTGGTACCCGCTACCTCAGCGAACCGATTCTGGACAACATCAAGCGGCAGGCGATGCAGGTGCCGTTCCTGCGCGAACTCTTGCGGACCGACTCCATCTACATTTCCAACAACATCACGGTCGACAACCTCACGGCCGTGCTGACGTTTCTGGGTAAACTCGGGCGGCCGGCGCAGGCCGGACTGGATCTGCAGGAATTCAAAAGACGCCAGAAGCTGTACCGGGACGCCGAAGTAGCCGCCATGCTGGATGTGCCGGAATTCATCGCCAAAGCCCACGAAATCTACGGCTACCAGCATTTCGTGAACGATTCCGCGGGCAGCCTGTGCGAGCTTGATGACCCGAGCGCCCTCGAAGTGCTGGCCGAGCACACGCTCATCATCTACATCGAGGCGACCGCCGAGAATGGTCGGCAGTTGCTGGCCCGCGCAGAGGCAGACCCCAAGCCCCTGTATTACCGGCCCGCGTTTCTGGACGAGCAACTTGCGGTTTACCTCGCCGAAAAGGGCTTGACCGGCGTCGCCGATATTTCGCCCGACGACTTCGTGCTGTGGATGTTTCCGCGCCTGTTCGCCGCGCGGGTGCCGCGCTACGAGGCTATCGCGCGGCAGTACGGGTACACCATTCGCGCCGATGTGCTGGCCGCAGCCCATAGCGAAGCGGCATTCCTCGCCTGCATCGGGGATGCACTCCGCCAGTCGGCCGTCTAATCACCACCGCAAAAGCACGCCCCCAGTCACGCAAGGCCCTTACCCATGTCTCACCCGCCGTCCTCTGGTTTGCAGCTTGGCCTGTTCATGCCGAACTGCAGCAACATGTACGCCATCAGCACCTACCGCACGGTGCCCGACGAGTGGCCCTATGAGTCGAACAAGCGCATCGCGCTGGCGGCCGAGGCGGCTGGCTTTGATTTTCTGTTCCCGGTCAGCCGCTGGCGCGGATTCGGCGGGCCCACCGACTACCTGGGTACCTCGCTGGAAACCATGACCTGGGCCTCGGCCCTGCTCGCGGTGACCTCGCGAATCAAGGTCTTCTCGACCGTCCACGTCCCGGTATTTCACCCGGTGGTCGTCGCCAAAATGGGCGCAACGCTGGACCACATCGGGCAAGGCCGCTGGGGCATCAACCTGGTCAGTGGCTGGAGCAAGGAAGAGTTCGGGATGATGGGGGTGGACCTCCTTCCGCATGCCGAGCGCTATCAGCGCACCACCGCCTTCGTCGAAATCCTGCGCGGCCTGTGGACCGAGCCGCCGGGCAGTTTCAATTATGAAAGCCCGTGGTATCAGGTTCGCGGGGGGTATTCGCTGCCCCAACCGACCACCCCACCGCCGATCGCCAATGCGGGCGGGTCGGCAGACGCGCAGGCCATGGTGGCCCGGCTTTGCGACTGGGCCTTCCTCAGCCCGCCGTCGATCGAAGCCACTCCCAGCATCACCAGTCAAATCCGGGCGCGCGCGGCAGCGCATGGGCGCAGCGTGAAGTGCGCCGGCTTTCCGTTTGTCTTGTGGCGCGACTCCGAAGAAGAAGCCGCCGCGGAAGTCGCAAAAATCATCGCCCACAAGGACAGCATCGCCGCCGGGAACTGGCTGGAAGGCGTAGGGCTGGGCAGCGGTTCATTCGACCAGTTCACGCTGGACATGATGGTTTTGGGCGCGGGCGCGCTGCCGGTCGTCGGCACCGCGCGTCAGGTTGCCGAGAAACTGGCCGCCCTCCACGCCGGCGGCCTGGACGGGCTGTTGATGGTCTTTCAGGCCTATTACGAAGACACGCTGCGCTTCGAGCGAGAAGTACTGCCGATCCTGCGCGAAATGGGCGTGCGCTAGGCCCAGCGCACGCGGACGGGGACTGACTTCGGGCCGGACACAAATTCCGAATGGACCAGCCGGGGCTCGCCGGCCAGTTCGACGGCCGCCAGACGCGGCACGATGCGCTCCCATAACTCACGCATCTCGAGCCGCGCCAAGTGCTGCCCCAGACACACATGCCCGCCATGCCCGAAGCTGATCTGGCGACTGGGCTGACGGTCCAGCCGAAACTCGAACGGCGACGGAAACACCGTTTCGTCACGATTTGCCGAAGGATAGGACAGATACAGGCGGTCGCCCTTGGCAATGGTCTGGCCGGCGACCGTGCAGTCTGCCGTGGCATGTCGCACAAACTGCTTCACCGGCGTTGCCCAGCGGATAGCCTCGTCGACGAAGGCTGGAATGAGCGACAGATCGGCTTTGAGCGCCTTGAGCAAGGCAGGCTGCTCGGCCAGCATCCACATCGCCCAGGCCGTGGAATGCGCGGTCGAATCGTGACCGGCGGTCGACAGAATGGCGTAGTACGAAATGGCGGCCACGTGCTCCAGCGGCGCCCCGTCGACTTCTGCATTGGCGATTAGCGAGGCAATGTCGTCCCGAGGCGAGGCCCGGCGATCCGCCATGACCGCGCTGTAGTACTCGTTGAATTCGTCGAAGACGATTTTCCACGTCCGGGTTTGGTGGGTGGGGTCGGCGGGGTTGGTCTCGGGTCGCTTGAGGTCCGGATCGGCCCAGCAAAACAACCACTGGGTCAGGCGCAGCATCTTGGCGTGGTCAGCCCGTGGCACGCCGACCAAGTCCAGCACGATACCCAGGGGATACGGCATGGCCAATTCGTGCGCCCAGTCGAATTCCGGCCCCAGCTGCTGCAAGCCGGCGATGCGCTCGGCGGCCACCACCCCGATGTGTTCGCGCAGTTTCGCGATGTTTTGCGGCGAAAACGCCTTCACGGTGACCTGCCGATAGGGTCCGTGCTCGGGATTATCGAGTTGCACCAGTGAGCGAAAGAGATTCCACGATCCGCCGGTGAATTCGCGCACCAGCGCCTCACCGTCGCGGGTGATGAGCGTGGCCGCGCGATCGGCATTGTGAAACAGCTCGTTTTGCCGGCTGATTTCGACGACGTCGGCGTGCCGGGTAACGATCCAGTAGGGGTCGAAACCCGGCACCTCGGCCCGCGCCAAGGGGTACCGCGCGCGAAGCTCGCGCAATAACTCATCCACCAGACCACGCGTGGCAAAACTTGAGGGGACAAAAAGCGGGGTAACCAGTTCTACCGGAATAACAGTCATCGGGGTTTCATCCTGTGAAAACGCTAACCTGCACTTAAGCAATCTTCGCCGGCATAGTCTCATCGGCCATCGTGAACAGCGCCGGGTCGACGCCCTCGCCCACCAGCAGATCGCGCCGCGCGGCGAATCGCGGCTTCACCAGCCACACGATCAGCGGCAGCACCACCAGCGACAGCACCATGTTGATGGCCATGATGACGATCAACAGCAGTCCCATGTCGGCGACAAACTTCAGGCCCGACATGAAATACCACGGCGCGATCCCCAGCCCCATGATGGTGGCGGTAAACAGGATGGCCTTACCGGTCGTGCGCAGCGCGCGCACGATGGCGAGCGTCCAGTCGCCATCGGCGCTGTGGTATTCCTCGCAAATGCGCGACAACAGATAAATGCCGTAGTCGATGCCAACGCCAAGCCCGATGGCCGCCACGATCAGCGAGTTCACATCCAGCCCCACGCCCAGCAGGTGCATGGCTGCATAGAGCACCTCATTGGCCAGATTCACGGGCACCAGCAGAATGAGCCCCGCCACCAGTGAGCGATAGGCCACGCTGCAGGTAATGAGGATGAAGAAGTTCAACACCAGCACGACCACCCAGTGGTAACGCTCGACCACGTGATTCACCGCCTGTTGCAGCGGAATCGTGCCGGTTGCGAGCCGGATGGTGAAGCTCTCGTGGTCAGCCCCCACCTGCTCGACTGCCGCGCGGGCGGCCGCCAGCGCTTTGTCGACGGTGTCCTGCTTGTTGTCGCGATACCAGAGCGAGACGGTGCCATCCAGCCAGGTCTCATTGACCACATGACCAAAGTTCTTGGCGCTGGTCCCCATGGTGACCGCAAACGAAGCGGCGCTGGAGGCCTGGTCGTTGGGGTCGAGGAACATCCACTTGGGACTGCCCCCATTGAACAGACGGTTGCCCTCGCTGACGTAATCCGCGAACGACAGCGTCGCGCGCGGCGGATCTTCACCAGACTCCATGATGCGCTGGAGCGCCCGCATGGTTTCCTGCATGTCGGACTTTTGGACCATCAGTTCGAGCGTCTTCCGCTCCTTGGACTCCAACACGATTTCCAGCGTGTTTACCCCGGGGAAATGCGCATTGATCTGGCGCACGGCGGTATTAAATTCGGAGTCGTGCCAGAAGAGACCCGAGCCCTCCACCGGATTGCCGATCCGGATCTGGCCGGCGGTGTAGATGGCGAGCACGCTGAACACCAGCACCACGACCGAGGTGAGGCGCGCGGTGCGGCCTACCGACAGACCGGCCACCGCGCCCAGCGTGGCCTGTAGCCGCCGGTGAAACCCCGACACCTTGCCGCGCCCGGTCAGACGCTCCACGTTGCGGGGCGGTGGCAAAGTTGCAAGCAGCAGTGAAATCAGCACGACCCCGGTCGGGATCAGCCACACGGCCCACATGCCGCAAAAGATGGCGTGTCGCACCATGGCCGGAATGGGCGCCGCGACGACGATAAAAATGCCGAGGATGTCGGTGATGATGCCGAGGATGCTGGGCGCCATCATCACGCCCATGGTGATTTCGGCGGCTTTTACCCGGTCACCAACCTGCGCGTACACCTCGTAGAAGCGCTCGGTGAACTGCACGCAGTGCGAAAACGAGCGCGCGGTCAGCAGCAAGGGCACGACCATCAGCAGCGGCTCGATCGAGATATCCAGCCACCCCACCAGACCAAAAGCCCAAATGCCGGCCGTCGCGCTGGTGATAATGGGCGTAATGACGCCAACCACATTGCGCATGTAGAGGATCAGCGCGCCGATCAAAGCGCCAAGCGTCACGGTGAAGATCATCACCATCTGCCATTCGTACTGATACACCCAGCCGATAAGCACCGGCTGGCCGGCGAGATAGACGTCGTGATGCTCATCGCGAGCGGCCTTGACCAGCCGCTGCAAGTGCTCGAAGGCCACGCCGTAATCCAGCCGATGTTCGATGAAGGTTGCGGTAATGAGCGTCGCGGTATCGTCGCGCGACACCAGAAACACCCGGGCGTTCGGCGCCTTGTCCAGCAAGTTGCGGAACTTGCTGATTTCTTCTTCATCGCGCGGCGCGTGGTCGGTCATCAAAGGCCGCATGTCGATGCCGTTGGCGGTCGATTCGCTGTAGCGCGCCTTGCTGCTCGCGAGCGAGAGAATCATGTCGTGATCGACCCCCGGCACCAGATCGATATCGCGCGTGAACTGCCAGATTTTGGCCAGCGTGTCGGCGTGAAAAAGATCGCCGTCCTTACGCTTGATCATCACCGCGACCGTCAGCGGGTTACCAAATCCCGGATGGTCCTTGTAGACCTGCACAAACGGATCATCCGTGGGCAGCAGGTCAGAAAAGATGGTCTGCAACTGGACCTTGGGGAGTCCTGCGGCAAAGAACGCGGTAATGGCGATGAAGATCGCCCAGGCCAGCTTGCGGTTGGCCAGAACCCAGCGGGCAATCCGGTAACGGAGCGAGTACATCGTCGTTAAACCTGTCTGCTAAAAAGATGATTTGAGGGCCGCCACCAGCCCGGTAATGTTGCGCAAAGTACCCCATTCGGGGGCATTCCGGACAGACGTCCCGGGCTGCGACGCGCCTGTCCAAGCAGGACCATGGGCCGTAGACTGCGGGCCTGTCTTCTACGGCCCCACGGCCCCGCCGGTTTCACCTTTGATTACTCGCCATCGCTATCCCGCGCCGCGCCTCGGTGCGCCGATATGAAAAATTCCTTCGCCGCGGGCCTTATGGCCGCGTTTCTGGCGGTCGCCCTGTGGGGCGCCCAATTGCCCATCGCCAAGGACAGCTTCGCGCACGTCGACCCGTTCAGCTCCACCGCTTTGCGCTATCTATTCGCCTTGCTGGTGATGGTGCCCGCGCTGATCTGGCAGGAAGGACGCGGGGCGCTCCGCTACGGGCGGCAATGGAAAACGGCCTGTCTGCTCGGATTCATCGGCATGGCGGCCTCGCCCTGTCTCGTCTTTCTCGGCATGTCGATGTCGCGCGCCGAATATGCGGTGGTGATCGTCGCGCTGCAGCCTTCAATGGCGGCCATCTTGCACTGGATCCTGCAATCCCGACGCCCCTCCTTCTTCACCTTGGCCTGCATTGCGATGGCGCTGGCCGGGGTGGTGCTGGTAGTGACCAAAGGCGAGTTGGCTTTCCATGAAAGCGCCCGCGAACTGCTCGGTAGTTTTTGCGTGCTGCTCGGCGCACTCGCCTGGGTGATTTACACGATGGGGACCGCCAAGTTAGCGGGCTGGTCAATATGGCGCATCACCACGCTGACCATGTTGCCTGGCGGGGTGGCCAACATGCTGCTCGCAGCCGGCCTGATTGCCACCGGGATCGTGCCGCTACCCACCGCCGAGGCCCTATGGACCATTCGCTGGCCGCTGGCCTATCTCAGCTTTGCCGGCGTGCTGGTCTCCATGCTGGCGTGGAACTTCGGCAACCAGCGCATCGGCCCTTTGAACGCGACGCTGTTCATCAACTTCATGCCGGTCATGACCTTCGGCTTTCGGAGCGTGCAGGGCCATCAGTTCTCGCCGATCGAACTGCTCGGCGCGGGATTGGTTGTCGCCGCACTGGTCGCTAACAACGTGTACCTACGCGTGGCTTATCTGGCGGCGCAGCGCCGCGCCGCCGTGGCTGCGGGCTAGACGAATCAGGGCACGTCTACGACATCGCCCGCTGGCCCTTCATGATGCGGATGGAGATCATGCGCCGGTTTAACCGGGAGCCCTGCGACCGGCACCGTTCGGCGCAGGAAATCGATCACGGCGCGTCCGAACACATCGTTGCGATCGCCGGCCACCATGTGGCCGGCCTCGGTAATATTGACGTACTCGCTATGCCTGCAGAGCTCAAGAAACGCAGCCGCGCCTTCTTCGCTGAGCACATCTGACAGACCACCACGCACCAGCAGGGTCGGCAGGGCAAGCGCGCTGGCGCAGGCTTCGAGTCGGATCAGACGTTTATCCATTTCCCGGCGCAGGGTCATGAACCGCGGGTCCCAGTGCCAGCGGTATTTGCCGTCCGCGGTGAGTCGTAAATTCTTCGCCAAACCGGCTAAATCCTTGGGAGGCTTGCGGTGCGGCTGATAGGCCCCAATCGCCTGCGCCACTTCCTCCAGCGAGTTAAAGCCCTCGGGTCGCTGGTCCATGAATGCCTGAATTTTCTGCACGCCTTCCGGCTCGATCCGGGGTGCGATGTCGACCAGCACCAGCGCGGTGGCATCGACGCGATCTTCACCCACCGCGACCAGACTGGTGCCGCCGCCCATAGACGCCCCGACCAGCACCGGCCGCCGTCCGCCGAGCGCCGCAATCACGCAGCGCAGGTCCTCCACCATGATGTCCTGCCCATACACGCCATCGGGTGCCCAGTCGGAATCACCGTGGCCACGGGCGTCGAAACTCACCGCGTGATAGCCGGCCGCACCCAGCTGCTCGCCCACATTCTTCCACGCATGACGGGTCTGCCCGCCCCCATGCTGGAGCAAGACGAGCGGCCCTTGCGGGTCCCCCCAACTGTCACCGGCAATGCTCACGCCCTGCGCCCCCGACCAGCGATGCATGGGGATAGGAGTACCTGAAAGTCTTTCGCCGGCGTTGCTCATGGGGCTTCGATCCTGTTCATTGCAGGCTGCATTGTCAGGGCATGGGGAATCGCGTCAAGCGCTGGTCTTCCACGACACACCATCAGGGGCTTAGACAGGCGCGATTGACCAAGTCATTGAAGACGGCATAGCGACCGTCATTTTTACCAACCCGTCCAAAGGCTTTTTATACCGCCGACACGCTCGCCCAACTGGGCGGAATGATGAGACGGCCCGTGGACGGTGGGCACCCACGCGAGCAAGGCCGAGGCTTTAGGCCTTGAGCATTTCGGCCAGCGCAAGGCGCGTGGATTCGAAGGCAATTCGGCCCGGATCTACCGCCGCAGGCGCCAGCCAATCGAGCGCGGCCGCTTCGTCATTCGGCTGGAATTCGGTGGAATCCGCCAGCGTGCAGCCGAAGAACACGTCGACCGTGCTGTAGCGCACGCCGTGAAATACATACCGATTGGGAATGGAAAAAAGATAGCGCGGCGCGAGGAGCTTGAATCCGGTTTCCTCAAAGGTCTCGCGCATCACGGCGGCTTCCAGCGACTCATCACGCTCGACAAAGCCACCCGGCAAATCAAGCAAGCCGGCGCCGGGCTCGCGGGCGCGCGTAATCCACGCGATTTTGCCGGCGCGCTCGATAACGGCCGACACCGCAACCGCCGTGTTATGGAAATACGTATGACCACAACGCGAGCAGCCGTAGAGCTTGTTGTCTACGCTTTCCAGCGCGTCTACCCCGCATTGGGGGCAGAAATACCGGCGGTTGCTTGCCGATGTCATCGCCTTGACGCTCAGGCGCGAGCCGTTGAGCCGCCGTCAACGGTGAGTACGGTTCCGGTGCAGTAAGAGGCTTCATCCGAGGCCAGAAACAGGCAGGCATAGGCCACTTCTTCCGGCGTGGCAGGACGCCCCATCGGCGAAATGAGTTTCGGGTTCTCGGACGAAAACAGCATGGGGATCACGCTTTCCACCATCTGGGTTTGCACAAAGCCCGGTGCCACCACGTTGCAGCGAATGTGGTCGTCGACGTAGGCGACCGACATAGAGCGCGTGAGATTGATGATGGCGCCTTTGGTGGCCGTGTAGGTGTGGGCATCCGGCGCACCGCCCAGCCCGAAAATACTGGCAACGTTAACGATCGATCCCTTGCCCTGCTGCTTCATCTGGCGGATCACGAGGCGCGACACGTAGAACACGCTGTCGAGATTGAGCGCCATCACCTCACGCCATTTGTCGATCGGCGTGCTGTGCACCGGATCCATCGAGCCTTCGCTGGTCTCGCGCAGGTTGTAACCCACACCGGCCGCGTTCAGCAGGATGTCGATGCGGCCGTAGGTCTCAACGCAGCGGTTGACGGCGGCTTCGACTGGATCGGGTTGCGACAGGTCGGCGCTGAACACGCTGCCTTTGCCGCCGGCCGCGACGACCTGGCGCAGTGATTCATCCAGATTGGCCTGCGTGCGCGAGACCCCGAAAACGGTGGCGCCTTCTTTCGCAAACATCACCATGCAAGCCCGGCCAATGCCGGTGCCCGCACCGGTTACAAAGGCTATTTTTCCATCCAGACGTCCCATACCTGTTCCCCTTCTCGGCTCGTTTACCCTGAAACGAGGCTGTTCGTGATTATTCTTCGCGCTGGCGTCCCATCAGACGCAGCAGGTCCTCATGTAACTCAAACCAGACGGTGTGATAGCTGTCGCTACGCGCATCGCTGACTGCCGCAGTCTCGCCATTTTCCGCCTTATCGAGGGCGGCCAGCAGCTTTTTCTGATACACCTTGAGCCGCGGCGCCCCGCCAACCAATGCCTTCAACACCGGCTCGAAGCGTTCATGCAAATCGCCGAGGCGGTCGACGATGCGCTGGTCGTAGTCGCGGTCGCTGTGGTCGTTGGGTACGCGCTTACCGCCTAGTTCAAGCGTTTGCCAATCGGTGATGAGTTGCTTGAGATCGACGTTGATGCGCTCGAAGCGTTCGTAGGCGGCAACAAAAGCGGCGTTGGCGCGCAGCCCATCACAGAATCGCGAGTATTCGCTGGCCAGGATCAATTGGCCGGCCGGTGACAGCAGGTAACGCCCGTTGGCTTCCAGCACCCGCCCACCGGCAACGGCCGAGGCCAGTAGCTCGGCGGTGCGTGCGAGCGGGACGCTTGCGATCGCAGCGATATCTTCGGCAGCGCCATGCTTGCGGATCGCGATAGCGTGCATGACCAGATGGAGATCGGTATTCATCGGTATAGCTCCGTCGAGTGTGCGTCAGGCCTTGCCACGACGCGCCTCGATATCGTCACGACGCAGGGCGGCACCGGCATCCTGCAGGGTGCGCGAGTGCCGCTGTTCGAGCTTGAAAAGCTCATCAGCGCGCGGCGTATGGGCGTGATACTTCACCCAGTCCTGACACAGGTAGCGGTAAGCGGGCTGGCAGATTTCAGGCACGAACTCACGACTACGCTGCATGAAATCCGCCAGCGACAGCACGCCCTGCGTGGTGCGATAGCGGTCGTTCTTGCGCGGCAAGTTGCTGACGCCAGGACGTAGCGGCCCCACCGATGGCGTGTAATCGCCATCATCCAAAATGGAATACGGAATGTAAGAGAGCGACCGGGTGGGGGCATCCGTATGCTGCATCATGGTGTAGTCGTGCATCCGCTGGCTGGGCGTGCTGATGTAGCCCACCAGTTCGCCGAGAAACAAATTGCCGTATTCGTCGTTCAGCAAGGGCCGGAAGCGTTCGGCGCGCTCGTCGATCATCATCCAGTCTTCCATCTCATAGCAGCCGGCAATCATGGCGAACTCTTTGATGACGGCGTAGTAGGTCAAGGCGCCAGCATCAAGTTGCTGGTCGCGGGTCCAGCCCGCCATCTCGCGCCACAGCTTGGCGGTCGCCACCTTGATCCGGTCGGTGAGGTCGAGAAAGGTGGCGGTAAGTTCTTCGACGCTGCCCATCCCGACCGGGAGGTGTCCTTCAGACAGGGTATCTGCCGTATAGAGGCCCACGCCCACCATATGCTCGGCGCGCATCTCGGGCTCGGATTCAAACGAGCCCCAGTCGTCGAGCAGGTTGATGTGACAGCCCTCGAGGATCATCGTCACGGTCAGGTTGTTGTAGGGGATTTCACCCCCGACACCATCGAGCCACGGCACGCCGGATTCGGACAGTTCAAGGAAGTCCCGAACCAGCATCTCGCGTTTGTCGGACACGCGATACGGCCCGTGGTTATGCAGCGTCAGGCGGCTCTCACAGGACACCAGAAACCCGTACTGCGCGGCGGCAGCCAAAAACGACTGGGCAGCACGGTGCAGCGGGTCGCCGTCACGACATTCAAAGGCGTCGGCATGGAAAACCTGCAAGCGCTGCTCAGGCAGCACCTGCGCGCGATGGCCGGCCTGACGATTGATCAGATTGCCGTTGTTACGATGCCAGGACAGCTGAAAGCGCTTCCAGAAATCCATGGTGTAGATGAGGTCAAGCACGCCGTCGCTGGGTTTGATCACCCCCCAGTTGATGAGCATTTCGCGACCCAGCAGGTAGAAGCAGGGCATGCACCAGGCCACGATCTTGATGCCTTGATTCCGCGCCCGGTCGCCGATTTCCTCTGCCGACATGTGCTGCTCAATTTTGCGGAGCAGCGCCGGGTAGCGATACCAACAGTTGAGATACGAGAAAAGGATGTAGGCAGAGACCGGGAAAATCTTTGATTCCTGGACGGTGCGCGTGGCGCAAAGCCAGTAGGTTTCATCCGCGTTTTGCTGGATGAGGTTGTTGGTTTCCAGTAGCTGGGCGTAGGTCAGGGTCGGCTGAGACATGCGAGTGCTTCCTTGGAATCTTCAGAGCGGCGGCAGCCGGAACACGCGCGCCGAGACATCGGCACCCGTCTGGTAGTCATCGGCGGTCTTGGCGCGGGCGGTGACTTCGAGTTCCAGCCGGTCGCCGTCCTTGATCCCGGAAAGTCTGGCGTTCATCAGACAGGGAATCCCGTATTCCC
Source organism: Gammaproteobacteria bacterium (assembly GCA_023257255.1). GTDB lineage: Bacteria > Pseudomonadota > Gammaproteobacteria. Next base: position 22,174 of record JALRCR010000005.1, on the reverse strand, counting down.
GCGTCAGAATCGCCAAATGAGAGCGGGTAGTGCCGCCGGCACACAGCACGCCGGCAAATTTCTCCAGTACCGGCGCGGTCAGCGTCCCGCCGGAATCCTCCACAATGGCGATGGTGTTGGCCGGCACGCCGTGGGTGAGGTATTCCAGCACCTTGTCGCTGGTGCGGACGTAGCGCGCAATCCCAAGCAGATTGGCTTTGCGCGACACCACATTGTCGCCGACGCCGCGCAATTCGCGGCCTTCGGCGTCGGGCGCGGCAGTGGGCGCAGCCGGGTGCTCAAAGGAGAAGTTTTCCAACTGCAGCCCCGAGTCCCGATAGGCCTCCGGACGTTCGGCCGCCGACGACATCGCGGAAGGCTCGAAGCGGTAGCCGTTGGCCAGCAACTGGGCCTCGATCTTCGCAATGTCTTCCTTGGTAATGCTGTCGTACGCAGGGCCCGCCACGAACGCCTGCCAGCTGCCGTTGAATTCTGCAAAGCGGCGGCGAACCAGATCTTTCATCGCCGCGTTGTAGGCTTCGACGATCGCGAAAGTCGACTGCCAAGCGTGTTTGTCGTGGTCGGTATAAAGCGTGCTCATGGGTGCTGTGCCTCTCTCTCCTTCAAGCCGTATAGCGATCGCGAAGCGCCGCGCGGGCGGCTGGCGTCAAACCCAGCGCCTGCTGCAGGAAATCAGCGTCGCTGGCGTAGTGCTGGTCGATTTCTGCGAGCACGACCTCAAGGTAGGACTCGCGCGTCACCAGCAGGGGTTCCATCAAGGCGACCACGTCACGGCCCGGCCGCGCCTTGACCGCATATTTTTCCAGCGCGCGGGGTAATTCGGTTTGTGCCGGAAAGTAACGTCGCGACAGGGTGAAATCGTACAAGATCGTCTCACGCGGAACGCCTAGCGCCAGCAGCAGCAGGGCCGCCCCGACGCCAGTGCGCTCCTTGCCTGCTGAACAGTTCATCAGCACGCTGCCGGCCGCAGCTTGTTGGAGCACTGCGAACAGGCGTGCGTAATGCGGCGCCGATTCACCGATCAGCGAGCGCATCAGTTCGTGCATGGCATCGACCACGACCGCGGGATCGTCGGTCTGTTCAAACAGGCGATGGAAAAAGAAGCGGTCTTTCAGACCCGGCGGAATGCCCAGCGTTTCGAGCACCGGGGCGCAGGCAATGGTCGCGTTTTCGGTGGCCCGCTCTTCCGCCATGCGGAAGTCACAGACGGTACGAATCTCCAGCGCGTCGAGGCGGTCCTGGTCGCCGGTGGTCAGCTTCGATAAATGCCCGGACCGAAAGAGCTTGCCCCAGCGCACGCGGCGTCCGTCGTCCGTTCGGTAACCGCCCAAATCCCTGAAGTTAACCCCGCCTGCCAGCGGGACCTGGCGTTCAGCCACCCACATCGGCGAGCCAGCGGTCGGCTCAAGGCAAAAGAACGGGCGAAACCAGTCGGTCGGCAGGTCGACTTCGGCCCAGCCGCCGACCGCATTAAGCGCTGAGAGATCACCCATCGCGTCTGGCGAGCGTGCCGCCCGGATACGAACTGGCTCGGTTAGACAGTCGGCGTCCCAGGCAACGCGCCATCGCCCTGCGCCAATCTGCTCTACCGAAATCTGTGTTATTGGGTCCATCACAAGCTCCGCGCGTCCCCGCCCCGCTGGCGGCCGGGCGCATACGGTGGCGTATTTGTGGCGCGGACGCTAGACGTAAGACCCGCTTTGGAGACGTCGATTGCAGGTTTCGGCGATGTCGGTTCGGCACTACACTGCGGGCGACCATGAACACTCCTGCGCCGGCTTCCCAACCCATCGTTCGCATTCGCGATCTGCATTTCCGACGGGGTGCGCGCGCGATTTTCAACGGCGTGAATCTGGAGATCCCGCGGGGCAAGGTCACCGCCATTCTGGGCCCCAGCGGCACCGGCAAAACGACCCTCCTGCGTCTGATTGGGGCCCAAATCGCGCCCACCAGCGGCACGGTCGAAGTCGACGGGGTGAACGTGCAGTCGCTGGCGGTCAAGCCGCTCTACGAGCTCCGGAAACGCATGGGCATGCTGTTTCAGAGCGGTGCCCTGCTGACTGACCTGACCGTCTTTGAAAACGTGGCGTTTCCGCTCCGCGAACATACCGACCTGCCGGCCTCGCTTTTGCGCAGTCTGGTGCTGATGAAACTGGAAATGGTGGGCTTGCGCGGGGCGCGCGACCTCTATCCCCGTGAACTATCCGGCGGGATGGCGCGCCGGGCGGCGCTGGCGCGTGCGATCGCACTTGATCCGTCGATGATTCTGTACGATGAGCCGTTTTCCGGGCAGGACCCGATCTCAATGGGCATCCTGGTCCGTCTCATCCGCGAGCTGAACGACGCGCTGGGCCTGACCAGCGTGCTCGTCTCCCACGACGTCGCGGAAACCAGTTCAATCGCGGACTACCTGTTCATTCTTGCCGGCGCGACGATCGTCGGAGCCGGCACACCGGCGGAGTTGCGCGAGTCGGATTCGCCGATCATCCGCCAGTTCATGGGTGGCCTGCCGGACGGCCCGGTGCCCTTCCACTTCCCGGCACCGCCCTTGCTCGACGACCTGCTGGACGCCGGCCCGTGATCGAGTTGCTGGCCAAGCTGGGACGGGCAAGTCTCGGCGTCTTTGAACGCCTCGGACGCGGCCACCTGTTTCTGCTGGCGGTGCTCGGGCGCCTGCCAGGGCTAGCCCTGCGACCGCGACTGCTGTTGCAGCAAATGTGGTCGGTCGGCGTGCAGTCGCTGCTGATTATTGTGGTTTCCGGCAGCTTTGTGGGGATGGTGCTCGGCCTGCAGGGCTACAACACACTGGTGACCTTCGGCGCCGAAGAATCTTTGGGCGTTGTAATCGCCAAGTCGCTGTTGCGCGAGCTCGGCCCGGTTATCGCGGCCCTCCTGTTCGCCGGTCGCGCGGGTTCCGCGCTCACCGCTGAGATTGGCTTCATGAAAGCGACCGAGCAACTGAGCGCGATGGAAATGATGGCTGTCGACCCGCTGGGCCGGGTGGTCGCGCCGCGCTTCGTGGCGGGCCTGCTGTCGATGCCGCTGCTGGCTGCCATCTTCACCGCCATCGGAGTGCTGGGCGGTTACTTCTGCGGCGTCGGCCTGCTTGGTGTAGACGAGGGTGCGTTCTGGTCGCAAATGCAGGCCAAGGTCACGCTGGTGCAGGACGTAGTAAACGGAGTGGTGATCAAGAGTCTCGCTTTTGGTCTGGTGGTGAGCTGGATCGCCGTCTTCGAGGGCTACGACGCGGTGCCGACCTCAGAGGGCGTCAGCGCGGCGACAACGCGCACGGTGGTACATTCATCGCTCGCCATCCTCGGACTCGACTTTGTGCTCACCGGTTTGATGTTTAACTGAGGACGCCATGAAAGACCCTCGTCTGATTGAAATTTCCGTCGGCGCATTTGTCGCGCTGGGGCTGGCCGCCCTGCTGATGCTTGCCATGAAAGTGGCCAATCTGGCCGAGTTTTCTGCCCCTCAGGGTTACGAAGTCCGCGCCTATTTCGACAACATCGGCGGGCTGCAGGTACGTTCGCCGGTCAAAATGGGCGGCGTCGTGGTTGGACGGGTCACCGCAATCAGCTACGACTCCGAGCGCTATCAGGCCAAGGTGACGCTCCGCATCGAACGGGGTTATGACCACATCCCGAACGACACCGCCGCCAACATCTACACCGCTGGGCTGCTGGGCGAACAGTACGTGGGACTCGAAGCCGGCGGCGAAGAAAATTATCTGCGGGAGAACAGCGAAATCACCATTACGCAATCAGCGGTGGTGCTGGAAAAAGCCATGCAGGAGTTCCTTTACAACAAGACCGCCAAATCGAGCGGGCCGAAATCGTGAGGCTCTGGCTGCTGGCAGCCGCACTGTTTGGGGTGCTGGCGGGTGAGCCTGCCGCCGCCGAAGCGCAATCGCCGGCACAGCTGCTGGTCGAGACCACCAGCACGCAGGTGCTCAACGAGCTCCGGGCCGAAAGCGCCGCCATTTCCAGCAACCCCGCCCTGCTCGATACGATCGCGCAGAAAGCCGTGCTGCCTCATTTTGACTTCGAGCGTATGTCGCAGCGGGTGCTCGGACAGCATTGGCGCAAGGCGACTCCCGAGCAGCGCGGGCGCTTCATGGCCGAATTCACCACGCTGCTGGTCCGCACTTATGCCACCGCCGTTTTTGAATATCGGGAATCGGAAGTGCGGTTCATGCCGGCGCGCGAGTTAGGTGACAAAATTCAGCGCATTCGAAGTCTGGTCGACCGTCGCGACGGGCGCCCGCCCCTGCAGGTCGACTATGACGTCTTTGAGCGAGCGGATGGCTGGAAGGTCATGGATGTGGCGATCAACGGCATCAGTCTGGTGGTGAGTTATCGCAGCGGGTTTAACACCGACGTGGCTAAACTCGGTATGGATGGGCTGATCGACCAGATTGCCCAACACAACGCGGCCAGAGCGGCCATTCAGTAGCGTTTGCGCTTGGCCACGCCCTCGCTCATCACGGTATTGTCCCGCCCGGACGGCGGTCTTGCGCTGGAAGGCGCGCTGTCTTTTTCGACCGTCACCGCCGCGCTGGCCGCGCTTCAGCCGCATTTGGCCGTTGGTGTGCGCTACCTGGACTTGTCCGGCGTGGGCCACGCGGACAGCGCCGGACTGGCCTTGCTGGTGGAGTGCGCGAAAACCGCTCGCCAACGCGGGTACACGCTTCGCTTTGAACAACTGCCGGCGCAACTCGCCGCGCTTGCCGCCGCCTGCGGGCTGACGCGATTGCTAATCCCGGACCAAGAGGACTCGCCTACCGGCTAGTGGTGAAAACCACCGAGCCTGCGGCGCAAATCCCGAATCGCCACCGGATCGGTCAACGCCGCAGCCTGAAGCCGACGGTCGAAACGCGCGGCCAATTCCTCCGGCTTGCGCGCCACCGAGGCGCGGTAGCGGGCCAGAATCATGGCATCCGACAGTTCTGAAGCCCCCGGATGCTGCGCCAGTAAAGCCAGATGAAGGCTGCCCGCCGGCAGATCGTGGGTAACGCGTGCCAGCCCACTGCCGGCGATCAAGGCCTCGCTGGCAGGCGGCTCGTTAAGCAGCGGCAACGGGGAAGCCTCTTCGGGAATGATGAACAAGCCGCGCTCGCGCGCCTTCAGTCCTACCGCCAAACGTGCCCCCAGCCAGGAAACTGGCGCGGCAATCAGCATGCCGAGCAGCGCCGGCATCATCCAGGCGAGCAGCGCTGGGTATACCGTCCAGGCCGCCACGCCCAAGGTGACGCCTGCCACCATGTGCGCGCGGTGCCGATGCCAACATTCGGCAAACGGCATCCCACGATCGTCGCGCGTCTGGGTTTTCCAGCCGCTATCCCGTCCTACCAGCACGTCAAAAACGAACTGGCTTTGGAGCAGCATCTGCACGGGCGCGATGAGCGCTGAAAAAAGCGTTTCGGCCAACACGCTCATCAGGGCGCGGCGGCGCCCCCCAAAGCCTGCGACGGCATCCCGGTTTACGGCCACCGCGATCCAGCCAAAGAACTTGGGCGCGAGGAGCACCAGCATGGTGACGCCAAACAGCCGCGCCGCAAGTTCGGGGTTGATCACTTGCCAGACCGGATATGGGGTGCGGTCCGGAAAAAAATACACCGGTAACTGCAGGCTGCCCTGAAGCGCCGCAAAGATGCCGACCAACAAGAACAGAAACCACAGGGGAGAGGCCAGATACGACATGATTCCGGAGAGCAGGTGAAAACGGCTCAGGGGATGCAGACCGGCGGTGCCTAAAAGCGCCATGTGCTGCAGATTGCCCTGACACCAGCGACGGTCACGCATCGCGTGATCCAGCAACGAGGGTGGCGATTCCTCGTAACTGCCGCCAAGTTCGGTCAGTAGATGGGAGCGCCAACCGGCGCGCCGCATTAGCGCCGCCTCGACGAAATCGTGGCTGAGAATATGCCCGCCGAACGGGGCCTTACCGGGCAGCACCGGCATCCCCGCGCAGGATGCAAAGGCGGCCGCGCGAATAATGGCGTTATGTCCCCAGTAGTTACTGTCCCCGCCGTACCAAAACCCGAAGCCGCGCGCGAGCACCGGACCGTACATCGCCGCCGCGAACTGCTGGGCGCGCGCAAACAGCGTATTGCGGTTTACCAGTCTGGGGACTGTTTGCAGGATGCCCACATCGGGATTGGTGGCCATCTGCCGGGCCAGGGTTAGCACCGTCTCGGCGCTCATTACGCTGTCGGCATCCAGCACAAGCATGTTTTCGTACCGTGCGCCCCAGCGTTCACAGAAGTCCGCAATATTGCCGGCCTTGCGGCCGGTATTCTCAAACCGTCGGCGATAAAACAGACGCCCGGTCGCCCCCAAGCGCCGCCGGCACGCGTCCCAGGCGAGTTCTTCGGCGACCCAGCAGTCGGGGTCAGTGGTGTCGCTCAGAATAAAAAACTCGAAGTGCTCCAGCGCGCCAGCGGCCGCCAGGCCCAGATAGATCTTCTCAATGGCCGCGAGCACCCGCAGCGGGTCTTCGTTATAGGTCGGCATCAGCACCGCCGTTCGCTCGGTCAAGGGCGCAGAGGCGGGCAACCCAGGCTTAAGCCCCGGCAAGGGGGATGGGCGCAATCCGCTCCACAGACCTGCCAATGCGCTGCAGAAGGTCAGCGCAATCCACACGAAATTGGCCGCAAACAACACCATGAGCAGCACTTCGATCGCGCTGATCCCGCCCGGGGAGAAGACTCGCCCCATTTCCAGCGTGGCCAGCGCCGTGCCGATAGCCGTGCCGCCCAGCACTGCAAAGCGCCGGCGCAACAAGACATCGGGCGTAGTAGATTCAACCGCCGCGGCCGGGGCGGTCCCCAGCGACTGCGCGGGCATGGCAAGCCGCGCCTCCGGCGGGGTCGCAACCGGCAGGGCGTCCAAAAAAGCGGTGAGCAGCGCCGGTGGCGGATCAGCAGCCATCAAGGCGTCGGGCCAGTCGCGTCCCGGCTGGATGGCGAGCAGGGCAGCGCGCCGGGTGTAGACATCGGGCGTCGGCCCGGACCGGCATTGCCTGACGACGTTCAGGGTCCAGCGATCGAGCCGGCGACGCAGGTGCCGAAGCGCGAGTTCGGGGCCGGCGCCCGCTGGCAGTCGCTCACTGAGATGCCGGATCAAGGCTTCGCCGGCCGCATCGTCCGCATAGCCCAGACTGGCGAGGTAATGCTGAAGAATGCGCTCGACGGCTGCCCGCAGGGGCGGTGCCGTAACCCGGCTTACCGCTTCCTCAGTGGTCAGGACCGCCATCGGACGGTCACTCGGTCCACTGATAGCACCAGGTTTCGGTGATGGCTTGCCCACCCGCCTCCAGATGACAACGGAGTTCGATGGGATCGTAGCCTTCTGGCACCAACTCGAACTGGGTGCGCCACACCTTGCTGTCGGGGACAAAGTGGGTGCTCGCGCTCGACAGGGTGCCGCGTGAAGTGAACAGCCGCGCCTCCGGCGCACGCTCCCGCCCTTGCATGGCCTCGCCCCCGAAATCGACCACAAACCGGCGGGCGGTCTCGGTACTGCCCCGCCCGATTCGGGTCTCCGCGACGGTGCCCAGTTCGCGATTTACGAACGGTAATACCTTGCCCCAGTGCAGCCGGTAGGTGGCCTGCCATTCCGAGCCTGCGGCGAGCGGGTTCTGGGGGCGCCAGAAGGCGACGATGTTGTCGTTGCTTTCCAGATCGCTGGGAATCTCCACCAGCATCACCGCGCCCGCGCCCCAATCGCCGACCGGTTCGACCCACGCGCTGGGCCGATGCTCGTAGCGAGCTTCCGCATCGGAGTAGTCGTCGAACTGCCGCTTCCGTTGAAGCAGACCAAACCCTTTCGGATTGCGGTCCACGAAGTAGCTGATACGCAGGCGTTGCGGGTTGACCAGCGGCCGCCACAGCCATTCAGCGGCGCCGTTCCAGATCAGCAAACCGTCCGAATCGTGGGCCGCCGCCCGGTAGTCATCGACTGCCTGGCGGTCGTTGGCGCCAAAGAAAAACATGCTCGTCAGCGGGCCGATGCCGACGGTATCGACCTTGACGCGCATATACAGCGCGAGATTGACGTCGACGATGGTGGTATCGCCCGGCCTGACGGTAAAGGTGTAGACGCCGGTACAACTGCGGCTATTGAGCAGCGCGTGAATGACGAGGCTGTTCGCGTCGACCGGGCGTTCAAGGTAGAACTCGGAGAAAAATGGAAATTCTTCACCCCGTTCGGACGCGGTGCCGATCGCCAGCCCGCGTGCGGAAAGGCCGTAGCGCATGTCGCGCCCCAGGGCCCGAAAATAGCTTCCACCCAGAAAAGAGACCAATTCGTCCAGATAATTCGCGCTGTTCAGCGCGTAGTGCACCCGAAAACCGGCAAAGCCGTTGGTTTGTTCAAGTGCCCCGCTGCCCAGATTATTGGCGCCGAAGTCAAACAAGTCGGGCGAGTAGTGCAACTCGCGAGCCTTGCCCTCTGTCACGTCGTAAATCCGAACAGCGTGCTGGTAATAGTAACCAGGATGGAAGAACTGGGCGGTAAATGGCGCCTCACCCATCCATAGGGCATCCTGCGGGCGATAGCGGATGTCGTGGTACTGCTGCTGGGTTAGTTCGCGCAGCGCCTCGGAGGCACTGCGGCGCGGTGCCTGAAACGGCCGTGCGGCAAGTTGCCTCGCCCGGGTGCGCAAAATATCAAGAGTGAACGGTCGAGGGTCAGCAGGCGCCGGCGCGGCGCTACCCGGCAACGCCGGCCATGCGCCGGCGAGCGCGGCCAAAGTGCCTAAAAAACGTCTACGGTTGAGGTGCTGGCTCGGCGGCAGCGAATCAGGCATGGGATGACAACAAGTCCTGCTCGGTTGAAACGACACGGTTGGGACCAAGCATAGTGTGGTCCCGTGCAAAAATCTTGCACTGCCACATAGTTGTCCTGAAAGTCTGAATCCCGGCTGAATTTCAGCCCTGAAAACAGCGGGCGGGTGCCCCTGTCGGTCACCCGCCCTTCGAGTTGCCCCAAGGCCTTAACCCAGGGTCACCGGCAGGAAAATCTCGGCGTCTTCACGGCGCACCAGCAAAGCCACGCGCTGGTCGGCTCGCGAAACGAGTTTTCTGAGGTCTTCCGGGCTTTTAACCGGGTTGGCGTTGACCGCGAGGATGACGTCACCCGGCCGAATCCCGGCTTTGGCTGCCGCGCCTGACGCCTCGGTCACCATGACGCCGCGGCCATCGCCCTGTTGCTGACGCGCCTCCTCGTCAAGCGGTTGGACGACAACACCCAGGCGCCCCGACTTGGCCGATGAGGGCTGCTCATCGCTGGCCGCCACTAACTGGGACATTTCCCCCAATGTGACCGCAATTTCCCTCGGCTTGCCGGCCCGTTGGAGTTCAACCGCCACGTGCTGGCCCGGTTTCTTACTGGCAATCAGCCGCGACAGCATCGCCGAATCTTCGACGTCCTGACCATCGACCTTCAGGATGATGTCTCCCGCCTCAATGCCTGCCTTGGCCGCCGGCATGTTGTCCTGCACCTGATTGACCAATGCGCCGCGCGGCGTTTCCATGCCGAAAGAGCGTGCCAGATCCTGATCGAGCGTTTGGACCGAGACGCCAAGACGCCCCCGCTGCACCTTGCCACCATGCGCAAGTTGGGTTTGCACGTCCATCGCCAAATCAATCGGAATTGCGAAGGACAGGCCCATGTAGCCACCGCTTTCGCTGTAAATCTGCGAATTAATTCCAACCACCTCACCATTCAGATTGAGCAAGGGCCCGCCCGAGTTACCCGGATTAATTGCCACGTCGGTCTGAATGAAAGGCACGTAGTTGCCGTTCGGCAAGGACCGCATCTTGGCGCTCACCACGCCGGCGCTAACCGTATTGTCGAAGCCGAAGGGTGAACCAATCGCGATCACCCACTCGCCCACATTCAACCGCGCAGGATCTCCTACTTTAAGCGTGGGCAAGCCGGTGGCATCGACCTTGATCAGGGCAACGTCACTGACCTCATCCACGCCAATCACCTTGGCGGTGTACTGACGTTTGTCGCTGAGGCGCACCGTCACTTCTTCAGCGCCCGCAACCACGTGTGCATTGGTCACGATGTGGCCATCGGCAGAAATGATGAATCCGGAACCGCCGCTACGCTGGCTCGGACCGCCGCCATCGCCGCCGGGCGGGGCGAAGCGCTTGAAAAACTCGGGGACCTGCTCACCGCGTCCCGGAAAGTCGCCGGGCTGTCTGCGACTCACGGGCTTTTCACGGACGACGCTGATATTGACCACCGCCGGCGCAGTCTGGCGAACGAGTTCGGTAAAGTCCGGCAAGCCCAATCGGGCACTCGTGGTCCCGACCGGCTCAGCAACGGCGCCGGGCACCAGTAGCGAGGAAATTTTCTGATGACCCAGCGCCACCGCCACAACGGCGGCGGCCAAGGTCGGTGCGATAAGTCTGTTGCGTTTCATCGTCTGAGCCTCTCGTTTTGGCTGACGGGCACCACCCTTTGTGGTCCCCTATGGCTGCAGACTCTGCACGCGAAACCTTAAGCCGGTCTTAAGCCAGCCGTCTGTTCAAGCAACGGTGGGAAATTGACTGTGATCAGCGCCCCACCGCCCGGCGCGTCGTCGATGTTGACCGATGCCCGGTGCAAATCGGCGACCCGTTTGACGATCGCAAGACCCAGCCCGCTGCCCGGTGCCTTGGTGCCTGGTACGCGATGAAAGCGCTCAAAGACCCGGGTGCGCTCGGACGCAGGAATGCCGGGGCCAGTATCGATAACCGTCAGGCGTGCCCCGTTTCGCGTCGCGCTCACACTGGCGAACACGCGCCCGCCCTCCGGGGTGTAGCGCAGCGCGTTTTCTAGCAGATTGACGACCAGACTGGTCAGGCTGCGAGCCTCGCCCAGGACGTTTATGGGAGACTCCGCTTCAATGTGCAGATCGATAGCGCGCTCCCGCGCCAGCGTTGAGACCTCCTGACGTGCCCGCTCCAGCAGACCAGTAAGCTCAACCGACTCCTGCGCTCCGCCTACGGCAGAGGAATCAAGTCGCGCGATCGCGAGCAGGCGCTCAACCAGTGTGGTCGTGCGTGCCATCCCCAGTTTGAGTTCTGCCAGTGCCTCAGTCCGCTCCTGCTCGCTGCTGGCTCGCTCAAGCAGTTGCAATTGCAGGCGAATGGCCATCAGAGGGGTTCGCAATTCATGCGCAGCGTCAGCCATGAAATCTTGCTGGCCGGCAAGCAACGCTCTTTGGCGCGCAATCAGTTCGTTAAGCGCATCGACCATCAAGCCCACTTCCTGCGGCGGATTTGCCAGCGAAAGCGGCTCCAGGGCCGCGGGATCCCGGCGACCAATGGTCTGCGCCAGCGACGACAGCGGAGCCAGTACCCTTCCTACTGCCCACCAGATCAAAAGGGCGAGCAAGGGCAAAACCGCCATTGCCGGATAGAGCAGGCGCAAGGCGGCCTTGGTCGCGATGATGCGTCGCGTTGACAAGGGTTGGGCCAGTTGCACGACCCAAGGCCCAAGTTCCATCGCGTAGACCCGCCAGTCCTCTTGTTCTGTACTGACGCTGTCATACCCGTTGTGCCGGGGCCGCTCCAGGATCACGCCGTGGTGCGACTGATAGCGCAGCACACCACGCCGGTCCCATAACTGGGTCACGATGTGCTGCTCCGGATCCGGTTCCACCACCGCGACCTGCCCTAGCAGATAAGCCTTGTCTTCCAGCGACAGCGCCTGTTGGCGCAGTTGATAGTCCAGCAATTCGTCAATCTCACGGCGCGCCCAGTACCAGGTTGCCCCCGTGGCGGTGAGTGTGGTGGCCATCGCCGCGAGTAGCAGGAGTAGCAGCAGTCGGTGACGCAGCGACATCAGCGCTCCCCGCCCAGGCTATAGCCAAGCCCACGCACGGTTTTTATGCGGTGTTCGCCAAGCTTTTTACGAAGATTGTGGATGTGTACCTCGACCGCATTGCTGGCTACCTCTTCATCCCAGCCGTACAAGCGCTCTTCAAGTTGCGCGCGCGACACCACCGCGGTTGGGCGCTCCAGCAACGCCTGCAAGATATTGAATTCTCGCGCGGACAGGGCGACGGGCTTGCCGTCGCAAGAGACCTCGTGGGTGGCTACCTCGAGCGAGAGCCCTGCCCAGGACATACGGTTATCGGGGTGACCCGTTCGGCGCCTGACAACTGCCCTGATCCGGGCCGACAGTTCGTCCAGATCGTAGGGTTTGACGAGATAGTCGTCGGCGCCCAGATCAAGACCTCGAACACGATCGGCCACCGCATCCCGGGCGGTCGAAATAATCACCGGAACCGGGCTTTGGGCTCGACGAAGCGCCGCAAGCAGGGATAGCCCATCCCGATCGGGCAGGCCTAAATCCAGCAAGACCAGCTCATAAAGTTGCGCGGCCAGGGCGGCCTCTGCATTGCGCGCATCGTGCACCCAATCGACGGAATGCCCTTCTTGCTGGAGACCGCGGCGCAGCGCGGCGCCAATCATGCTGTCATCCTCCACCAGCAGTAAACGCATCGATCGAATCCCGTACCGGCCCCTGATCTTGAACGAGCAAGTTGAACGCGTTACCACTGCGCGCAGTTCTAGCATCACAGGGTAGGATGCTAACCATATCACCCGATGGCTGCAGGAGTTTCCCTATGAACGAGCCGATGTCGCCCGCCCTAATCCCCCAAACAGATCTGGATCTCGAATCCCTCTGGATGCCGTTCACGCACAACCGGCTGTTCAAAAAGCAACCGCGGGTGGTCACGCAAGGGGATGGGATGCATTACACGACAGCGGACGGTCGCCGAATTTTGGACGGTTTATCAGGTCTTTGGTGCTGTAATGCCGGTCACCGACACCCCGCCATCGTTGAAGCTGTTCGGCAGCAGCTGGACACTCTGGACTACGCGCCGCCGTTCCAGACCATGCACGACCGCGCCTTCGAATTGGCGGCCAAGCTGGCGAAACTCGCGCCAGAGGGTCTGGATCGCGTCTTTTTCAGCAATTCGGGCTCAGAAGCGGTAGATACCGCGCTAAAAATCGCACTTGCCTACCATCGAGCCCGAGGAGAGGGGTCGCGGTTCAGGTTTATCGGGCGTGCCAAGGGCTACCACGGCGTTGGGTTTGGCGGCATTTCGGTTGGCGGAATGCCTGCCAACCGCAAAGCCTTCGCGCCAGCGATGATGCCGGGTGTTGACCATCTGCCGCACACCCACGACTTGGAGCAAATGGCGTTCAGTCACGGCATGCCCACCTGGGGTGCACATCTCGCGGACGAACTGGAGCGTCTCGTTCAGCTACACGATGCGTCGACGATTGCCGCCGTGATCGTCGAGCCAATGCAGGGCTCCGCAGGCGTCATTGTCCCCCCGCAGGGATATTTGCAGCGTCTCCGTGAAATCTGCTCCAAGCACGGGATTCTGCTTATTTTTGACGAAGTCATCACTGGCTTCGGGCGTCTAGGGCATTACTTTGCAAGCGATCGGTTCGGCGTCTCGCCAGACATCATCACCTTCGCAAAAGGCGTCAACAGCGGCATGGTGCCCCTGGGAGGCGCCATCGTTCACCAAAAAATCTACGACGCTTTCATGACCGGCCCCGAGCATCTGGTGGAGTTCTTCCACGGGTATACCTATTCCGGTCACCCGCTGGCCTGTGCAGCCGGGGTCGCCGCACTAGAGGTATATGAGGATGCGAACCTCATGGCGCGGGCACGGAAGCTGGAACCAGTACTGGAAACGCTGATGCACAGCCTGCGCGATGAACCGAACGTGGTTGATATCCGCAATCTCGGCCTTGCTGCAGCGGTCGAACTGGCGCCACGCGCCGGCGAACCAAGTAAACGTGCCATGGAGGTGTTCCACTACTGCTTTGACCATGGCGCGCTGGTTCGCTACACCAGTGACATCATCGCGATTGGCCCCGCCCTTATTGCCAGTGAAAGTCAGTTGGAGGAGATCGTGGAGTTGATTCGTCGGGGAATCCGCGCTGTCGCCTGAGCAGGCAAGGATTTTTGGCGCCATCTTGACCAGCACCATGGCGGGGTGAAATAAAGTAGCCCCCGGTTTGACGAGAAACGCGATGAACTTCTGTCCCCAATGCGCCACGCCTTTGACTTGGGTCGAAACTGGCGGTCGTCACCGGGCTGCATGCCCTCAGCAACGCTGTGGCTATGTCCACTGGGACAACCCGGTACCGGTGGTTGGCGGCATAGTCGAATGGGAAAACCAGATCGTGCTCGTCCGTAACGTCGGATGGCCCGAAAACTGGTATGGCCTAGTGACCGGCTTCTTGGAGGCCGGTGAGATGCCTGAGGAAGCGGTGGTTCGCGAAGTTCGAGAAGAAATCGGGGTAGACGCAAGCATCGAATCGTATATCGGGATGTACGAGTTCCACCGCAAAAATCAGTTGCTGATCATCTATCACCTGCGGGCGCATTCAGGTGACGTGGTTGTACCCGCCGACGAGATCGCAGGTTACAAATGGGTTCCGATCGAAAAGGTCCAACCGTGGACAGCAGGCACCGGCCGAGCCTTACGCGATTGGCTTAGAACGCGAGGAATCGAGCGTGAAATGCTCGATTTTAGCGAGGTCAACAACTAGGCGTTGCAGTGTCAGGGCACAGGGTCGTAACCCGACGTCCCCCACGGATGGCACCGCGCTAAACGCCTAAGCGTAAGCCAAACGCCCCTCCGGACACCGTGTCTGTCGATAGCCTCCAGACAGTACTCCGAGCAGGTGGGCAGATGCCTGCAACGGGGCGGCATCCAAGGGGACAGGACGTACCTGTAAAATTGAATGGCACCGCGGAGAAGCGCCCGGAACGCATGCCCTGTCCACTTCAGCAGGTACCGAGCGTATTCAGACGGCGACTTGTTCGCCATCACGGTGGGCCGAGGGTTTGGCGTAACGCCGGCTACAGTAGTAGCAATCGACACTCGGCTTACCGTTAAACCGCAAGTAAACGAGGGGGTGGCCAAGCGCGCCGCCGCCGCCGTCACAGCCAGCGACCTCTTCAGATTCTTTCACCGCGATGATTTCTGTTGGCTCCATCGGACGTAATCTCCAAAAAATCTCAAGACTAGCGTGGCTCATGACCACGCAATGTATGTGTCTTATAGTAGCAAACTGATGCGGGAATTCTGCCGCCATCCTTAAGGAGTACGCCCATGGCCAAAGTCAGTATGAATTCGGTGTTTGCGATCTCCCCGGATGAAATCTGGAAGCTGATCGGCAAGTTCAATGCGTTGCCGGATTGGCATCCGGCCGTTCAAAGCAGCAAGTTAGAAGACAATGGGCGGCTACGTCGCTTATCACTTCTGGGGGGCGGCGAAATCGTTGAGCGGCTTGAAACCATCGATGAAAAAGACCGGCTCTATCGGTACAGCATCATCAGTGGGCCACTTCCGGTAGCAAATTACACCGCGACCCTACGTGTCAGGGACGATGGCAAAGGCCAATCCCTGGTTGAGTGGTCCAGTGAGTTTGAACCCGCGACTGGCGCGCCCGAACCGGACGCTATCCGAGCCGTCCAAACCATCTACCAGACCGGCTTCGACAGCCTCAAAAAAATGTTTGGCATGTGACTATTTTTCACAGCCCTAAAGAGATTCAGCAGCAATGAGCGAAATGCGTTTCACCGAAGACCACGCGTGGGTTCGGATGGAAGAAGACGGCATAGCCGTTATCGGGGTGTCTGACTACGCTCAGGAACAACTGGGCGACGTGGTTTACGTCCAACTTCCGGACATCGGTCGAGACCTCCGGCAAGGCGAGGACTGCTCAACGATTGAATCCGTCAAGACCACCAGCGACGTTAAATGTCCGATGAGTGGTCGAGTACTGGAGATCAATGAGGCCTTGTTGGAGGCCCCCGAAAAATTGAACGAATCTCCTCTGCAGGAAGGCTGGCTGTTCAAACTAGAGCCCGTTCACGAAGCGGAATTCGAAGATTTAATGGACGATGAAGACTACGAAGACTTCGTCGACTCCGCTGGCTGATCTGTCTCGGTCAGGCGATAGAGAAACGGCTGGCAAAGGCGCTTACCCCAATGTGGGTCGGTTGAAGGCACCATGGTCATCGGCGTGTAAAACGCTGTCGCATGACGAGGGACGTTACGTCCTGCCATAGCACTTGGCGGCGTGAACAAACGCTGCATGAAACAATGATTTGAAAGGCTGAACACGTGCTAAGCACAAATTTCCGGCGCGAACTAAAAGCCAAGGCCCATAGCTTGAAACCGGTGGTGATCATCGGCCAACGTGGTGTAACTGATAGCGTGCTCGCTTCCATTACGGAAGCACTGGATGCGCACGAGTTAATCAAAATCCGTTTGCCTGTAGGGGACCGACAAGAACAGCCAGCCCAAATTGAGCACATCGCGTCCAGCCTTGGGGCCGACGTAGTCGGAGCGATAGGACGGGTAGCGATTCTTTATCGCAAAGCAAGCAAATGATTTTCATCAATATGGAATAGCATGCATGGTTGAAGGCGACTCAGGGGCTGATGCATCAGGCACACGGATAATTGCATCCGCGGTTGAGCATGCGGTGACCAAGAGTCAGGAGTTATTTGAACAATTCGCAGCCCGCAGTCAGGACTTAACTGGCATCGTCGACCCGCTGGGGATTGGCGCAAGTTTTCAGCGCTTCGCCCTTCAACTTGCACGAAACCCGCTGCCTTTATGGGAAACGCAGTGGCGTATCTGGATCGATGGACTGGGCGTGCTACAGCAATCGTTAATCCAAAGCGAAGATGCTGAGACCGGGCGCGGCCAAACACCCGAGGACCGAAGATTTCGCGACCGGGAGTGGACAAGCAATCCGCTTTTCGACTTTATTCGACATACCTATCTAATCTTGGCGAACAGCCTGATCCAGTTGACCTCGCATGCTGATGGGCTGGAGCCCAAAGACGCTCAGAAGGTCGCCTTCTACACCAGGCAGTTTATCGATGCGATCTCTCCGAGCAATTTCGCATTGACTAACCCGGAGGTCGTACGCGCTACACTCGAGCGTGGCGGTGCCAATCTGGTAGAAGGGCTCAGAAACTTTCTTGACGATATTGATCTCGCAAGCGGGCAACTGCGCACGAAGATGGTGGACTCCTCGGCATTTGAACTCGGGAGAAACATTGCGACGAGCCCGGGCTCAGTCGTTTTTCAAAATGACTTGATGCAACTCATTCAGTACACGCCGACGACTGAGCATGTTTTCAGGCGTCCGTTGCTGATCATTCCGCCTTGGATTAACAAGTACTACGTGCTTGATTTGAAGCCCGAAAACTCTTTTATTCGCTGGGCGGTTAGCGAGGGCCACACCGTCTTCGTCATTTCCTGGGTTAATCCTGACGCAAAGCTAAGAGAAAAGGATTTCTCTGACTATCTAAAAGAAGGTCCTCTCGCGGCCATGGATGCCATGGAGGCGGCGACTGGCGAGCGTAGTTTCAACCTGATCGGCTACTGTCTGGGCGGAACCTTGCTTGGTGCAATGCTGGCTTATTTTCGGCAGAAACAAGACGAGCGAATAAACGCTGCTACGTTTTTCACGGCGATGCTCGATTTTTCGGCCCCGGGAGAACTCGGCGTGTTCATCGACGAAAAGCAAGTGTGTCAGCTTGAAAAGGAAATGGAGACACGCGGTTATCTTGATGGCAAGGAGATGGCCGCGACATTCAATTTGATGCGCGCCAGTGACCTTATCTGGTCCTTCGTCATCAACAACTATCTTCTCGGTAAGACACCCGCCCCTTTCGACCTGCTTTATTGGAATTCCGACTCAACGAGAATGCCAGCCAGAATGCACAGCACATACCTGCGAAAAATGTATATGCAGAATCTCCTGTGCAAGCCGGGGCAATTCCTCATTGATGATGTTCCTCTCGATTTGAGTCGTGTCTCGGTCCCCTGTTGCTTCGTATCCGCCTTGGAAGATCACATCGCGCCCTGGAAATCTACGTTCGAGGGCGCAAAGCTGTTTGGCGGCCCAGTAGAGTTTATCCTTGGGAAAGCTGGCCACATTGCTGGAATCATTAATCCCCCTGGACCGAAAGCTTATGGCCATTACACCGGACCAGAACCAGCAGGGGAGGCAGACGATTGGCTGCACGCTGCCACTTTTCATCAAGGGTCTTGGTGGCTTGCTTGGGCGAAATGGATAGGGCCACACGGTGGGGGACAGGTGCAGGCCAGAAAACCGGGCGACCGCGGCCTGCCGCGACTAGAAGCGGCGCCGGGCAGTTACGCAAAAGTCAGGCTGGGATAGTCGGGGGCGACAGATTTAGGTGGACGGTCCGAACTTATCGCAGGGCGAATGCTTTGAGGGCAGCCCTCGTTGGGCTACACTCCCTGCCACGTAAATGATGGCTGTTGGCGATGCTTTTAGCCGTCCGCGTCAAACTCGGAGAGGTGCCGGAGTGGCCGATCGGGACTGACTCGAAATCAGTTGTGCCCTTTGCTGGGCACCGGGGGTTCGAATCCCTCCCTCTCCGCCAATTTCTTTCACTCGCGTGCTGAGCCTTCTTTGCCGCCCCGGCAGGCGGAGGCCGCGCGGTCCAAGCGCTGATTGAACCCTTTCATCGCCGCGCCTAAAGCCTCCTCTAACTCAGAGGCGAAAGTCCGGCAGTTGAAACGCTCATCTCTTTCGCTTGTGTACTCGATTTGGCGTGATAGCGACGCGAGCCGGCATGCGCCAACCGTGCGAGAGGCCCCGCACAGCGAGTGCATTGCATTTCGCATTTTCGTCGCGCCAATGCCGCCGTCCATGGCGCGCCGCACAACATCGATGAAACCATGGGCGTCTTCTTCAAATTCTTTGTAGAAGCCCCGGGCTTCGTCTAGCTCCATATAGCCGAGCAGTTCTTCAAATAATTCATCATCCACGTCGGGTTCGTCTGCCAGAGTTTGGCCACCCTCGCCGACAAAAGGCTTGGTGGTCTTTTCTAGCGTGGCGTTTTGCCGCTTCCCCATCAGTTCTTGCACAGTTTGTATGAGCTGTGAGGGCCGGAGCGGCTTAATCGCGAATTTGGCGATCCCTACCAAATCAGCATCTGCAACGAGGTCAGGACGGTTGTCGGCGGTCACCATGACTATTGGGGTTCGCGAAGGGTCGTCAGCCGCTGCAAAATTATAAATACGAGCAACGTCGAGGCCGTCCAGCTCAGGCATGTGCATGTCGATCATGGCCAAGTCGTAAGCGCCTGTCTGAAGTTCATCAAGCGCGCGCTCTCCGTCGCTAACCACGTGACAGCGATAACCCGCCCGCTCAAGCGTCATTCGAGCGATCAACTGATTGGTACTGTTGTCTTCCGCAATCAGGATTAGCCCCTCCATCGCTGGGCTTTCAGGCTCAACCACCGTCTCTTCGTCTGAGAAGAGTTGTGCTGCCAAATGGAAAGCGCGATGTAACTCATGCCTGTCAGAGGTAGCCGTTAGAAATGACGTCAGGCCCTCACGAAATGCAATCGGTCGCTGGTCCTCAGTTCCAAAGCCGAAAACTATCGGAATTGCTTGGCGACCAGTTCGTGCGATGTGTTCCCGTAGCATTGGCATGACCGTTTCGGCGATCCGACAGTCAATAACGAAACAGGTCTTTGACGTCAGCAAGTGGAGCTGCCGGTGTAACTCCCCAATGCCAACCTCAAGAATCTCCAAGCTTGGAAAGGTTTTGAGGAGCGCGCGAACCGGCCCGCTCTCGTAGCCAAACCCCGTAACAACCACTTGATGCGGCAAACGAAAATCAGGTGTCGGGCGGGGCGGTTGGTGGGGCAGTCTCAGCTCTACATCGATACGAGTACCAACGCCTGGCGCCGACTTGATAACGATGCTGCCGTCCATTAGCTGAATCAGGTCGCGCGCAATCGTTGTGCCGAGCCCAGACCCGTCGTGCTCCCTGGTTACGCTGTCATCGGCTTGCGAGAACGGGTCGAAGACGCGCGTGAGATAGTCCTGTTCCATCCCGGGTCCGGTATCAACCACGCTTAGGACGATAGCTTCACGGTCCCGCGGTGTGCCAGCGGCGAGGGCAGCTATTCGCACGCCCCCTTCGCTAGTGAATTTCACCGCGTTCCCCGCCAAATTTATGATCACTTCCTGAATTTGCCTGGGCGACCCCATAAGTTGATGTTCAATTCGCGGGTCTACAAACAGGCTTAAAGAAAGACCCTTCGCGTTCGCCTGTGGCAGAAGGATATCTAGCGTTTCGCCCATCGTACGGTGGAGTTCCATTTCCTCAATTTGCAGCACAAAGGAGCCGGACTCATATTTGCTGCTATCGAGAATTCGGTTGATCAGATCTAGTAGCGTATTGGATGAAGAGCGGATCAACCTCGTCATATCGAGACGCTGGTCTTCAGACATATCGTTGGTGAGGAGTTCGGTCAGCGCAATTACCCCGTGTAGCGGAGTGCGAAGTTCGTGGCTCATTTTGGCGACGAAATCGGCCTTCGCACGCGCCGCAGATTCGGCTCGCGCAAGCGCGCCGTACAGGAGCCTGATTAGATAGCCGGCGTAGAGCGGCACCACCAACAGTCCTCCGCTGAGGCCGAGTGCAAGAGCTGGAAACGCCTGCCAAAAATCGGACGCCCAGATAACGATGGCAAAACCCACCAAGGAGGCGCTTACACCCGCATACAGGTAACGTGGACCGTAGCGTACGCCGTAGCCAATTGTGGTCCACAGATAGAGTGCGAAAACACCCGCCAGCGTTTGGTCTCCAAAATAGAGAATCCAACTTATCCCGACGTTGTCCAAGATGATGCTGGCTACTCGTTGACCGACCCTCCAAGGATCCGTCGCCGGGCGCCTAGCAATAAACCTCGCCCAGACCAATAGTGTGATGGCTGAAAGAGACGTAAAAAGGAAGGTGTAGCCGACAAGGCGAAGTTCAAGCGTGGGTTGAAGATGGCAGGCAAGCAAAGCCAGCGCCACCAGCGCGAGGTTCATTGCGCAGCGGATTTTAGCCTGTGCTAGCTCGCCCAAAGGGGCGGCAGAGTAGGTCCGACTCCGGACTCGGATGCTGGGCTCGATAGAGTCGGGGGTTTTAGGTTTCCCGCCAGGGAAGCTAACGGTCTGCGTATCCGACATAAGCCTCGCGCCGTGTTCGATAAGAATTGCTGTGGGTCTATGCGCGTTTTTCGCGTCTCAATTATCCCAGCGCACCGTCGTAATGTTTCAGAACCAGTGCGGCATTGTGGCCACCGAAGCCAAAGTTGTGGCTTAGTGCATATCTCAGGGGTGCCTCCCGCGTCTCCAACGCAAAATTCAGATTCGCAATAGGCTTACTAAGGTTCCTGGAGGCATGAACCGTCTGATGTTTTAGGGACAGTGCCGTAACAACAAACTCAAGTGCTCCGGCGGCGCCAATCGAGTGCCCAAGAATAGACTTTGTGCTATTCAGGAACGGCTTATCGCCGAATGTATTCTCGATGAATGACGCCTCAGTCGCATCGTTGAGAATGGTGCCGGTACCGTGGGTATTGATGTAATCAATCGAATCCGGCGTGAGGGCGGCGTCAACTAAAGCTGCCCGCAGCATCTGCGTGAAGGTGTTGTGTTGCGGGGAAATAGCGGCGATCGAGAATGCATCATTGCTCTGACCAAAGCCTACCAGCTCCGCAATGATTTGTTTCTCCGCGCCGCGCCGCTTAACAGACGCACCGGTCTCCAAGACCGCCATCCCGGCGCCGCCTTCACTGAACAAGAATCCGCTTCGGTCTGCATCGAAAGGTCTGTTCTCGGTTCCTACGCCCGCAAATGGACTTGCCAGTGTCTGCAATCTATCGAAGCCCATGAACACCCCACCGGCGCGATCGCTCAAATGCTCGATTCCACCGGCCAGCGCAATATCTACCTCACCGCCCAGAAGGGCACGATATGCCTTACCGATCGCGACCGTCCCAGAGGCGCAGGCCGCGCAAAACGTCTCCGCCACCGCGTTCGCGCCAAAACGGAGAGCAATGTTTGCCGCAAGTGCATTAGGCATCGTCTGACAGATCACCATGGGATTTACGCGCGGATGCGCGCCCAGAGCGTCTGCTAATTCTTGAATAAGCAAATCATCGGGGCGCTCATCCCTCAGTTCCTTTAGCGCGTCTTTCATTCCCCCTAGAAGGTGGGCCGCGTAGTTGTCGAAAGGGCTCTTGGCGCCACCCAGACCAGTGCCAACAAACACACCTACGCGCTCGGGCGCCACATC
>JALRCR010000059.1 GCA_023257255.1 Gammaproteobacteria bacterium | reverse complement strand
GCGTCTTCTCACGCGACCACATTGAACTCGGTCTGGTGCCGATTGGCGCGGCCGGCGTCACCGCCGCGCTGTTGACGATTCCGCTGATCGACAGCCCGTTGCTGCACGCGGCCACCTTCATCGCCTTCGGCACCTTCGGCGGCCTCTTTGTGATTCCGCTGAACGCGCTGATCCAGTTCAACGCGGCCGAACACGAGCGCGGCATGGTGCTGGCCGGTAGCAACTTCATCCAGAACGCGCTGATGCTGGCGCTGCTGGGCGTGACCGCCCTGCTCTCGAGCGGCGGGCTGGAAAGCCGCAGCATTTTTGTGGTGCTCACCCTGCTGTCGCTGGCCGGCACGGTCTACACGGTGTGGAAACTGCCGCAGGTGCTGGTGCGCTTCATCGCCAGCATGGTGATTTCGCAGCGTTACCGGATTGAAGTCAGCGGGCTGGACCGGGTGCCGGCGCAGGGCGGCGTGCTGCTGCTGGGCAATCACATTTCCTGGGTCGACTGGGCCATCCTGCAGATTGCCTCGCCCCGCCCCATTCGCTTCGTGATGGACCGCGGGCTGTATGAACGCTGGTATTTGCGCTGGTTTCTGGACTCCTTCGGCGTCATTCCGATTGGCAGCGTTGGCGCTCGCGATGCGCTGAGCGAAGTGCGCGAATGCCTCAACCGCGGCGAAGTGGTTGGCCTCTTTCCGGAGGGCGGGATCAGCCGCACCGGGCACCTCGGGGAATTCAAACGCGGTTATGAAACCGCTGCCGCCGGCGCCGACGGGGTGATCGTGCCGTTTTATCTGCGCGGCCTGTGGGGCAGCAGTTTTTCGCGGGCCAGCCCGAAGCTGCGGACCATTCGCGGCGGCGCGCTCCGGCGCCGGATCATCTGCGCCTTCGGCGAACCGCAGCCGATGTCGCTGCCGGTGGAGCAGTTGAAGCGGCGCGTCTTCGAGTTGTCGATTGAAGCCTGGCAGCAGCACACCCGCCGGCTGCCCACGATCCCCGAAGCCTGGCTCGCGACCGCCAAGCGCCTGCGCGGCGACATGGCGATTGCCGACACCCTGACCGGCGGCCTGTCGGGCTGGCGGATGTTGACCGGCGTCATCCTGATCGCGGGCTTCATTCGCCGCCTGTGCAAGGAACAAAACGTGGGGCTGCTGCTGCCGACCACCAACGGCGGGGCAATCGCGAACCTTGCCGCGCTGTTCTGCGGCAAGACCGTGGTGAATCTCAACTACACCGCGAGCGCCACCGCCGTGCAGGCCGCGCTGGCCAAGGCGCAGGTGCGCACCGTGTTCACGTCCAAACGCTTTCTGGACCGCCTGCGCCAGCGCGGCATCGACCCCGACGCGCTGCTCGCTGGCGCGACCGTCTACCCGCTGGAAGATTTCGGCGGCCAGATCACGCCGCTGCGCCGCATGCTGACCCTGCTGCAGGTGGTGCTATTCCCGACCGCGCTGCTGAAACTGCTCTACCTCACGCCCGTCGCCCGCGACAGCGTGGCGGCGATTCTCTTTTCCAGCGGCAGCGAAGGCAGCCCCAAGGGCGTGATGCTTTCCCATCGCAATATCGTGGGCAACATCCAGCAGATCTCCGACATGATGAATGCCGAAGCGAACGACGTGGTGATGTCCACCCTGCCGCTATTCCACGCCTTTGGCCTGACCGGCGCGACGCTGATGCCGCTGGTGGAAGGCATCCCCGTGGTCTGTCATCCCGACCCGACGGACGCGGTGAACATCGGCAAGGCGGTGGCTGAATACCGCGGCACCATGCTGCTCGGTACCTCCACGTTTCTGCGGCTCTACTTGCGCAATTCGCGGGTGCACCCGCTGATGTTTGAATCGCTACGGCTGGTCGTAGCGGGCGCGGAGAAGGTGTCCGACGACGTCCGCGAAGGCTTCAAGAACAAGTTTGGAAAAGAGATCTACGAAGGCTACGGCACGACCGAAACCACCCCGGTGGCGGGCGTTAACCTGCCCGACCGTCTGGACACCACCTATTGGAAAGTGCAGGTCGGCAGCCGCCACGGCACCACCGGCATGCCGGTGCCGGGTGCGAGTTTCCGCATTGTCGACCCGCAGACGCTGGCCGAACTGCCGACCGGCGAAGACGGACTTATCCTCATCGGTGGCACGCAGGTGATGCTGGGCTATCTGGACGACCCCGAGCGCACCGCGCAGGCCATCGTCGAGCTGGACGGCACGCGCTGGTACAAGACCGGCGACAAGGGGCATCTGGACGCGGACGGCTTTCTGACCATCGTCGACCGCTATTCGCGTTTTGCCAAAATTGGCGGGGAGATGGTCAGCCTGACGGCGGTTGAAGAGCAAGTGCGCCGCGCGGTCAACAACCCCGAACTCGATGTCTGCGCGGTTAATCTGCCGGACGAGAAAAAAGGCGAAGCGATCCTGCTGCTGGTGGCGGGCGAAGGCCTTGTCGTCGACGAGCTGCGCAAAACCATGCTGGCGAGTGGCGTTAATCCCTTGAGCCTGCCGGCCGAGTACCGGCTGGTCGAGGCCATCCCCAAACTGGGCAGCGGCAAGACCGACTTCACCGCCGCGCGGACACTGGCCACGGCGCAGCGCGAGGCGTAGGGTCAGGGCAATCGGAAACCTGACGCTCGCGCCATGCAGGACGGACCCTCGCAGCTGCTGCGGAAAACGCTGAAACTGGTCAGCATCTTTGAAGGCCTGACCGAGGCCGAGGGAGCGGCTTTCCTGCGGCTTGCCCGCCGACAGGAGGTCCGCGCCGACGACGTGGTAGTTCGCGAAGGCGAACGCGGCGACGATGCCTACATCGTTGTGCGCGGGCACCTGCGGGTGAGCAAGCGCCACGCCGGCGTGGCCGTTGAGTTGGCAACGCTGGCGCCAGGCGACGCCTTTGGCGAACTCTCGATCATCGACGACGGCCCGCGTTCGGCCACGGTGAACGCGCAGACCGACGCCACCCTGTTGCGCTTTAACCGGGAAAGCCTCGGCCTGCAGCCGACGCTGCTGCTCAAGGTCGTCACCAACATCGCGCGCCTTTTGGCGAAGCGGCTGCGCGAGGCCAATCAGCGGACGCTGGACGCCTCGCTGGCGCCGCATAACAACCCGGCCGCGCGGGATGACACCTCCCCGCCGCCATTGGAGGACGGATGAACACCAATCACGCCGGTGCTTGCGGCTGGCGGGCCGCGCTGCTGCTCTGCCTTGCGCTGGCCAGTGGCGCCACGCAGGCGCTGGGCAACGATGCGCTGACCAAAATCCGTGAGCGCGGAGTACTGAGTTGCGGCGTCAGTAACTCGATCGCCGGCCTCGCGCAGCAGCGGGACGACGGCGAGTGGGCAGGCATGGACGTCGACTTCTGTCGCGCGCTGGCCGCCGCCCTGTTTGGTCCGGCAGGCAAAATCCGCGTCGTGCCGCTGTCGGCCGTGGAGCGCTTCCCGGCCCTGTTGGCCGGCCGCGTGGACCTCATCGCCGGCGGCGCGACCTGGACGTTGGCCCGCGAACTGGGGCTCAAAGTTGCCTTCGTCGGCCCGGTGATGTTCTCGAGCCAGCGCCTGCTGGTGCGCGCCGACAGTGACATCAAGTCGTTCGCGCAGCTGAACGATCGACCCATCTGCCTGGCCCGCGCCACCACCCATCTGCAACACTTGCGGGCGTATTTCGAACTAGAAGGCTGGCTGCTGAACGACAAGGCCAGCGACTCGTTCGTCGAGGCGCGCACAGCCTTCGACCGCGGCGCGTGCGACGCGCTGACCGCGGACGAAGTGGCGCTGGCCGGCCTCAAGCCCGCGGGTGACGGCGCCCCCGGCTATCGCCTGTTGCCGGAGACCATCTCCAGCGAACCCTTGAGCGCGGTGGTGCCGGGCAACCAGCCAGGCCTGGAACGGGTGGCGCGCTGGGTCTTGTTCATGCTGATTGCTGCCGAGACCAACGGCATTGACCAGCACGCCGCCGACACGCTGGTTGGCGGCACGCGGGCCGACGCCATCGCCGGACAGGCGCGTCGCTACGGCAAGCCGCTGGGGCTCGATCCGCTGTGGGCCGAACACGCGGTCGCGGCCGTCGGCCACTACGGCGAAATCTTCGAACGCAATCTGGGCAGCGGCAGCCCGATTGGGCTTACGCGTGGCCCTAACCGGCCGTGGAACCAGGGCGGCATGCTCTACGCCCCGCCCTTGCATTAGTCGCCTCACCACAGCTTTCGCGCGGAGACCCTCACCATGCTCTGGGACTTTCAGAACATCCTCATCCTGATCGTGTTCTTCGGCGTGATTCTGGCCATCGCCTTCGACCTTATCGACATGGTGGTAGCGGGCCTCGTCGGCGTCAGCCTGCTGGTGCTGGGCGGGGTGCTGGATGGCAACGACGTGCTGGAAGTCTTCGGTACCGCCAACGGCGCGATCGCGCTGCTGTTTGGTGGCATGGTGGTGGCGCGGGTGCTGGTGCCTACCGGTCTGTTTGACCAGCTCGGCGCGCGTTTTTTGCGCCTGACGCGCGGCAGCGGCAAACGCTTCGTGCTGGGCATCGTGGCGATGGTGGTGCCGCTGTGCGCGGTGCTGCCGAACGCCACCACCGTCATCCTGCTGGCGCCGATCGTGGTGCGTACTGCGCGCGCGCTCGACGTCGACTTCATTGGCCCGCTGGTGCTGATGGCCATCCTCAGCAATTCCGCCGGCCTGCTGACGCTGGTCGGCGACCCGGCGACGTTTCTGGTCGGCAGTTCGATCGGCATGGACTTCACCACCTATCTGCGCGAAGTCAGTCTGGGCGGCGTGCTGGCGGTCTGCGTGGCGGTGCTGATGGCGCCGTTCCTGCTGAAGGACGTTTGGCGGACCCGCCGCGAACTGCCGGCCGAGCTGCCCCTGCCTCCACTTGAGCGCCCGTGGTTTTGCGTCTTTGCGCTGGGCGTGCTGGTGATGATGGTCAGCCTTTTTATCCTCGGCGATCTGCTGCCCTTCCCGGTCGCGCCGCAGGCCACGGCGATCATCGCCGCCTCCTTTGCGCTACTGGTCATCCACAGCTGGAAAGTCGAACCCGTCGATGCCGTACTGCGCGACGTTGACTGGAAGACGCTGGTGTTTCTGGTCTGCATGTTCTGTCTGGTCGACGCCTTCGCGGAGACGCATCTGCTGGACCTGCTGTCCGCCACCGTCTACCGCTGGTTCGGCGCCGATCTGCTACCGGTCGCGATGACCATGCTGGTCGCGGTTGGCGTGCTGTCCAGCGTGCTCGCCAACATCCCGGTAGTCGCCGGCATGCTGATTCTGGTGAAAGGCTTTCTGGTCACCGCCGAGATCGTGCCGGAAGACGCGCTCGGCAGCCTGTTTAGCGGCTGGCCGGGGCACACCATTCCGGTTTTTGTCGCGATGATGTTTGCCGGCACGCTGGGCGGTAACGCGACGCTGGTCGGCGCCTCCGCCAACATCGTCGCCGCCGGCATTTGTCGCAACAACGGCCAGACGCTGAGCTTCGGCCGCTTCCTGCGCTACGGCCTGCCGATCACCATCGGGCAGCTGCTGGCCTCGGCGCTGTATGTCGTCGCGATGTTCGCCCTGCCCGCGTTCAAATAGTTTGGGGTCAGAGTAAAAACTCGAACGGAAAGTTTGAGCCAAGCTGGCAGACTGTGGACACCGCACCGGCTTTTGCGAACAGGATGCAGACTCCCATAATCGAGCAGCGCCCAACGCTGCGTTATTTATGGGAGAGATGGACTCGAACTTGGTCAATCAAATCCGCGCCTTCCCCAAGCAGCGCCTGGCCTTGGGCACCGATCGTTCCAAAATCGTGCGGCCCACCCTGCGACTCGCCTGTCCGCGAAAACGCGGCGATAAAAGCCCGGCGCCAAACGACTGAGATGTTATTTTTACTCTGACCCCAAACTGGGAGCTTGTATGCACTATTCGCTCGACGATCCGTTGGAACACCGCAAGCACGGGATGCGGCACGATCCGTTCAAGGCGCTGGTTGCGCCGCGCCCGATCGGCTGGATTGGCTCCATGAGCAAGGCCGGCGTGCTCAATCTCGCGCCGTACAGTTTTTTCAACGCGGTGAGCGACTCGCCGCCGATGGTGATGTTCTCCTCGGTGGGACGTAAGGACAGCGTGAACAACATCGAAGAGACCGGTGAGTTCACCTGCTCGATGGCAACCGAAGCGCTGGTCGACGGCATGAATCTCAGTTCGGCGCCCGTCGCGGCCAACGTCGACGAACATGCGCTGGCGAAACTCGCCACTGCGGCCTCTCTGGTGGTGAAGCCGCCAAGAGTGGCGCAAAGCCCGTCCGCGCTCGAATGCCGGCTGTGGAAGATGATCTCCTTACCTCGCGTGGATGAAAGCAAGCCGGAAATCGTGATGGTGTTTGGTCAGGTCGTCGCCATTTATATCGACGACGCTTTTGTTCAGGACGGCATCGTCAATACGGGCGCCATGCACCCGCTCGCGCGGATGGGCTATATGGATTATTCGGTGGTGCGACCCGACACCGTGATCACGCTGAACCGGCCGGTAGCCAGCGCCGACAAACAGAGCGCCACGGTACAGCCCGGACCGTGGGACGGCGTCTATCGCTAGCAGTACCGAGTTTGGGGTCAGAGTAAAAACTCGAACGGAATAGTTGAGCTCAGCCCACCCCAAGCGCCCCGTTCCATTGCTACACTGACCCCGGACTCACCATCATCAAGGACGATGTATGGCCCGACTGCCACGGATAGGCGCGCCCGGAATCCCTCAACACATCATTCAGCGCGGCAATAATCGCCAAGCCTGCTTCGGCAGCGATAGAGACTTTGCCGCCTACGCGCACTGGCTGGAGGAGTGTGCGCGACAGTCCGGCGTGGCGATTCATGCCTGGGTGTTCATGAGCAATCATGTCCACCTGCTGGCGACACCCGAAACGGCCAATGCGGTTTCGCAGATGATGCAAACGCTCGGCCGGCGCTACGTCAGATACTTCAATCGCAGCTATCAACGTACCGGCACGCTCTGGGAAGGCCGCTTCAAATCCTGCGTGGTGGACGCTGAAAATTACTTGCTGCTCTGCCAGCGCTACATCGAGTTAAACCCGGTACGGGCCGGGATGGTCAGCCATCCGGGCGACTACCCTTGGTCGAGTTACCGGGCCAACGGTCTGGGGCACGCCGCCAGACTGTGGACGCCTCATCAGGCTTATTGCGAGCTGGGAAGAAGCGCTGCAGATCGCGCGGCGGCCTATCGTGCGTTATTTGCGGGGCAGATGGATTCGGCGCAACTCGCGCAGATCCGTAGGGCCACCAACCGGGGCATTTGCTTGGGGAATGACCGATTCAAGGACGAAGTCGAACGGCTCGCCCAGCGACCCGCCTGTCCGCTGCAAACTGGTCCCGAAGCCAGACAGCAAACGCCTGACGGGTAATTTTTACGCTGACCCTGAGCCTCGAATTGGCGCGCAAGTTCCGGAGTTCCGGCGCGGGCCGCCAAGGCTAGATTGCCGGCTCCGTTCATCAGGAAGCCGCACCATGTCTTACACCCCTCTGCAAACCGTCGCCATTGAACCTGCCATCCTCTACTTCGGCACGCCGGTCGTCTTGATCAGCACGCAAAACGAGGACGGCAGCTCAAATCTCGCGCCGATGTCTTCCGCCTTCTGGCTGGGCTGGCGCTGCATCCTCGGACTCGATGGCTCGTCGAAGACGACCGAGAACCTGCTGCGCACCGGCCAGTGCGTGCTCAATCTGCCGTCGGCGGCGCAGGTGGACGCGGTGGATCGGATCGCACGCAGCACCGGCTCAGATCCCGTGCCCGACGCCAAGCAGATGCGCGGCTATCACCACGAGCGGCAGAAGTGGGAGGTCTCCGGTCTCACTCCCGTGCCCGCACAGACTGTCGCGCCGCCCCGCGCGCTCGAATGCCCCGTACAGCTCGAAGCCGTGCTCGCCGCCGAGAACGGCTTCATGGCGGATGATCCGGTGTGGAAAGACGGGATTAAAGTCTTTGAAGTCCGGATCCAGCGCGTGCACGTGCATCCTGCGCTGCTGATGGACGGGCACGACAACCGAATCGATCCCGACCGCTGGCACCCGCTGATCATGAGCTTCCAGCAGTTCTACGGGCTTGCCCCTGGCAAGCTGCACCCCTCACGCCTGGGGCAGATTGAAGAAGCCACCTATCGCAGCCCGGACGTGGACCGGGCACGCGCTGCCAGCCAAGTCATATAGCGGCCCCGTAGATTGGGGTCAGTGTAAAAATCCGGCGCGATATCAAAGGTCAGTTCAAGCAGCAGGCGGCAGACTGGTAGTTTTTACTCTGACCCCAAATGTGAAACTTCACGCAGACCGCCGCGTACGAAGTCGCTGACCAGCCGCGCCATCTGCGCGTAGTCGAGCGCGCCGTCCTCCTGGAACCAGGTGAACAGCCAGTTGATCATGCCGAAGAGCAGCATGGTCAGCGGCTTCTCCAGTTGCTTCGCGGCGAGGGTGGGATGGGCTTCGGCGATCGCGCCGGCAAACGCGGCGACGACTTTCCGCTCCTTGCCACGGATTCGCCGCTGGTCTTTGGCATCCAGGTATTTCAGATCCTGCACCAGCACCTGGTGGTGGCAGTGGGCGTTGGCGTATTCGTTGACGATACGTTCGATGAGCGTGCTCAGTCGCGCCGCCGGCGGGTGGGCCTCGGCAGTGACTTCAGCGACGAGAGCCGTCAGCCGGTCGATATGCCCTTCGGCGATCGCGACCAGCAGCTGGTACTTGTCTTCGTAGTAGTGATAGAGCAGCGCCTTGGACACCCCTGCCGCGCTCGCCAACTCCAGCATCGAGGTGCCTTGAAAACCGCGCTCGGCAAACAGCTGCGCCGCGTGATGCAACAGTCCCTGCTGCTGCTCGGCGTAATTGGCGGCGCGCCCGCGGGCCATCAGCGGTCGTCGAAACTGATGGTCACGTCCGCGCTGGTCGGGTGCGCCTGACAGGTGAGGATGAAGCCCGCTGCCAGATCGGAAGCCATCAGCGCGAAGTTGCGCGTCATGCTGACCGTGCCTTTCTGCAGGCGCGCGCGGCAGGTCGAGCACACGCCGGACTTGCAGGAAAACGGCAGGTCGAGACCTGCGGCGCGCGCGGCGTCGAGCACCGAAGGGCCGTCGGCGGCGAGGCCCAGCACGCGGGTCACGCCGTCGGCGATGACGGTGACGCTGGCGGCATCACCGCTCACCTCCGCAACGCTCACCGCCGGCGCCACCATGTCAGCGCCGAAGCGTTCGATGTGAATCCGCGCCGCCGGCACGCCGGCCGCGAGCAGGGTGGCCTCAAGGCTGTCCAGCATCGCGTTGGGGCCGCAGAGGAAGACTTCGTCCAGCGTTGAAGCCGGCAACAGCGTCTGCATCATCTCGCGCAGTTTCTCCGCATCCAGCCGGCCGTTGGCCAACGCCACGTCCTGCGGTTCGCGGGAGAAAACGTGGTGCAGGACAAAGCGCTGCAGATAGCGGTTTTTCAGATCTTCCAGCGCTTCGCGAAACATCACCGACGCCAGCCGCCGATTGCCGTAGAGCAAGGTCACCTGACTGTGCGGCTCGCGGGCCAGCACCGAGCGCGCGATCGACAACAGCGGCGTGATGCCGCTACCGGCGGCGATCAGCAGATAGTGGCGCGCGGCAGTGGGGTCCAGCGTCGGGCTGAAGCTGCCCTCGGGCGTCATGCATTCCAGCACGTCACCGGCGCGAAGCCGCTGGTTGGCCCAGGTCGAGAACACGCCGCCCGGCAGCTGGCGGATACCGATGCGCCATTCGCCGTCGTCCACCCCGCTGCACAGCGAATAGCTGCGGCGCTGCTCCACGCCGTCGATCGTCTGCCGCACCGTCAGGTGCTGCCCGGGGCGAAACGCAAACTGCGCGGCGAGCGTCGGCGGCACCGCGAGCTTCAAGGACACCGCGTCGTCGGCTTCGGGCGTGATCTCGGCAACGGTCAGGGCGTGAAAATGTAGGGCCATGGGCTTAAATCGGTTTGAAGTATTCGAAAGGTTCGAGGCAATCCAGACAGCGATACAGCGCCTTGCAGGCGGTCGCACCGAACGCGGCGAGCTGCTCGGTGCGGGCGCTCTCGCAGCGCGGACAGCGGATGCGCGGGCGAAAGCGCAGCGGCTGCGGTTCGCCGGCGCGCGTCGCCGGCGGCGCGATGCCGTAGGCCTTCAGACGGGCCTTGGTGTCTTCGCTCAGCCAGTCGGTGGTCCAGGCTGGCGTGAGCTGCACGGTTACCGCCACTTCCCGCGCGCCGGCGGCCTGCAGGGCGCTGCAAATGTCTTCGCGAATGACCTCCGTCGCCGGGCATCCGCCATAGGTCGGCGTAACGGTGACGGCCACCCGATCGTCCTCGCAGCTCACGGCTCGCACGATGCCAAGGTCAAGAATCGAGATCGCCGGAATCTCCGGATCCGGCACGCCGCCGAGCGCCCGCCACGCGGCCTCGGCGCTGAAGCTCACCAGTGGGCTCCCGGATGCGCGCGGGCCACCACCTGCATCTCGCCCAACAAATGACCCAGTGCTTCGCTGTGGACGCCGCGTCGGCCGGTCGAGTGGAAGGGCACCGTCGCGGGCACGCTCAGCGTGGCTTCATTCAGCAACGGCAGCACCTGCGCCTGCCAGTCGGCGGCCAGCGTGCTCGGTAGAGGGCCAAGCCCGGCAGCGGCAGCGGCTTCGTCGGTGGCGTCACTGTCGAACAGTTCGTTGGTGTAGGGATAGAGGTAATCCAGCGCGCGCTGCATGCGGGCGTGCGATTCCGCCGTGCCGTCACCCAGACGCAGCACCCAGTCGCCCAGATGCTCGCAGTGGTACCGGGTTTCCTTGCAGCTCTTCGCCGCAATCGCCGCCAGCGCGGCATCGCTGGACTGCTGTAGTTGTGCCCACAGCACCGCTTGCCAGCTCACGTAGCAATAGGCCCGCAGACAGGTTTGTGCGAAGTCGCCATTCGGTAGTTCGCACAGCGTGGGGTTCAGAAAGTCTTTCGCGTCGCGCCAGTAGGCGAGCGCATCTTCGTCGCGCCCCTGACCTTCCAGCGTGCCGGCGTGAGACAGCAACAGCCGCGCCTGGCCCAGCAGATCCAACGCAATATTGGTCAGCGCGATATCCGGCTCCAGCGCCGGACCTTTGCCGCACAGTTCGCTCAAGCGCTGGGCCAGCACCAGCGAGCCATCGGCCAGGCGCAGGACGTAGTTCACAAGGGGATTGGTCGCAGCGTTCATGCCGGCGGCTACATGTGGTTCACTTCATCCGGCAGTTCGTAGAACGTCGGATGGCGGTAAATCTTGTCGGCCATGGGATCGAACAGGGCCGCCTTGTCGTCGGGCGCCGAGGCCACGATCTGATCCGCGCGCACCACCCAGATCGACACGCCTTCCTGCCGGCGGGTGTAGACGTCGCGCGCCATTTGCAGCGCCATTGCGCCGTCGGCGGCGTGCAGGCTGCCGCAGTGTTTGTGGTCGAGACCGGCCTTGCTGCGCAGAAACACTTCCCACAGCGGCCATTCCTTGCGATCGCTCATTGGCATGCTTCTTAAGCGGCGGCGCGTTCGCGCGCAGCCTGTTTGGCGGCGTGGGCGAGCGCCGCTTCGCGCACCCAGGCGCCCTCGTCCCAGGCCGCCACGCGCGCGGCGAGGCGCTCGCGGTTCAGGGGGCCGTGACCGTTCACCACGTTCCAGAACTCGGTCCAGTCGATAGGGCCAAAGTCGTAGTGACCGCGCGCTTCGTTGTAGCGCAGTTCGGGATCCGGAAACGTCACGCCCAGCAGTTCGCCCTGCGGGATCGTAGCGTCCACAAACTGCTGGCGGAGTTCGTCGTTGGTAATCCGCTTGATGCCCCACTTCATCGACAGCTCGGAGTTTTGCGAGTCCTTGTCGTGCGGGCCAAACATCATCAGCACCGGCCACCACCAGCGATTGACCGCGTCCTGCACCATCGCGCGCTGCGCGTCGGTGCCCTTGGCCATCGTGAGCAAGAGATCAAAGCCCTGCCGCTGATGGAAAGATTCTTCCTTGCAGATCCGCACCATCGCGCGCGCGTAGGGGCCGTAGGAGCAGCGGCACAGCGGCACCTGATTCATGATCGCCGCGCCGTCGACCAGCCAGCCAATCACGCCAATATCCGCCCAGCTGAGCGTCGGGTAGTTGAAGATGGACGAATACTTGGCCTTACCCGTATGCAGGGCGTTCAGCAGTTCATCGCGCGAGACGCCCAGCGTTTCCGCCGCCGCGTAGAGATAAAGCCCGTGACCGCCTTCGTCCTGAATCTTCGCGAGCAAAATGGTTTTCCGCTTCAGGCTGGGCGCGCGCGTCACCCAGTTGCCCTCGGGCAGCATGCCGACGATTTCCGAATGCGCGTGCTGGCTGATCTGGCGCACCAGCGTCTTGCGGTAGCCCTCGGGCATCCAGTCGCGTGCTTCAACTATCTCGCCGCGTCCGGCGCGGTCGTTGAACGCCGCTTCGCGCGCTTCTAGGTCTACCGACGCCAGCTGCGGGCTGCCGTCGGGATTGGGGAGATCCATCGCCTGGGTGTACATGCGGACTTCTCCTTTGCGTCGCGGTGACGCCTTTCAGGATTTGGGTCGGTGATCGAAAACGCGGCGCGCCTTGCCGATGCTGACGCGCTCGATGCTGGCCGGATCCAGCACGTCGATACGCGCCGAGATGCCGATCAGCCCTTTGGTCTTGTGCGCGAGTTCGCGCGCCAGTTCCTCACGGCGCGGGGCGTCGGCCGCATCGCGCAGCTCTACTTCAATTCTGATCCGATCCAGATGTCCGTCTTTATCGACGTGGATCAGGTAATGCGGCGCGAGGCCCTCCATCGCGCAGACCAGTTCTTCGATTTGCGTCGGGAACACATTCACCCCGCGGATGATCAGCATGTCGTCCGAGCGGCCGGTGATTTTGCCGATGCGCCGCATGTTGCGCGCGCTGGGCGGCAGCAGCCGCGTCAGGTCGCGCGTGCGGTAGCGGATGACGGGCAGCGCCTCCTTGGTCAGCGTGGTGATGACGAGTTCGCCCAGTTCGCCGTCGGGCAGCACCTCGCCGGTCTCGGGATGGATGATCTCGGGATAGAAATGGTCTTCCCAGATCACCGGCCCGTCCTTCGATTCCACGCATTCGCAGGCAACGCCCGGCCCCATCACTTCCGACAGACCAAAAATATCCACCGCATCCATGCCGGTGCGCGCTTCCATTTCGGCGCGCATGGCTTCGGTCCAGGGCTCGGCGCCGAAAATGCCGAGCTTGAGCGAGGTGCTGCGCGGGTCGATGCCGGCGGCTTCCATGGCATCGATTAGCGTCAGCATGTAGGACGGCGTGACGAGGATGAGGTCGGGCTTGAAGTCGGTGATGAGCTGGATTTGTTTTTCGGTCTGCCCGCCGGACATCGGTACCACCGAGCAGCCGAGGCGCTCCGCGCCGTAGTGCGCGCCGAGGCCGCCGGTAAACAAACCGTAGCCGTAGGCGACGTGCGCGATGTCGCCGGCGCGGCCACCGGCGGCGTGAATGGAGCGCGCCATGAGTTCGGACCAGGTGTCGATGTCGCGGGCGGTGTAGCCGACGACGGTCGGTTTGCCGGTGGTGCCGGAAGAGGCGTGAATGCGCACCACCTGTTCGCGCGGCACGGCAAACAGGCCAAACGGATAGTTGGCGCGCAGATCGCCTTTCGCGGTGAACGGAAAACGCGCCACATCAGACAGCGTGTGCAAATCATCCGGATGCACGCCGGCGGCGTCGAAGGCCTGCCGGTAGTGCGGCACGTTGGCGTAGACGTGAGCCAGCGTGGTCTTGAGTCGCGATAGCTGCAGCGCGCGAATCTCATCCGTGCTTGCGACTTCGATGGCGTCGCGCGCGCCGCGCCGGTCGGTGCTTACGCCCATGGGTGTGCTGCCTCGCTCATGGCGCCGCGACCGGCTTGCCTTTCAGGGTGTAGGTGCGACCGCGCAGCACCGCAATCTCGATGCCCGCCGGATTGCGCACGCTGACGTCGTAGAGTCCAAGCCGGCCGCCGCGCGAAACCTCCACCGCCTCGGCGGTCAGCAGTTCATCGAGCTTCGCCGAGTCGAGGAAATTGATTTCCAGCCCCGACGCAACCGTCACCTCGTTGTAGCTGTTGGAGGCGAACGCCATGGCCGTGTCGGCCAGCGTGGTGATGAAGCCACCGTGGCAGATCGCGAAGCCGTTCAGCATGTCCGGGCGCACCGTCATCGTGGCGGTCGCCCGGCCCGGCGCGATCGCCGTGATCGCGATGCCCAAGGCCTTGCCCGAGGCGTCCTGTGCCCACATGGCGTCGCGGGCGAGCTCGGCGATTTGCTGTGGGGCGAGGCTGCTCATTGGGGGTGCTTCGTATTATTGACCGTTCGGTCGGCGAATTATGCAGAGGCCGACCAAGACGGGCAAGCGGAGCGGGCAGCGCCTGCCGGACGCCGGACGGGGAGGCCGTGACAGGCTGTGACAGTGGTTGCGGTTCTGCCCTGCGCTCAGGCGCCGCCCGCGTCGCGAAAGCAGAAGATGTTTTCCCCGCGCAGCAGGTAGTCGAAGGGCAACTGCCCCACGCATTTGAAAAACGGCCGGCTGCTCCCGCGCCAGGGCATCAGCCAGTCCTCCAGTTCCAGCGTAATGAGCTGGGTGTGCTCGACCCATTCGGTGTGCTTTGCGAACAGCGGCGCCTGCGATCCTTCAATGTCGATCTTGCAAATGAGGATGTCGCTGACACCGGACATTTCCATAATCTCCGCGATCGAATAGGCCCGGATCGCGCCCGCCGTCCCACGGTCGACGCTGACGACCTGAAAGTCGGCACTCCCTTGCTGCGGATTTTCAATGCATAGCCAACCAGGTTCCGGCCACACGCCCCCCAGCAGTCGGGTGATGCGCCCCTCACAGTGCGCCGTGTTGCGGGCGAGCAGCGCGAAGTTTTCGGTGTCCGGTTCAACTGCGACGATGTGCGCTTTCGGAAAGCGGTGATGGAACCACACGGAGGCCAGCCCGATATTGGCGCCACAGTCGATGATGAGCGGGGTCTTCCCGGCCGCCAGCGCGGCGTCGTAGCTGGCGATGAGTCTTTGCGTCTGCGGAAACCGGTCGATGTCGTATTGGTTGGTCACCAGACACTGCCAGAAAATGGCATGGTCTCCGACGGTGTCCCGGAGATAAACGGCAGGCCAGCCTTTCTCGAGCGCGTATTTGCGGATCAGACTGGAACGCAAGGGCAGCCGCCGCTCGATCTGAAAGAGCAGCCGCAGGCCGTTCCACAGCCCAAATCGGCGCAGGTAGTTGGGGCTTTTCGCCAAGCGACGCGCAAGCAAGTTCACCAGAAAAACCCCCAGTCCCTGTCCCGGCCCCGCAGACCGCGTCGCTTACCGATAGATGGACTGCGCCAGGCGGGCGGTCCACCGACTGCTGCCGAGGGCGGGCCCTCCGTCGCGAGCAGCGGCCGCGGCGTGGCCGCGTTCGGGATGCCCCGGAGCAGTCGGACTTCACCATAGGCTGCAGACCACCGACGCGACTTGAGCGAGATGCGGTAAACCGCGCAAGCCGAACGCAGATTGGGGGGCGTTCGTCCATTGCCGCGGCTTGCAGGCGAAGCCCGTGGGCACGGTGCTGCAGGTCGCGCTGGCTCTTGAATCGGCGGCGGGTGCGTGCGACAGCCGGGGCCGCGCAGATTGCGGCCGGCAGCGCACATTTTCCGGGCGGCTTAGCGGCCCTTACCCGTCACCGGCGCGAGATTTAGCGGCAGGACGCTTTCTTTCAGCCGCCGCAGCACGAAGCTCGACTTGCTGTGGCGGATGCCGGGAATGCGGTAGAGCTTTTCGCGCAGCAGGCGCTCGTAGTCCCGGGTGTCGCGGACCGCGATGCGGATGAGGTAGTCGTAGTCGCCGGAGATGAGATAGGCCTCGATGACTTCCGGGATTTCCGCCAGCACCCGGCCGAACTCGAACAGGGTTTCGTCGCTGTGGTTGTCGAGCGTCACCTGCACCAGCACGGTTTCGGTGAAGCCGACGGCGGCCTGATCGATCCGCACGGTATAGCCCTGGATGACCCCGTCGGCCTCCATTTTCTTGATCCGGTTCCAGCAAGGCGTGGCGGACAGCGCCACCTTGGCGCTGATGTCCTGCAAACTGGCGCGACTGTCCTGCTGGAGCACGCCGAGGATGGCCAGATCGGTCTTGTCGAGCGCCATGCTGATCTCCGGTTTTTGGAAGATTTTTCCTATTGTGGCCGATTAGGGCGAAAAATAAGACGCCTTTTCTGCCACCGAAAAAATAGACTGTCTTCGTGGTGGCGGGACTCCAAAAGACGTCCCGGCGACCGCGACGGCGGCGGCAGTTTCCTTACCCCGGGCTGCGCGCACGCCACCTCCCCTGCCAGAGCCACCGGTCGAGGCAGGATTCCATTCCTCTGGCGGGGCGCCCGATCGGCGCCCCGCCAGCGACCGGTCCGTGGGCGCCTACCCGGCGCCCAAGGGCTCTGGAGCACGTCATGGAAAAAGTCTCTCTGGTCGACAAATACGTCTCGGACACCGGACGCATCTACCTGACCGGCATTCAGGCGCTGGTCCGCCTGATGCTGGTCCAGCGACGCCGGGATCTGGCCGCCGGCCTGAACACGGCCGGCTTCGTCTCCGGCTATCGCGGCTCGCCGCTCGGCGGCCTCGATGAAGCCCTGTGGCAGGCGGAATCGCAGTTGGGCGCGCATCACGTGGTGTTCACGCCCGGCGTCAATGAAGAACTGGCCGCAACCGCCGTATGGGGTACGCAGCAGGTCGAACTGACCGGCGGCTCGAACTACGACGGCGTGTTCGCGCTGTGGTACGGCAAAGGCCCTGGCGTCGACCGCTGCGGGGACGTCTTCAAGCACATGAACCACGCCGGCACCGCCCGCCACGGCGGCGTGCTGCTGGTGGCGGGCGACGACCACGGCGCGAAGTCCTCGACGATGGCCGCGCAGACCGACTTCATCTTCCAGGCGGTCGGCATGCCGGTGCTTGCGCCCGCAACCGTCCAGGATTACCTCGATTTCGGCCTGCACGGCTTTGCAATGTCGCGCTTCTCGGGTCTGTGGATCGCGATGAAGGCCGTCACCGACACGATCGAGACCGCGGCGATCGTCGACGTCG
>JALRCR010000058.1 GCA_023257255.1 Gammaproteobacteria bacterium | reverse complement strand
CCCATTGCTGGAGTTGCCCCGCGTCGAGGATGCCGATGTGGTCGGCCATGGCGAAGGCCTCGTGCTGGTCGTGCGTGACCAGCAGCGCGGTCGCGCCGCGCTCGCGCAGCAGCTCCGCCACCTCGCGCGCAAGGCTGTCCCGCAGTTCGGGATCGAGATTGGAGAACGGTTCATCCAGCAGGATGAGGTCGGGCTCGGGGGCCAGCGCCCGCGCCAGCGCCACCCGCTGCTGCTGCCCGCCGGAGAGTTCGTGCGGCCAGGCGCGCGCCATGCCGCCGAGGCCTACCACCTCCAGCCAGAACCCCACCCGTCGCGCGCGTTCCGCCGCCGCCAGTCGATGCAGGCCGAAGCCGACGTTGTCGCCGACGCGCAGGTGGGGGAAGAGGGCGTAGTCCTGAAACACCATGCCGATGCGGCGCGCTTCCGGTGGCAGGGTGTGACCCGCCCGGCTGACGCTGCGTCCGGCGATCAGGATTTCGCCTGCGAGCAGCGGCTCGAAGCCGGCGATGCCGCGCAGGGCGGTCGTCTTGCCGCAGCCGGAGGGGCCCAGCAGGCAGGCGATGCTGCCGCGCTCGATGCGAAGCTCGAGTTCGCGCACCACGACCCGTCCCTCGTAACCGAGACTTGCCGCGCGTAGTTCCAGCTGTGGCGTCATGGCGGCGGTGTGCTGCGGCGAACGGGGCTGGTCTCGGCCTGACGGTTGAGCAGCATGAGCGGCAACAGGCCGGTGGCGACCAGCGCCAGTGACGGCAGCGCGGCCGCCTCCCATTGCCCTTCAGAGGTGAGTTCGAAAATGCGCACCGCGAGCGTGTCCCAGCCGAAGGGGCGGGTCATCAGCGTGATCGGCATCTCCTTCATCACATCGACCAGCACCAGCGCGGCCGCCGTGAACAGTGACGGCGCGAGCAGCGGCAGGTGGATGCGCAGCAGGCGACGGCGGCTCCCGGCGCCGAGCACCCGCGCGGCGTCGTCGAGCGAACGGCCGATCCGTGCCATGCCGGCCTCGACCGGCCCAAAGCCCACCGCCAGAAAGCGCGCGACATAGGCCAGCAGGATCGCCACCAGCGTGCCCCCGATCCGCCAGTCGACGCCCGTGAGCGCCGGCAGCGCGCGGTCGGCCAGACTTAACGCGACGAACACGCCGACCGCCAACACCGCGCCCGGGATGGCATAGCCCAGCGTCGCCAGCCGTGCCGCCATCTCGGTCAGGCGGCCCGGGGATTCGCGCCGGGCATAGGCCAGCAGCAGGGCCGTGGCGACCACCAGCACCGCCGCCGCGAGACCGAGCAGCAGCGTGCGGCCGGCGGCGCGCAGGCTCACCAGATCGACGCCGGTCCAGCCCGACATCGCCCACACTATGAGTTGCGCGAGCGGCAGCAGGAAGGCGAGCAGCAGCACGCCGAGACAGGCGGCGGTCGCGAGCCAGCGGCGTGCATCGTCGATGGGCTCGCCGGGCGCCGCAACGCTGCGCCCCGTGCTCCAGTAGCCCGCACGGCCGCGCAGGCGGTGCTCGGTCATCGCGATGGCGAAGCCGATGAGCAACAGCAGGCTCGCGAGTTGCGCGGCGGTACCCAGCGAAAACAGACCGAACCAGCTCTTGTAAATCGCGGTGGTGAAGGTGTCGACGTTGAATACCGACACCGTGCCGAAGTCGGCCAGCGTCTCCATCACCACCAGCAACAGGCCCGCCGCCAGCCATGGTCGACTCATCGGCAGCGCGACGCGCCAGAAGGCTTGCCGCCGGCTGAGGCCGAGGCTGCGGGCTGCTTCCATCGCGCGCTGGCCCTGACTGTCGAAGGCGCTGCGGCAGAGCAGGTAGACGTAGGGGTAGAACGACAGCGACAGCACCAGCGCCGCGCCTCCCAGCGAGCGCACCGGCGGCAGCCGCAGGTCCGGGCCGAACAGGGCGCGGAGCGCGGTTTGCAGCGGCCCGGCGAAGTCCAGCAGCCCTACCGCCACAAACGCCAGCACATAGGCCGGCAGCGCCAGCGGCAGCAGCAGCGCCCAGCTGAAAATGTCGCGTCCCGGGAAGCGGTAACGGCTAATCAGCCAGGCCAGACCAGCGCCTAACGTGGCGGTACCGCCCGCCACCAGTGTCGTCAGCAACAGGGTGTCGACGAAGACTCGCGGCAGCACGTGCTCGAAAAGATGCTCGATGAGGCTTGCGTCGGTGTCGCCGATGCGGGTCAGCAGCACGATAAGCGGCGCGACGATGAGGGCCGCGACCAGCAGCGCAACCGCGCGCCAGAAGAGACGCTGTCGCTCGCCGCTGTTCCCGCCCTTCAACGCGAACGGGGCTGTCCCGCCGTGCCCGGCGTCAGCGATAGCCGGCACGGTCCATCAG
Source organism: Gammaproteobacteria bacterium (assembly GCA_023257255.1). Classification (GTDB taxonomy): domain Bacteria; phylum Pseudomonadota; class Gammaproteobacteria. The sequence continues at coordinate 14,874 of JALRCR010000058.1, read as the reverse complement.
TCGCACCGCCGTCGCCTGCAAGCGGCCGGCTTCGACCACGTTCAACGGGCTGGCCTTGAAGCTGCCCCAGGCTTGCACGGCTGCACTTGGTGCCACCGCGGGGTTCACCGGCGATTCGAAGTTGACGTCGGCGAACAGGTTTTGCGCCCGCGGGGAGGCCAGCCATTCCAGGAGTTTTTGCGCCGCGGCCGGCTGCTTGCCGTGGCGGGTCAATCCAGCGCCGGTGACGTTGATATGGACGCCGCCCGTGGACTGATTGGCCCAGAAGAGGCCGAGCGGCAGGTCCGGTTTCTTTTCCATCAAGCGGCCGTAGTAGTAGGTATTGGCGATGCCCACCGCGCACTGGCCGGCCGCGACCGCCTCAAGCATGCGCGTGTCATCGGCGAACGGTTCGGTGGCGAGGTTGGCAACCCAGCCGCGGACGATCTCCTCGGCTCTTGCCTCACCGTGCTCGCTGATCAGCATGGCCACCAGCGACTGGTTGTAGACCTTCTTGCTCGAGCGCAGGCAGAGCTTGCCGCGCCACGCGGGCTGGGCGAGGTCTTCGTAGCTTGAGAGTTCAGCCGCTTTCGCCATATTGGTATTGAAGAACAGGGTGCGCGCCCGCACCGTCAGACCGAACCACTGCTGGTCGGGATCGCGGAGATTAGCCGGCACCGCTGCGGCCAGCGCCGGGGAGTCGATCGGCCGCAGCACGCCGTCCTGCGCCGCCTGCCACAAGTTGCCGGCATCGGTGGTAATCAGGAGATCAGCAGGGGTGTTGGTGCCTTCCGCCTTGAGCCGTTCGACCAGCGCGCCTTCCTTGTCGGTGACCGCCTGGATCTCGACCCCGGTTTCCTTGGTGTAGGCATCGAACATCGGCTTCACCAGCGCCTCGATGCGGGCCGAGTAAACGACCAGTTTCTCGTTGGCGAGCGCCGGCTCGGCGGACAGCACGCACAGTGCGAGGGCGACCGCGCCAAGGGTGCGACGGAGGGCTTGGGGACGACTCATAGGTATCCGCCGGACATACTTTAATAAGAATGATTCGCATTCTTGCAGAGCGGTGGAGCCCATGCAAATCCGCACCGCAGCGCATTGAACGGTCTGCCGATCGCGGCGGCCGGCGTCACACACCGGCAGCGCAAGCCGCGTTGCTGTTTTCTGCGTTGTGCAGCGATGTGGCCGTGAAAACCGATGTCGCGCGCGGGGTCGCGCCGTTTCGCAGTCGCGCTTGCGCTTGAAAACTGAGGGCGCCGGCATCTCAGCGCGGTTGCCGACTGGTCGGCGCCAAAACGAAGTCGATGCCAGAAGTTGATGCCTGTCCCGAAACAATGCCAGTAGTTGATGCCTGTCCCGAAACAAGAGCAGAAGCCGATGCCAGCAGAAGCTGATGCCTGTTCCGAAACAAGGGTTCACTTTGCGTTCAGAAAGAAGTCGATGCCTGTCCCCGAATTCATGCCCGAAGTCGATGCCTGTCCCGAAAGCCGCGAACAAATTTGATGCCTGTCCCAGACTTCACCTGGGAGTCCCTGCTTTTGAACTCAAACGATGGGTGTCCCTGATTTCCGGAAGAGAGCGAGGTTGAGCGCCGGGTAGGGCATCAGTCACTCTTCGTGCAAATGCCGTCAAAGAAGTCGGTCTTTAGTTTTAGGGGTAGTTGTATGGCTAGCGCCTTACTAAGTGTGGAAAAATTTCCCTTGGGGCTCTTGGCCGAGTCAAATATTTGGTACTGATCTCCCACTTTCTTTACGTTTCCAAAATAGTCTAGATAGGAATTTGGAATTTCTATATGTATGGCCGCGTCCGCCTCGCTCCATAAGCCTACCCACCATCTGTATTCCTCAAGTTTTAGGTATACGGTTACAGGGCGTGAACTATCCGTAGAAGATATTTCGCCAGGACACTGAAAGCGGGTTTCTACAGTCGAGAAGTTTGCAACTAATACAAATATGAGAAGAACCATTACTCCTATGGTTCCAAGAATTTTCATTAGCTTCATGGTTACTGCCTTTATGCCCAATATCAGAATTGTGCGGCATCACCATCTCACAATGTGTCCGCCTCTTGGATATTGAGGATATTTCGCACGGGACGCGAGAAATACGCACTCAGGAGGCTAGCGGCATCTATCGGGTCATGTACGTCACCAAATTCGAAGAGGCAGTCTATGTCCTCCACAGCTTCTTGCGTAAGCGTGGGGTGCGGGGCGGCCATTACATGATTTCACCTGAGCGAGAAGCGAAATCAACGGTTGGAACTTGCGCGGTGTGTCCGAGGACGGGAATCGGGTCGCTTCTCCTACTTTTAGATACGCTGCGCGCCGACGGCCGCGCATAGCAAAACTGGCGACCCGTCTCGAAACTCGAGGTTGGCCTGACGAGGTCGCAGGAAGCGCGTCCACGAAGACGATGCCTTTCCCGAAAGCCCCCGAAAGCCGTCGTCGCCCGACGGAGACGGGCTGCGTCGATTCCACCTTTGCGCTGCTCCAAGCGGGACCGGCGCTTATAATCGCGATCAGAGGTGGGGCTCACCGTGTCCAAATCGTGCCCTGCCTGACAACGCCTGGACCTGATGCGAGCGATGACTATGACCGACAAACACAGCCCCAAAGCACAGCCCGATTGCGATGTCGTTGTGGTCGGTTCCGGTTTCGCCGGGATTTATGCCCTGTGGCAGGCCCGCCAACGCGGTCTCAGCGTGCGCGGCTTCGAGCGTGGGTCTGATGTGGGCGGCACCTGGTACTGGAACGCCTACCCCGGCGCGCGCTGCGACGTCGAGAGCTACAACTACGCGTATTTCTTCAACAACGACATCGTGCGCGACTGGAACTGGTCGGACGCCTGCGCGGGACAGGCCGAGATCCAGCGCTACCTCCGGTTCGTTGCCGAGCGTTGCGATGTGCTGAAAGACATCACCTTCGACACCAAGGTGGTCGCCGCGCGCTACGACGATGCGACCGGCTGGTGGTCGGTGGGCACGTCGACTGGCGAGACGATTGTCTGCCGCTACGCGGTACTCGCAATCGGCGCGCTGTCGGATCCCAAAGCGCCAGACATCCCGGGTGTGGCGGACTTCGCCGGTGAGTCCTGGTTCACCTCCAGCTGGCCCAAGGACGGCAGCGTCGATTTGCGCGGCAAGCGGGTGGGCGTGATTGGCACCGGTTCATCCGGCGTGCAGGTCATCCCGGAAATCGCCAAGGTCGCGGCCGAGGTCACCGTTTTCCAGCGCACCGCCAACTACGTCACCCCGACCAACGCGGGCCCGATGAAGCCTGAACTGGTCGCGGCGCTGCGCGAGGATCCGCAAGCCATCCGGCGCGCCTTCCGCGAGACCTACGGCGGTCACACCCCGCTACGCATGGGCGAAGAGCGATTCCTGGACCTCGACGCGGCGGGACGCGCGCGGGTATTGCAGCAGGCCTGGGCCGGCAACTACATCGGGCTGGCCTTTCGGGATGCCTATCTGCCCGAAGCGAATGCGGCCATTTCCGAGTTCCTCCGCCAGAAGATGCATGAGCAGGTGAACGACCCGTGGACCGCCGATCATCTGGTGCCCTGGGACCACCCCTACGGTGGCAAACGGCCGTGTCAGAGCGACGTCTACCTGAAGACCTTCAATCAGCCGCACGTGCGCCTGATCTCGCTGCCCGAGACCCCGATTGAGCAGATAGTCGCTGAGGGGATCAAAACCACCGCCGAGACCATCGCGCTGGACGTAATCGTCTACGCCACCGGCTTCGACGCCATTTCCGGGCCGGTCTTTGCAATCGACATCGCAGGGATGGGCGGTCGTTCGATCAAGGACCTGTGGGCTGACGGCCCGCTCAACTATCTCGGCACCATGGTCCACGGCTTTCCCAATCTTTTCCTGCCCTCAAGCGCCATGTCGCCCTCGGTGCTTTCGAACATGGCGACCCTGGCCGAGCAGCAGGTGGACTTCATTTTCGACACCATCGAGTGGCTCGATGCGCACGGTCGTCCGCTGCTCCATCCGCTGCCGGCGTCGCAGGAACAGTGGCGCGAGGAGACCCTGCGCTACGCCCAGCGCCGGCCTGGGGCGCTCACCACCAAGAGCTGGTACTCCGGCGCGAACATCCCGGGCAAGCCGCGGGTCTTCATGGTGTATACCGGCGGCTTCAAGCGTTACAACGAGACCTGCTACCGCGAGCTTGAGCACGGCTTCCCGGGCTACGAATTGCTGGCGCCACTGCGGGGACAGGGTCAGGCCAAGGCCGCAGGCGGCTAGTTCGCAACATCGGGGTCAGAGTAAAGACTCGTAAAAGCGCCTGAAGCCGTAAACGTCGGGGTCAGAACGTCGGGGTCAGAGTAAAAACTGGAAAATGCGCCCGAAGCCTCAAGCGTGGAACCCGGAAGTTTTTACTCTGACCCCTTGATGCGCTGAAGGCCGAATAGCGCGGGCAGACTCAGGAGAACGACCATGAACTACACCACGCTGCTGATCGAAAAGGACGGCCCGGTCGACTGGCTGATTCTCAATCGTCCCGACGCCCTCAACTCCCTTTCGCGCCGCATGGTCGCGGAACTGCACCATTACTTCGACAGCCTGCAGGCCAACTACGAGGTGCGCGTGGTGGTGATGCGTGGCGCCGGCCGCATGTTCTGCGCCGGCCTCGACATGAAGGACCCCGAGCGCAACCCCATGCGCGATGCCAACGAAGGCATGAAAAGCCAGCGCAGTTTCTCTGGCCTCGTGATGAAGATGCGTCGCGCACCGCAACCCATCGTCGGGCTGCTGCACGGCCACGCTGCCGGTGGTGGCTTTTCGATCGCGCTGGGTTGCGATGTACGCATCGCCGCCGAGGGCACCAAGATGAACTGCGCATTCATCAAGATTGGATTGTCCGGCTGCGAGATGGGGTCGAGCTATCACCTGCCGCGACTGATCGGTACCTCGAACGCTGCCGAGCTGCTCTATACCGGACGCTTCATCGACGCCGCCCGCGCCTTGCGGCTAGGTCTGGTCAGCGACGTCGTGCCGGAGGCGGAACTGGTGGCCACGGGACGCGCGCTGGCCGAGGACATGGTCGCCACCGCGCCGCTCGGGCTGCGTCTTTCCAAGGAAGCCTTCTGGGCTAACGTCGATGCCCAGAGCCTGGACGCCGCGATCGCGATGGAAGACCGCAACCAGATCCTGACCGTCGCCAACGGCGATCTGGACGAGGGGATCGCTGCGTTTCTGGAGAAGCGCAAGCCGCAGTGGGGCAAGGCTGACGAGGGCTAAGGCGCGGACGCCGGTTTGGGCGCCCTGATTTCCCGAGGAGGCCGCTAGCTTTGGGGCGTGGCTAAAACAGGTAGTCCGTGCATAACGTTCGTCATTAATGCCGTGGCCTTCGCGGCCCTCGCGGCAATCAGGGAGAGTCCGGCAATGAGCATCGGCATTCTGATCAACGTGGTGTTCTTTTGGGGGATGGGCGTCTGCGCGCTGGTGCGCCCGCAGTTCGTGGTCTCGTTCGTCAAACTGGTGCCCGAGACTGCGGATGCGCGGAACGAAGTGCGGGCGGTGTACGGCGGGTTTGGCATTGCGATCGCCGTCCTGCTCGCCGTCGCGGCGCAGGATCTCGCGCTTCGTTCGGGCGCGTTGCTGGCCGTCGCGGTTGCGCTGCTCGGGATGGCCGCTGGCCGGGTGGTCAGCTTCTGCTTTGAGCGCGCCGGCCGCTGGCCTTGGGTGTTTCTGGTGATGGAGACTGCGCTGGCGGCATTGTTGTTGTGGGCGCGGTAGGTGGCAGCGCTGCGTTTGGTGGGTTAAGAGGATGCCTGTCCCAGATAGATCAATGCCTGTCCCAGATCGCCCTGCTAGCGACATCACTTTGCCCGCGGCCCTGGGGGCTTAGCCAAGCGTTCAGCCATCCGCGTTTGCCAACCAGGACCCGTCGCTTTCCAACGGGCGATTACTTCTGGGGGCAAACGAAGACTTATGAGTCGCCGAGGATTCGTTGATCGCGGGCGCCCGCCCTTTTTTACAGTTGCCCGCTGGAGCATTTCAACTGTGAGTTCCGGCAGTTGCTCATATTCCGAAGCCTTGATGGCATGGGCATCAGACCGCTCCAAGTCAGATGCCGAAGTACGGTGCAGGGCGGGCTTTTTCGCGGGCATTAGCTTTTCTCATGCTGAAAATGTGGCGGGTTGAACCTCGCGGGGTGTAGCCGACTACGACCAAGCGTCCTCGAAGCAGGCCGAAACACAGCACCCGGCGTTCCCCGTAATCCTTGCGCAAATCATCGACCTCGACGGTGAGGCCGCGGAATACCTCCAGCGCGTCCTCGAAATCAAGGCCACGTTCCAGAAACGCCCGCTCACGTTTGGCGAGGTCGTAGGAAATTCGCACTAGGTTAGTGTAGATACATTAACCGAGGCAGAAAACCGGATTTCAGGGGGCGCCGTGTCGACGTTCCAGGCGCGTTCCCGCATATAGCCGATGGGCTGCCTTGTACCCATGAACCCAGCGCCAACCTCGCGCCTCGGCGCATTGGCGCAAGCGGCGCGGCGACCCGACAAACAGTTTGAACCGGACATGCAACTGGCTAACCGTCGTGAGCCATTCGCTGGCGTCTATGCCAAGCAAGTCGAGAATCTTGGGGACCGGCTCCCTGATTAGGCCTTGCTTTGAGGGATGAGCCAGTCGTCCCGTGGTGTCGACGAGCTCGAGATAGTCATTCAGATTAAACGGCAACCCGTCGCCGCTCTCTTGTCGAATCGGTCGCGCGAATTGCAGCAACTTCGGCTTCTCGGTGTCGGGGGGCGGCGCTTCGCGACGGGCAACGTCGAACAGACGCTGCTGTACAGACGTGAAGTCAGAATCGACGAGGGACTCCGCGAGCCCGGCCCGGACCGGATTCAGGTCGACATAGGCCATGGCCGTGAAGAGCGCGGCTTCGTCGAGCAGCGCTTGGGACTTGAAGCGCCCTTCCCAGAAATGACCGGTGCATTCGTCCTCGGCGTTGGCCTGCCGCGCCACAAACTCGTTGAGGCTGCGCATGAACCAGCTCAAATCGGTCAGGCGCCGTTGCCAGATCGCGCAATGCTCAGCCAGTAGCGCTTCTTCGGCGGCTGTCAGCGGACATGCATCGAGATATTTGGCTAGAAAGGGCGGTCCGCCGTAGAGCCTGGCCCAACGGTCCGCGACCTCTCGTTGGGTCCAGGTGGCAGCCCGTTCGGGATTCAGGCGCAGCACAAGGTGGTAATGGTTGCTCATCACCGCGTAGGCGCAAAGGTCTATCGCAAAGACCTCCGTTAGCAAGCTCAGGCGCTTCAGGATGAGTGCCCTGCGGTGGTCAAAGTTGCGCCCCGTGCGGTCATCGTCGCCGCAGAGAAACGCGCGCCGAACGCAGCGGCCCATGCAGTGGTAGTAAGGCGTATCGGAAGGAGAAACCAGCGTTGCACGTGGACGGGTCATCCTTGACCTCCAGGAGTCGTGAGGGTTGGGCGGCATCCTTTGCCGTCAGCAGCGAACGCTACTTGTGTTAGCGCGTTGCGGTCAACGGTGCCTGAGACGAGGCCTGTCCCAGTCGGTTGCTCCGAGAGGGCGAGATGATGCCTGTCCCAAAACTAGCCAATGCCTGTCCCCGATTGCGCAGAATTCGTGGTCAAGACGATGCCTGTCCCAGAGTTACCTTGCGGTCAACGGTGCCTGAGACGAGGCCTGTCCCAGTTGGTTGCTCCGAGATGACGAGATGATGCCTGTCGCAAAACTAAAACTAATGCCTGTCCCAAAACTAATCCGCCGTCGAGCCTCAACCCTCGCCGCCAAGCGAGGCGATCATGCGCTGTAACTGCTCGGCCGAAAATGGCTTGGGCAAAAAGTTAATGTCTGAGTCCAGCACTCCATTGCGGGAGATCAAACCTTCGGCATGACCCGAGACGTAGATGACCTGTAGATCCGTGATGCGCTCGCGGAGGCGCTCTGCCAGCACGCGTCCATTCATCTTTGGCATGATGAGGTCGGTTATCAGCAATTGGGGAGGGAGAACCAGGTGCTCCACCAGCAACAGCGCGGCCGCACCATTAGCTGCGGCAGCCACCTGATGGCCCTGCCGTTCCAGCAGGCGTTTGGTGAATTCACGCAAGAGTGCGTCATCTTCCACCAACAAGACCCTTTGCGACCGACAGGTCGGCGGTGGCTCGCCGCTAGCATCGAACCCCGGTTCCTGCCGCGCCTGGTCAGCGACCAAGGGAAGGCGAATATCGAATCGGGTGCCATCGCCCACGCGACTGCTCACGCTAATCTGACCTTTGTTCTGCTCCACCAGCGCGTAGACCGACGCGAGCCCCAAACCGCTGGGCTGTGTATTGGGTTTGGTGGTGAAAAAGGGCTCAAAAATGTGCTGAAGCGTATCTTCGTCCATTCCGACTCCGGTATCGATGACCGAGAGTAGTGCCTGGGAAAGACCGCCCGTATGGTTTGTCTCCTCGGACAGGCGAATCTGCAGTCGGCCACCTTCCGGCATGGCATCCCGGGCATTGATCACGAGGTTAAGCACGACCTGCTCAATTTGCCCTGCGTCCACGTTCACCCAGAGCGCTGCAGGCGCTGGCGATATCCGGAACCTGACGTCTTCGCCTACCGACGACTTCAGCAAATCCCCGATATTCAGCAGCACGATGTTCAGGTCGACCACCGCCGGTTTGCCGAGCTGTTTGCGGCCAAAGGCCAATAATTGGCGCACCAGCGCGCTGGCCTTATCGGTGCAGGACTCAATTTTATCCAGCATCAGCGCCGTCTCAACGCGCCTGTCGAGTTGCACTTTCATTAACGCAAGAAACAGCTTCTGAGCCTGCAGGATATTGTTGAAGTCATGTGCGACCCCGCCGGCGAGGGTAGCGATAGATTCCATTCGGTGCGCCCGTTCGACTTCGTCGCGCAGCTGGCTTTGTTGCGCCTCGGCCGCCACGCGGGCGCGGACGTCACGGACAAACCCCACGTACGAATCTTGGTCCAACATGACGCCCGTTGTTTCCACCGGCACACGCGAGCCGTCGCGAGCGAATAACTCGCGGAATGAAGGCGGGGATACTTCGCCCTTCATGACCGCTTGCTCCATACGTTGGCGGGCCTCGAGGTATTCGGGGGCCACCCAGTCAAAGCTGTTGGTGCCTAAAAAATCACTGGGGTCCGTCAAGGCCAGCATCTTGAGCAGCGCCGAATTAACGTAGGTAAAGACCTCGTTGCTGCGGATAAAAATGCCATCCGGTGCGCTCTCAACCAAGGCTTTGAACCGTCGCTCACTGGCATTCAAGGACTTCTCCAGCGCGCGCTTTCTGGTGACGTCCCGGCAAACCACGACGGCACCGGCAATCTCGCCGCTGGCATCGCGCAGCGGCGCATAGCGATAAATGCCGACCCAGGCATTGTCTGTCCCGACCCGCTGAGCCCTCGCCTCCACTTCGCCACTTTCACCGCGCAAGGCCCGAGCCAGCGGCCATTCATCCAAGGCCATAGGCGCGCCACTGGCATCAATGGCTGAGACCACTCGCCGCAGCGCGGCGAGCGATGTAATGCCCTCTGTTGGGGAAATTCGGCTGAGCCGGCCATAGGCAGCGTTGAATTTGATCACGCTACCGTCCGCGTTAGAAACGAACAGACCTTCATTGGCGGACTCAAAGGCAACGTCTATCAGTCGGGACATGGGCGCGGCCACCTTTCGCGCATTCACCGCTGCGGTGATCTCCGCCAGTGTCGTCAGCACCCTTTCGATTTTTCCTCCCGCGCCGCGCTGCGGGACGGCGCAGACGCGCACCCACACCGGTGCCGTTTTGCCGGCGACGAGGATGCCAAGTTGCACGTTGCGTACCGCCTCGCCCGAGGCAAGCGCAGTGAACACCGGCAAGTCTCGCGGCTGCATTGGCCGCTCATCGCCATCAATAAAAGACCAGGCCGCATCAAGCGCGCCCCTGCCTTCCAGTTCTACGCACGTGCAGCCGAACCAGCGGGCAGCGAGGGAGTTACAACACTCGACTCTGGGTTCGATGGTGGGCGTGTAAACCACAAGACCCAGGCCTGAATCGGCGAGGAGTTCGGGATCTAGGCTGCAATCACTCATCGCGGCAAGTCTGAGGGGGGCCTCTGCTGCATGAGATCCCCCAGCGCGGCCGAAAACGCATCGAACTCAAACGGCTTGGTAAGTACGTGGAGCACGGGAATGGCGCTTGATAAGGGGAGCGAAAAGCTACAGTCCCCCGTCAGTAGCAAAGCAGGGAAGGCCGTGCCGTAGAACTTCCGTGCAAAGTTCACGGCATCAATACCAGACTCGCCGTTGGCAAGTTTTAAATCGGTGATAAGCAGTGCTGGCGGCGTTCCTGCACCGGCAAGCGCCGCGGCCAGACTCTTCAAATCGGGAACGGCGGTTACGTGACAGCCATGAATGGTTTCAAGGTACAGACTAAGGGCTTGGCGAACGGCCGCGTCGTCGTCCACTAACACCACGCTCGCGACCTGCAGCGCTTGGTCGCTCATGGCAGAAATTCGCTAGAGGAGGCGAGTTTTTTGAGGGGGGGGGGGCGGCCCGCAGGGGCGTCATGCGCGCATCTTCCATGAGGGGTGCCGTTTTTTTATATAGTGTCAGAGGCTGCGGCGCAATAAGAAGTAAGAATGTCCCTTTAGTTCGTGTAGGTTTTGGCCTACTTGCCGACAGTTTTCTCTGCGTTCGACAGCAACTCTTAGTCGCGCGAGACGGGCAGATCAAGCGACAAATTTGGCAGGATCCTTCCGTTGCAATCAGGGCAGGCTGGCAATGTGTGGGGAAGAGAAGATGCCTGTCCCAAAATTTGCAAAATTTGGGAATCTCGATGGCCTCTGTACCATTTGAAGACCCCTCATACCCAGAGCAAAACCCTATGAAATACCGAGGTGGTTGTCATTGCGGCGCAGTGCAGTTTGAAGTTGACGCGCCGCAAGACCTCGAGGTCGAGGACTGTAATTGCTCTGTGTGTCGCATGACCGGCTACCTGCATTTGATCGTTCCAAAATCAAAGTTCAGATTGCTGTCTGGCAGCGAGTTTATTGCCACCTACACATTTAACACCGGCGTTGCGCAACATCATTTTTGTAAGGCATGCGGGATAAAATCCTTTTACATTCCCCGCTCAAACCCGGATGGCATTGATGTGAACCTTCGGTGCCTCGACACGCAGCCAAAGTCAGTCAAGGTCGTCCCCTTCGATGGCCAGAATTGGGAAGCCAATGCACACACGCTTGCCCATAAAAGCGTTGTCTCTCCAGAGTCGTAATGAAGAACACTGACCGCTTGAATGCCTGTCCAGAAGAGCATGGCCCTGCGGCGTCAAATGCAGGCATAGCCATCGTCTAAACATGTGCCGCAGGGCGAGGTTAAGAAGTCGATGCCTGTCCCAGAAGTCGATGCCTGGGCCAGAATTCGAGAATTCGGTCTTGTTGATGCCTGTCCCAGAATTCGCTCGCGGGATTGCTGCCCTGGGAGCTCTGACTACCCGACGCAATCACCAGCCCCAAGCGAGGTACGGGAGCGCGTCTGCCCCGGCCGCCAGTCAAGCCCCCGGACACGGCCTTACTCGCCGTCCACTGAGGCGATCATTCGCTGCAACTGCTCGGCGGAAAACGGCTTGGCCAGAAAATTGACGGCCGAGTCCAACACCCCGTTACGGGAGATCAGGCCTTCGGTATGACCTGAGATGTAGATGACCGGCAAATCCGTGAAGCGCTCGCGCAGGCGCGTCGCCAGCTCGCGCCCGTTCATGTTCGGCATAACGAGATCCGTGACCACTAACTGGGGCGGCAGATCCGGTTGCGCCATCAGCGACAGCGCGGCCGCGCCATCGGCCGCCTCCATGACCTGATGCCCCAGCTGCTCCAGCACTTGCCTGATTGCGCCGCGCGAGGCGGCGTCATCCTCGACCAGCAATATTCGTCTCGACTGGCCCGCCCGCAGCGGTGGAGCGGCGCCCTCGACCATCGCGTGTTGCCGCGGCGCCTCGCTGACCAAAGGCAGGTGGATATCGAATTGCGTGCCAGCGCCCAGGCGACTGCTCACAGCGATGCGGCCTTCGTTCTGCGCCACCAGCGCGTGGACCGAGGCGAGCCCCAGGCCGCCGCCATGCGTGTCGGGCTTGGTGGTGAAAAAGGGTTCGAAAATTCGCTCAAGCCCCGCATCGCTGATCCCGATGCCGGTGTCGATGACGGAGATTAACGCCTGCGGCGAGCCGTCCGATTGGTCTGTCTCGGCGGCCAGACGGACGTCCAGCCGGCCGCCTTCTTCCATGGCGTCACGCGCATTCAGCACGAGGTTCAGCATGATCTGCTCAATTTGCCCGACATCGACGTTCACCCAAAGCGGCATTGGCGCCGGCGTTATCTGGAAAAGGATGTTTTCGGCGACGGACGACTGCAGCAGGCTCGCGATATTCAGCACGACCTCATTCAGATCGACCGTCGCCGGCTTCCCGACTTGCTTGCGGCCAAACGCCAATAACTGACGGACAATCTCGCTCGCCCGGTCCGTGCAAGACTCAAGGTCTTCCATTATCCGCGCCTTCTCAGAAGTCTGGTCGACCTTCAATTTCATGACGGAAAAGAACAGCTTCTGGGCCTGCAGGATATTGTTGAAATTATGCGCAAGCCCGCCGGCGAGCCGACCCATGGATTCCAGCCGTTTCGTGGCCTCCAGTTCCAGACGCAGCTTCTCTTGCTCGACCGCAGCCGCCATCCGCGCACTGATGTCCCGTATGAACCCGACGTGGCAGTCCTCGTCCAGTCTGGTTCCAGTAACTTCCACCGGCACCCGCGTGCCGTCCCGGCGCAGCAACTCCCAGAATGAAGGCGGCCATGCCTCACCTCGCATGACCTCTTGCATCCGCTGCCGAAGCGCCCCGAAAAATTCGGGCGCTACCCAGTCAAAGCTGTTAGTGCCCAGAAAATCTGCAGGATCTTTTAGGCCAAGGATCTTGAGCAGCGCCGGATTGGCGTAGGTGAAACTCCCTTTGTTACTGATAAAAATGCCGTCAGGTGCGCCTTCGACCAGCGTTTCGAATCGTTGCGTGCTGGCGCGTAAGGATTTCTCCAGCGCGTGCCTTTGGACGATGCTTCCGCCACAGGTGACGATCGCGCCAATGATCTGGCGGTCCGCATTTCGCAGCGGCGCATAGTGATACACAGCGGTCCATTGGTGGTTGCTATCAGGCCGGTAAATCTTCGCTTCCAATTCGCCAGTTTCACCGCGCAAGGCCCGCGACACGGGCCAGTCGCTCAAGCCGACGATCGACCCGTGGCGGTCAAAAACGACCACGGACTCCGATAACTCGGCGAGCGATGTCGCGGACTTGGTCGGCCTGATCCCATTGAAATGAGCAAAGGTCGGATTGAATTTGACGACGCTGCCGTCCGCGTTGGAAAGGAAAATGCCGTCGCCGGTGGAATCGAAGCTGATTTCCATCAAAAAATCGGTAGGTGAATACGCCGGCCGCGTGCTGACTTCTGCGGGGGGCTCCGTCAGCGTCATCACCACGTATTCGATCGCGCCGTCCGCGCCACGCTGCGGTACCGCGGAGGCCTGCACCCACCGGGGCGAGCTGCTGCCCGCGGCGAGAATACCTAGGCGCACGTTGCGCACGGCTTCCCCCGACGCCAACACCCTGAACACCGGCAGGTCGTCGCGCGGTAGCGGTCGTTCTTCTGCCTCGAGAAATGACCAGGCCGAATCAAGCGCCGTTTTGCCTTCGAGTCCAGCGCGAGTGAAGCCAAACCAGCCGGCGGCGAGGGAATTACAATTCACGACCGTGGCTTCAGCGGTTGGCGCATAGACCACCAGTCCTAGCCCTGAATCAGCGAGCAGTTCGGGATTGAGCGTGAAGTCACTCATGACGGCGCGACTTAGGACTGCCGCTCCGCCAGGAGCTCGCCCAGCATCCGCAGAAACTCGGCGGGATCGAAGGGCTTCGCGAGCACACGGAGTGCCGGCATGGCGCTCACCGCTGGAGGCAAGGCGTCCGGGTTCCCGGTCAGCAGCAGTGCCGGCAAGGTCGTGCCGCAAAGCTCACGCGCCAGATTCACTGCCTCAAGGCCGGTCTCGCGCCGGGCAAGTCTGAAATCCGCGATTAGGAGGGTCGGCGGTGCTCCGGACGCGACCAGCGCGGCGCGCAGACTGTCCAAATTCGCAACGCCCGTCACCTCGGCGCCGTGGATCGTTTTGAGGTAAAGACCAAGCGCCAGACGAACGCTGGCGTCATCGTCAACCAGCATGACGTGCGCGCCATGCAACACCTCGTCATTCATCGCGTAAATCGAACGACGGCTTCGTTTCCATCCATTCGCACACCCCCTACCTCGTAAAACCAGACATCAGTCAGAAGCGCCGACAACAAGGCGCCCGTTGTGCCGTCTTTCGCGGGGCGTCTGGTCGATGGGCACCACGCCGGCCGCTGAGCGCGTGCGACCGACTGCTGTCTTTACCGTCGGAAGACCGCTTCTACCGCGTCTCCTCCACTGTCGGGGATCAGAAACGACCGGTGTTGATCTCCGTCACCTGAACTCGCGGCGGCGTTGAAGGTGAGAGCGCTCGTTGCGCTTGGGCGATCGGGAACCCGATGACGCCGGAACCCGATGACGCCTGTCCCGTAACGTCTCTCGAACCTGCTTAAGACGATGGGACAACGCCTGTTTATATTTGGGGTCAGAGTAAAAACTCGAAAAAAAGCACGGGGTCGGCGTAAGGCCGAGTAGTTTTTACTCTGACCCCAAATTCGATGGCGCAGCGAGCGCCGAGGGACGTACCGTGTGGGTGAGGCAGGAGGTTCAAGACGATGCCTGTCCCAGAGCGCCTCCCGTCCCAGAGCGCCCGCCCAGACGATGCCTGTCCCAGAGCGCCCGCCCCCCAGACGATGCCTGTCCCAGAGCGCCCGAGAGCGC
>JALRCR010000057.1 GCA_023257255.1 Gammaproteobacteria bacterium | reverse complement strand
CAGCATGCTGCAGACCACCACCATGGGCGCTGGCGGCGGCTCCATTGCGTCGATCAACACCCTGCTCAATCGCCTTGAAGTGGGCCCGCGCAGCGCCGGCGCCATGCCGGGTCCGGTCTGCTACGACCTGGGCGGCACCGAACCGACGGTGACCGATGCCGACGTGGCGCTGGGCTACATCTCGCCCGAGACCTATTTCTCCGGGCGCATGCCGCTCAACCGCGCCAAAGCCGTGTCGGCGATCGAGCAGAAGATCGCCCGCCCGCTCGGCGTGTCGGTGGATGAAGCGGCGGCGATGATTCGCAATATCGTCGAAGAAAACATGGCCTCGGCCATCAAGCGCGAAGTGCATTTGCGCGGCTACCGACCGGAAGATTTCGCGCTGTTCGCCTTTGGCGGCGGCGGGCCGACGCATGTCGCGGGCTATCGCGCGGACGTCCCGGTGGCGGTGATTTTTCCGCAGTCGCCGGTGTTCTGCGCGCTGGGCAGTTCGGTGATGGACATCATGCACGTCTATGAAGTCTCGCGCCGCATGGTGTTCATGACGCCGATTACCGAGACTTTTTCCACCGACTACGAGAGCTTCAACAGCGCGGTGCGCGGTCTGGTCGAACAGGCGCACATCGACCTCTCGGCCGAAGGCTTCAATGCCGACACGGCGGTCTATCAGCTGGAACTCGACATGCTCTACGGCGGCCAGGTGCACGTGAAGCGCGTGTCGGTGCCCGGGCTTTACATCGAGGGCGAAGCCCAGATGCAGGCCATCTACAACGCGTTTGAAACCGAGTTCAGCGAAGCCTTCAGCCCGCACGTGGTGAACCGCCCGGGCGGGGTGTATCTGGAAAACATCGTGCTGAAAGCGATCATCGAAACCGAGAAGCTCTCGCTGCCGGAACAGGCGCTTAACCCGCCGGACGCCAGCGCCGCGCGCACCGGCAGCCGCGAGGCCTACTGGCCGGAACTCAAACAGCGCGTGGAGACGCCGGTGTACCGCTTCGAATCCATGCTGCCCGGCCATCAACTGACCGGCCCCGCGCTGGTCGACGCCGAGTTCACCACGCTGGTCGTGCCGCCGGGTCAGTGCTTCACCATCAACAGCCGAGGCCTGGGACTGCTGGAATACACCGCCGATGGGCGCAAGGGAGAATCCGCGTGAGCTACCCCACCGTTGAAGAAAAACTGGCGGCGCTGAAAGTTACGCCGCCGTCGGCGCATGAACTGGAATGCGTGAAGCTGGTGTCACGCGGCAATTACGAAATTGCGCTCCAGCGTACGGCCGACATCCTCGATGAAGGCTATGAAGTGTTCATGCGCTCCTCGCGCAGTTCGATGGGCGTGGCGGGCGACTCGATCGTCGCGATGTTCACCGCCGCCGGCGATCTGGTGAACGCCTCGGCCGGCACCTATCTGCATGCGATCATTCCGCCGATCGTCATCAAGTACATCCTGAAAAAATATCAGGACAATCCGGGCATTGAAGACGGCGACATCTTCTACACCAACGACGCGCTCTACGGCGGCATCCACAACCCGGACCAGACCGCGATCATGCCGGTGTTTCATCAGGGCAAGCTGGTGGCCTGGACCGCGGCGCTGTCGCACACCACCGAGACCGGCGCCTGCGAGCCGGGCGGCATGCCGGTGTCGGCGACGTCCCGCTTTGAAGAAGGCATGAACCTGCCGCCGATGAAAATCGGGCGGAATTTCCGCATCAACAACGACATCATCGAACTCTTCGTGGCCTTCGGCATTCGCGCCGAGGCGAACGTGACGGTGGACCTGAAAGCCCGCTGCACCACCGCCGACCGGGTGCGCCTGCGCATTCAGGAAATGTGCGAGCGGGACGGCGCAGACTTCGTCACCGGCCTGTTCCGCAAGATGCTGCAGGAAGCGGAAGCCGGCGCGCGCAAGCGCCTGTCGAGCTGGCCGGACGGTGTCTACCGCTGCGCGAATTTCAGCGATGCGGCGGGCCTGACGCGCGGGCTTATTCGCAACTGCTACATGACCATGACCAAGCTGGCGGACCACCTGACGATCGATTTCACCGGCACCAGCCCGGAGAATCTGTCCAGCTACAACGCGCACCCGCAGGCGGTGGTCGGGCATCTGGCCAACTACATCTACGAGTACGTGTTCCACGACCTGCCGATCTCCAGCGCCACGTTTGCGCCGATCGACTTCGTGTTTCCGGAAGCCAGCTGCCTCTCGCCGACGCCGCGCGCCGCCACCAGCAACGCGGTGATGATCTGCACCGGCGCGATGAGCGCGATCGCCAACTGTATTTCCCGCGCCCGCTTCCCCAGCGAGGAATGGCAGCAGGCCACGGCCTCGATGGGTAACGGCGGCAACGCGCCGGTGATCGCCGGCGTCTCGCAGTGGGACATGCCGTTTGCCGACATGATCGCCTACACCATCAACACCGAAGGCCAGGGCGCACGCTGCACCCACGACGGCATGGACGCCTACGGCTTTCCCTGGTGCGCCTTCGGCCGCGCACCGGACGTCGAAAGCATGGAAAACGAGTTTCCGATGCTGGTGCCGTTCAGCCAGCACTGGCCGGACTCCGGCGGCCACGGCAAACACCGCGGCGGCTGCGGCACGGCGCAGTTCTGGGCGGCGCATCACGTGCCGATGGTTTACTTCATGTCGATTGCCGACAACTCGTCGATCCAGACGCCGCAGCCGCTGTTTGGTGGCTATGCGCCGCCGACCGTGCCGGGGCTGTCGATCAAAGGCACCAAGGTCACCGAGCTGATGGCCAATATTGAAGGCGGCAAGCTGGACTTTGCGGCGATGGTGGCCGGCGATTTCGGCGAAGTGACGACCGAACCCTTTGGGCGCACCACGCGTCCGATCATGGGCGACGAGACGATTGCCATCCTCATGTCCACCGGCGGCGCCGGCTACGGCGACCCGCTGGACCGCAACCCGGCGGCGGTGCAAATCGACATCCAGAAAGGCCTGTGCTCGGACTGGAGCGCGCGCGAAATCTACCGCGTGAGCTGGGATGCCGTGCGTCAGCGCGTGGATATGGAAGACACCGCCCGCCTGCGCGCCGAGGCCAAGGCCGAGCGCCTGCGCCGGGGCGTGCCCTTCGCCGAATTCGAAGCCGAATGGCTGAAGCGCCGGCCGCCGGAAGAAATTCTCGGCCTCTACGGCAGCTGGCCCGACGCCGTGCCGCTGCACCCGGCCTTCCGGCCATGAGCACCAAGCCGCCGCGCAAGCGGATTCAGGCCATGGTGCAGGGCCGTGGCGGCAGCGAACGCGTGGTCTTGCCGCTGGCGCTGGGCGCGGCGGCGCAAATTTCCGCCCGGCCGCTGGATGAGTTCTTTACCGATCCCACGCAGCTCGCGAACGGCCTGCTGGAGCTCCAGCGCGCGCTGGGCAGCGAAGGCGTGGTGGTGGCGCTGGGCGAAGGCTTCGAGCGCGCCTCCGGCGAGACGCTGGACCTTGCGAGCCTCGACCAGCCCGGCACCCGGCTAGCCGCCGCGCTGGAAGCCACCCGCCGCCTGCGCGCCACGCTGGGCGATAGCGCCGCCCTGCTCGCCGGCCTCACCGGCCCGGCTACGCTGGCGCAGCAGTTCAACACCGATCTGGCCAGCGCCGGCGCGGCTTTCGGCACCCTGGTCAAAGCCTTTTGCGAGGCCGGCATCGACATCCTGCTGTGCCTCGATAGCGCGCCGGCTGCCGACGCCGAGGTCTGGCAGGATGCGCTGAAAACCGCCGGCAATATCGCCCGTTTTCACCGCGCGCTGCCGCTTTGCGTCGCCCCCGACGGTCCGTTTCCGGCGCCGCTCGCGCTTGATCTGGACGCCCCTGTCCCGCTCGCCGCCGGGGTGGTCGTGACCGCCGGACGCGTGCCCGACGACGCCAGCATCGAAACCCTGCGCCAGTGGGTTGCCACCGTCACCGCCGCCTAGAGCCTCCTCATGACACACGCTGCCTGCTGGAATCCCGGCGCCGAAACCATCGACGCCCACACCCTCGCCCGCCACACCCTCAACCAACTCCGCCAGCAGGTGGACTACGTGCTGGCGCGCTCGCCGTTCTACCAGCAAAAGCTGGGCGCGGCCGGGCGGACCACGGCGGATCTGAAGCAGCTCGAGGCCTTCAGCGAGTTTCCGTTTACCGAGAAAGCGGAGCTGCGGGAAAGCCAGCTCGCCACGCCACCCTTCGGGGCGCATCTGGCCTGCGACCCGCAGGACGTGCGCCGGGTCTACTCGACCAGCGGCACCACTGGGCGCCCGACCTATATCGGCCTGACCACCCGCGACATTGCCAGCTGGCGCGAAGCCGCCGTGCGTTCGTTCTGGTGTGCGGGACTGCGCCCTGAACACCGGGTGCCGGTGGTGGTGTCGCCGTTTGTGGTGGCGGCGTCCTATGCCGATGCCTTCGAGACCATCGGCACCTGCATCCCGGTAGGCGTCAACATGACCGACCGCCTGATCGACGCCTTCCGCTTCGCCAAAGCCAACGCGATGCTATGCACCTCGTCCTACCCGCTGCATTTCGCCCAGGCGCTGGCCAGCCGCGATATCGATCCGCGCTCGCTGGGTCTGAAAGTCATTTTTGGCGGCGGCGAACCCGGCGCGTCGATCCCCTGGGTGCGCCAGCAGATCGAAGACACCTTCGGCTGCCGGCTGATGGAAGTCTCCGGCAACGGCGACTACTGCGCGATGGCCTGGGCCGAGTGCGAGCACCGGATCGGCATGCACTTTATGGCGCAGGGCATTATTCATCCGGAACTGATCGACCCCGACACCGGCGCGCCGGTGAAGATTGAAGACGGCGCGCGCGGCGAACTGGTCTGCACCTCGCTGCAGCGCGAATCCCAACCGCTGCTCCGCTTCCGCACCCGCGACCATGTCGAAGTCACGCACACCCGCTGCCACTGCGGGCGCACGGGCTTCGGCATCCGCATCATCGGGCGTACCGACGACATGCTCATCGTGCGCGGCGTGAACGTGTACCCCTCGGCGGTGCGCGACGTCATTGCGAGCTTTGCCCCGGCCACCAACGGCGTGATGGAAATCCAGCTGCACAAGGCGCCGCCTGAAGGCTGGGAGCCCCCGGTCCACATCAAGGTGGAACACGACCCGCAGGCCGCCGATGCGGCGGGGCTTAAAGCGGCGATTGAAGCGCGGCTGCGCGAGAAGCTCATCTTCCGCGCCGACATCGAACTGGTGCCGCCGCTGGCCCTGCCCCGCTACGAGTACAAGGCACAGCTGGTCAAGAAGTGCTGGCTAGCCTAGGCGCTTAAGGCGGCGCGACCAGCTGCTGGCAAGGCTGCGGCGTCTCGGCCAGCGCCCAGTGAATCGCGAGCTGCGGCCCGCGCGCCGGTCGTAAATCAATGGTGCCCTGCCGAAAGGCGCCGGGCAGCGCCAGCACTTGCGCCACGCTCGCCGGCGCCGACGCGCTCTGCCACAGCAGCAGGCACTGAGCGCTGCGGGCCGGCGGCGGCCGGTAATCGGTGTGCGCGAGCGAGAAAAACCGTGCCGCCGGCAAATGCGGCCGCAGGTTGCCGGACAGCGCGTGCGGCCAGTCCTGCGCCACCACCAGCCCATCGCGAAAGCCCTCGGCCCTGAGCGCGGCGGCGAGCTCGGCGTAGGGCACCAGCAGGCGCCCTTTGCCGGTGATATTGGCGAGCCCCGTCAGTTCCAGCGTCAACAGAAGCGGCGAGAGCAGCGCGAGCGTAAGGCACAGAACGCCGATGACCCGCAGGCGCGCGGCGCCAAGGCCCAGCAAATCCACCCGCACCGCCAGCCACAGCACCAGCGGCGCGGCGATCTGAAAGTAATGCGTGCGCGCTTCGGCCGCGCGACTCGCCACCGTCAGCGCGATCACCAGGCCCAGCACGCCGAGGCCTACCGCCCGCAGCCAGCGCTCGTCGGTCTGCAAACAGCCGCCGTCCGGCGTGGTCCGCGGCGGCAGCGCGGGCAAAGGCAGCGCCACGCGCGGCGCCAGAACCAGCACAAACAGCAGCAGCGGCGAGAGCCAGCTCGCCAAGGCGATCAACGCGCTGCCCGCGCCGTGTAGCGCAAGCCGCCACGACCAGTCCGGCACAATGCCGAACTTCGCGGTCGTCGCCGCCGGGCTTGCCACCAGCAGCTGCCACTGGGCGAAGGCCACCGGCGTCAGCACCAGCAGTCCGACCAGCACACTGGCCAGCAGCCGCCGGTCGCAGAGCACTTGCCGGTAGGCCGGCACCCACAGGCTCGCGCCGGCCATCGCCAGCAGCAGCACGGCGAAATTGAATTTGGACACCAGCCCCAGCGCGACCAGCAGGCCCAGGAGCAGATAGTCGCCCAGCGCGCGCTGGCGCCGCATGCGCAGGAGCTGCAACAGCAACAGCAGACTCAGCGCCAGCACCTGCACGCTGTGGCTGTAGTTCAGCACGCACTCCCAGCTGACGTAGTACACGCCGGCCAGCCACAGCGTGGTGTGGACTGCCTGCGCGCGGGCGGCGAACAGCCGCCGGGCACAGGCGTAAAGCGCGAGAAAACTCACCAGCCACCAGCCGAACTTCGGCACCGTCACCGACAGCAGATCCGGGCCCGTCAGGCTTTGCAGGGCGCGCACGATCCAGGTCGGCCCGGGTGGATTGTGCGCGCTGTAGGCCCAAGCCCAGGACTGGCTATAGAGCAGCTGTTCGGCGTCGTCGATGCTGCCGCCGGTGACGCCAAAGCTGCGCAGCGCCCACACCAGGACGACGTACAGCATCAAGAGGCCGAGAAAGGGAAACCGGGGCGGAAACATGAGCGGACTGACCAACGGGAAGGCGACGATTGCACACCCCAGCCGGTGAGCGCGCAAGCCCCGCGCCGCTGGTCAGCACGGGGCCTGCCCTCTATCCTCCCCGGCCCGCATTGCAGAGGCTTGCCCGCCATGAATCGCCCGCCCCGCTCCGCTGCCTCATCGCGGCCTCGCCTGATCCTGAAAGCCGGGCGCGAACGCTCGCTGTTGCGCCGTCATCCCTGGGTGTTCTCGGGCGCTATCGAGCGGGTCGAGGCGGCGCCGGAGGCCGGCGGCACGCTGGCCATCGAAAGCCGCGAGGGCCAGTTCCTCGGCTGGGCCTGCTACAGCCCGGCCTCGCAGATCCGCGCGCGGGTGTGGTCCTGGGAGGAAGACGCGCCCATCGACCTCGCGCTGATCGACGCTCGCATTGCCAGCGCGGTGCGCCGCCGTCAGCGCCTGCTGCCGACACTGAACGCCCTGCGCCTGGTTCATGGCGAAGCCGACGGCCTGCCGGGCTGCGTGGTCGACCGTTATGGCGAGCTGCTGGTGGTGCAGCTGTTGTCGTCGGGCGCCGCGCGCTGGCGCGAGGCCATCGTCGCCGCCCTGCGCAGCCACACCGGCGCGCAGCAGATTTATGAGCGCTCGGATGCCGACGTCCTCACGCTGGAAGGGCTGCCGGTAGAAATTGGCCTGCTCCACGGCGAGGCGCCGGTGCTGCCGGGCATCGTCGACGAAGAGGGACTGCGCTTCACGGTAGACGCCGTCCACGGCCACAAGACCGGTTTTTATCTCGACCAGCGCGACAACCGCGCGCAGGTCCGCGCGCTGGCGGATGTCGATGAGGTACTGGACTGTTTCTGTTACACCGGCGGCTTCACCGCCAGCGCACTGGCCGGCGGCGCGCGGCACGTCACGGCGATTGATGCGTCCGGCGACGCGCTCGCTCTGGCCCGCAATAACATCGAACTTAACGGACTCAGCGCCGGGCGCGTCGATCTGGTCGAAGCCGATGTCTTCAAGCACCTGCGCCTGCTGCGCGACCAGGGCAAGGCTTACGACCTCATCATCATGGACCCGCCCAAGTTTGCGCCGACCGCGGCCACCGCCGAGCGCGCGGCGCGCGGCTACAAGGACATCAACCTGCTGGCCTTCAAGCTGCTGAAGCCGGGTGGACTGCTGTTCACGTTTTCCTACTCGGGCGGGGTGAGCGCGGATCTGTTCCAGAAAATCATTGCCGGTGCGGCGCTGGATGCGCGCGTCGACGCCCGCATCGTCGCCCACCTCGGGGCCGGCGCCGACCATCCGGTGGCGCTTAATTTTCCCGAAAGCGAATACCTCAAGGGGCTCTGCTGCAGCGTCGACTAGCGCCGCAGCCTGCGGTTGACGGACGCCGGCATCCCGCCTACGGTGGCCCGGCCTTTCGTCACGGCGTGAGCCCGCGTGCGGCATTTGCGGCGCTAGCCCGCCCACAAAAACATTATCTCTGGAGGCTTAGATGAAGCTGATTGATTCGTTCGGTCCTAACCCGCGCGTCGTACGCATGTTTCTGGCAGAAAAAGGCCTGACCCTGCCGTCCGAGGAGGTCAACCTGCTGGGCGGTGAAAACCGTCAGGACGGCTACCTCTCGCGTAACCCGGGCGGCCAGCTGCCGGCGCTGGAACTGGACAACGGCACCGTCATCGCGGAAACCGCCGTCATTTGCGAATACATCGAAGAACTGCACCCGACGCCGGTGCTGATCGGCAGCACCGCCGCCGAACGCGCCGAAGCCCGCATGTGGCAGCGTCGCGTCGAACTCAACATCACCGAGCACATGTACAACGGCTTCCGCTTCGCCGAAGGCTATGAGCTGTTCAAGAACCGCGTGCACTGCATTCCGGTCGCCGCCGCCGATCTGAAAGCCACCGCCCAGGAATGGCTGGCCAAGCTCGACGGCCTCATCGCCGGCCGCGACTTCATCGCCGGCAAGTCGCCGCGCTTTGTGGACATCACGCTGTACTGCTGCATGGACTTCGCCAAGGGCGTTGGCCAGGGGCTTAATCCGGATCTGAAAAACATCAACGCCTGGTTCCAGCGCATGGACGCTCGGCCGAGCGCCGCCTCAAGCCTTCACCCGGCCTGGGAACAGATCAAGATGCGGGGTTAAACCTTCGCCGAAGACCGGCCGGGCCTTGCGCCCGTCCGGTCGTCTTTCGCCTCAGCCCAGGCTGTGCAGACTGCTCTCAATCGCCGTGTCGAGTTCGTCCATCGCCGCCGGCAAGACGTCGAGCACCGCCGCCATCCCGGGCGCATCCTCTGCCCCGGCCGCCCGCTCCATCCGCGCGGCGAGTATCGACAGGCGCATCGCGCCCACGTTCGCGCTGGTGCCCTTCATCGCGTGGCCCAGATTTTTGACCCGCTCCAGGTCGCCCTCTTCGAGCGCCGTATTCAGCTGGCTTAGCTGCTTGCGCATGCTTTGCATGAACATGAGGAACAGCTGCGCCATGCCGGCCGGGTCGATGGCTTCCGCCAGCTCGTCGAACTTGGGCCTCGCCAGCACTTCTTCGCCCGCGCGGGTGGTGAAGCGCGGCGGTTCCGTCAGCGAGGTGCCGGGCAGCCAGCGCTCGACCACGCTGCGCAACGCCTGTCCGGCGATGGGTTTGGTCAGGTAATCGCACATGCCGGCAGCCAGCGCCCGCTCGCGGTCTTCCGGCGCCACGTGGGCGGTCATCGCGACCACCGGCGGGCAGCGCTCGCCCAGCAAGGCACTCAGCTTCAGCGTGGTTTGGTAGCCGTCCATCCCGGGCATCTGGCAGTCCATCAGGATCAGGTCGAAGCTGTCGGTCGTGACCAGCACCAGCGCTTCGTCGCCACCGGCCGCCGCCGCGCCATTCAGCCCCAGCCGCTGCAACATCGCCAGACCCACCAGCCGGTTGGTCTCGACGTCGTCGACCACCAGTACCCGACCCTGCAGGCTGACCGGCGAAAGCGGCGCGTCGTGGGCGGCGCCGCGCTCGCGCAGTTGCCCTTCCTCCAGCGGCAAATCGAACCAGATCCGGGTGCCCACCCCCAGTTCGGAGGCGATGCGCATTTCGCCGCCCATCGAGCGCACCAGCTGGCGGCTGATGGCAAGGCCCAGACCCGCGCCACCAAAACGGCGCGTGGTGCTGGCGTCGGCCTGACTGAATCGCTCGAACACCGCCACCTGCTGCTCGGGCGAGATGCCAATGCCGCTGTCTTCCACTTCATAGGACACGCGCGTACCACCTTCGCGCAGGCTCAGACGTAAATCAATGCGCCCCTGCGGCGTGAACTTCAGCGAATTGCCCAGCAAGTTCACCAGCACCTGCCGCAGGCGCAGCGGATCGCCGCGCAGCGCCGGCGGCAGCGCCGGGTCGACGCTACACTCGACAGTGAGGCCTTTCTGGCGCGCCTGCGCGGTGACCGCGGCGAGGGTATCGGCGACCAGTTCACCGAGGTCGAAATCGGTGACTTCCAGTTCCAGCGCCCCGGACTCGATGCGCGAGAAGTCCAGCACGTCGTTAATCAGTTCCAGCAGCGCCCGGCCCGAGCGCAGGGCGACATCCACATAGTCGCTGAAGGGCTTGGGAATCTCCGGCGCCTCCAGCATCTGCAACATGCCGATGACTCCGTTCAGCGGCGTACGCAGTTCGTGGCTCATGTTGGCGAGAAACTGGGTCTTGGCCACACTCGCGGCTTCGGCCTTTTCCATCGCCAGCGTCAGATTGGTCTGGATTTCCTTGATCGCGGTGATTTCGGTGTGGAGGCTGACCGAGCCGCCATCGGCGGTGGGGCGCTCGCTGATCATCACCCAGCGGTCACCCAGCTTGCGTTCAGACACCGCCGCGTCCCCACGCTCGGCCATGAAGCGTTCAATGAAAGCGCGCCGCGACAGGCCGCTACGGCGCTCGGGGTTGGCGTCGTAAAACCTGCCGAGCAGCTGGATGCCGCTCACGCCAGGCGCGGTGTCCTCTTCCGAAAAACCATAGATCGAGCGGAAGCGCTGGTTGCAGAAAACCAGGCAGTTATCGGCGTCGAAGCGCGCGATGCCGGCGTCCAGCACTTCAATCGCTTCGCTGAGCAAGGTGCGCGTGCGCTGGATTTCGATGTCCTGCAGCTTGCGGTCGTGAATATCGGTGGTGAAGCCCGCCATGCGGCGCGGGCGTCCGTCGGCATCGCGTACGGCAATACCGCGCACATGAAACCAGCGCCACTCGCCATACCGGGTTTGCATGCGG
Organism: Gammaproteobacteria bacterium; assembly: GCA_023257255.1. Classification (GTDB taxonomy): domain Bacteria; phylum Pseudomonadota; class Gammaproteobacteria. Next base: position 6,255 of record JALRCR010000057.1, on the reverse strand, counting down.
TACTCGACGTCGAACGGGCGCTTGTTATCGAGATGGGCTTCGACTTCGCGCGCCACCATGTCGCGCTCATCGGGATGGATCCGCGCCTGCCAGACCGACAGGTTGTCGTCCACGTCGTCCTCACCAAAGCCCAGCAGGGCTTTCCAGCGGGGCGAGAGATAGTTCTGGTTGGTCTCGACGTTCCAGTCCCACAGGCCGTCGCTGGACGCGCGCAGGGCGATTTCCAGCAACTCCGTGCGCTCGCCAAGCTGGGCCTGTGCCTGCTTGAGCGCGGTGACCTCGACGCAGGTGCCGACCAGTCCGTGATAGGCCAGCGCGGCATCGCGCAGCGGGGAGGTGCGCACCAGCATTTCGACATAGACCCCGTCGTGACGCCGCAGGTGACATTCGAGCTCGAAGGTCTCGCGGCCGGCCAGTGCGGCCGACATGCCGGCTTCTGCCGTCGCGCGCTTGTCGGGATGCACGTAGTCCAGCCAATGTTGATGCGTCGCGTCCTCGCGGCTGGCGCCGACAAAGGCGAGCCACTGGTCGTTGAAGTAATCGCAGCTGCCGTCCGGGCGCAGGCCCCACATCAGGATTGGCGCGGCTTCGGCGAGGCGCCGGAAACGCAGTTCACTGGCGCGCTGCGCCTGCTCGGCCTGGCGCAGGCGCAGCGACTCTTCGTGCTGCCGGCGCAGGTCACGCGCCGCTGGCGCGATTACGAAAAACGCGCCCACCACCAGCAGCGCGACCACCAGCAGCACGCCGGTCACGATGTGCCGGCGGGCTTCGCCTAATTCATATTCGCGGGTGCGGTGGAGGTCATCGGACAGGCGCTGCACCAGGGCGCGGTAATGCACGCCGGCGCGCTCAACCTTGCGGGCATTCGGCCAGTGGACGATCACGCTGTCGCCCACCCGCTCGCCCAGCACCATGCCGGAGAGTTCGGCAATCTCCTTACCGAGACTGCCCAGTTCGCGCATCGACGCCACATGCAGCCGCGGCATGAAGGACGCATCGAGCCGATTGAACTCGTCGTTGCGGCGGTTGAGCTCGGCAAACGTCGACTGTGCTTCGCGCAGACCAGAGGTCAGCGGGTCGCTGGCCGATTCCAGACGTTCGATGGCCAGCAGCACATCGTCAGCCGCATTCAGACGGTGGTTGATTTCACGCAGCAGTCGGGAAGAGCCATCCAGCGATTCCAGATGCTCGTTCGACATCAGGCCGGTGACCACCAGCAAGGCCACCGCCAAGGCAATGACCAAGGCATAGCTCAGGGTCAGCCGGCGGTCTCCAAGCGTTGAACCCGGTCCCGTGCCGGTTGCATACGCCATCCGCTCAATCCTTTCCCCGGTATCGGCCATGCACAGTTAACGTCGCCAATCGGCCTGACTTGAGCCCAGCGTGCCGGCAAGCCCGGCACGGATTGAATCGAGCATGCGTTCGATGGGCACCGGTTTGACGTGAATCGCCCCCACCCCCACCGCGCTGGCCAGTTGCGCATCGACCCCGCCTTCCAGACCGGTCGAGAGGATCACCGGCACGCCAGGTCGCCGGGCCAGAAACGCGCGTGCCAGCTCCAGCCCGGTCATGCCCGGCATGGTCTGGTCGGTCATCAGCAGATCACAGTGCCCCTGCGGGCCCAATACCCAGGCCAGGGCGGCGGCTGGCTCGGTGAACACCTCGACCCGCAGGCCCTGACCGGTGAGCACCTCGCGCCACATCTCGCCGACCGTGGGTTCGTCGTCGACCACCAGCACCGTGCGGAGCGTCTGCGGCAGGCTTGATGGCATTGGCGGTAGCGGCGTCGGGGGCAGCGGTGCTGCCGTCGCGGCGGCGGCCGGCAGTAGCAGACGCACGGCAGTGCCGGCGCCCGGTGTCGACTCGACCAGCAAATGCCCGCCGGCGGCATGCACCACGCCGTGGGTCACGGCGAGCCCCATGCCGGTGCCCTTGCCCACTTCCTTGGTCGAGAAAAACGGGTCAAAAATGCGCGGCAAGAGCTCTGCCGCCATGCCGCTGCCGGAATCGCGCACCGCGATTTCCACGAATTCGCCGGCAATCGGTGCGCGGCAACTGGCGCAGGTCCCGCTGAACGCCCGCGGTACCCGCGCGCTGATGGTGATCTTGCCGTGGCCCTCGATGGCGTCCCGCGCGTTGATCGCCAGGTTGATCACGGCCTGATGGAGGTCCACCCCGTCGATCTGCAGAGGTGGCAGGCCGGGGGCAAAGTCGGTGACCAGCTGATGACTGGCCGGGATCAGGCTGCGTAGCAGCGCAACGACCTCGTTAAGCAGCGGCAGCGTGGGCAGCGGCACCAGCGTTTGCGGCTCGGCCGGCCGGCTGCGACTGAAGGCCAGCATCTTGGCAACCAGATCGCGTGCCCGCTCGCCGGCCGTCACCACCGCTGACAGATATTCCTGCAGCTTCGGATCGGCCGCCACCGCCGGCCGCAGCGTAGCCAGCGTGGCATAGCCCAGCACGCCGGCAAGGATATTGTTGAAATCGTGCGCTACGCCGCCGGTCAGTTGGCCGATGGCTTCCATCTTCTGGGCCTGTTGCAGTTGGCCCTGCAGCTGGCGCTGCGCAAGCTCCTGTCGCCGACGCTCGCTGATGTCTTCCAGCGTGCCGGCGAAACCCAGCAAACGCCCGGCTTCCAGCACCGGACGCACCTGCAGATAGACCTGACGGGGCTCGGCCTGCGGCGTCGCCAGCCGGGCCTCAAAGCGCAGGCTGCCCTCGGGCGCAGCCAGAAACCGCTGCAGCCGCGCGCCGACGCTTGCCCGCTCGTCTGGATGAAACGCGTGCAACCACTGCTGACGCGGCTGCGGCAAGCCGGCGAGCGCCAACAGTTCGGCCAGCGCGGTGTTGGCATAACTGAGATTGCCTTCGGTGTCGGCCAGAAAAATCCCGACCGGCGAGCCTTCAAACACTGTCCGCAGGCGGGCTTCGCTTTCGCTCAGGGCCTGCTCCGCACGACGAATGGCGGTCGTCTCGGTGCGCAGGCTGACGATGCCGCCGCCGTGGGTCGGCAGGTCGTCGATCTGGAACCAGCGCTCGCCGACTTGCAGTTCGCGGGTGCCAAGGCGGGTGCGCAAGCGCGCCTGCCAGCGGCTGAGGAATTCGTCCGCCGTGCCCTCGCCGGCCGTTGCCGGCAGTGCCGCGTAGTGTTGACGGAGCAGGGTCTCCACCCGCTGCCCCGGCAGCAGCGTGAGCCCGGCGGGGGCAAACAGGTCCTGAAAGCGCCGATTGCAGAACACCAGCCGCCCCGCGGCGTCGTACATCACCAGGCCGGCGTCGAGACTTTCCACCGCATCGCTCAGGTGCTGACGGGCCGCGGCGAGTTCGGCGTCATGCGCCTTACGGGCGTCGACATCCACCAGCGATCCTGCGACCCGCAACACCCTGCCGTCTGGCCCGCGGATTACCGCCGCGCGGGCGTTGAACCAGCGCCAGATCAAGTCGCGGCACAGCAGCCGCAGTTCGCGGCCGAACACCTCACCCTGCCGCGGGTCGACCGTGATCCGGCGCAACCAGCGCAACAGCGCCGGTCGTTCCTCCGGATGGCAGCGGCGGTCGATGAAGCCCGGCAGCGAATCATCGAAGCGCTGCGCACTGTCGCCCAGCAGCTCGCAGCAGCGGGCCGAAAGGCGGAAGCTCGGACCATCGGCCTGCCAGTCCCACAGCCCGGCTTCCGAGCCCTGCATCGCCAGTTCCAGCAATTCGGTGCGGTCGGTCAGCGCCGCTTCCATCAACTTTTGCGCGGTGATATCCGTGCGCAAGCTGACCACGCCGCCGTCCTTGGTCGGCCGGTCGCTGGCCAGCACCCAGCGCCCCACCGACTGCAAATGGATTTCCCGCGTCGCCGCCTCGTGCCGATGCAGCGCCATGCGCTGTTCGACGGCTTCGTCAACCGTGCGGCCGCGCAATTCGCCGAGGTGTTGCTCGAAGCCCCAGCGCACCACGTCGCAGAACCGCATGCCCACCAGCACCTGCTCCGGCGGATGCTCGTACATCTCCCGGTAGCGCGAGTTGCAGAACACCACCCGGTCTTCGGCATCCAGCCGCAGCAGGCCGCTGTCCAGACTTTCAATAGATTCCTGCAGCAGCTGCCGCGCCTGCGCCAACTCGGCTTCGCGCTGGCGCTGTGCTTCGATATCCGTCATCGAGCCGACCATCCGCAGGAGTTGACCGGCGGCGTCGCGCACCAGTGCGGCCCGCACGTTGAACCATCGCCAAGTGCCGTCGTACAGGCGCAGGCGAAAGTCGCGTTTGAGGTATTCCGCGTCGGGCGCGTTGAGGGCCAGCAGTTCATCTTCGCTGGCCACCGCATGCGGGTCGTGGAGGTGCGCGATTAAATCCTCGGGAGTCGTCGGCAGTTGCCCCGGCGGGTAGCCCAGCAGTTCCGCCAGCCGGGGCGAGGTGTAGCAGCGGTGATTGGGAATGTCCCAGTCCCACAGCCCGTCCATCGAGCCCCGCGTCGCAAGTTCCAGAAACTCGGTGCGGGCCACCAGATCGGCTTCCAGCTGCGCGACCCGCGTGATGTCCTTATGAATGCCGAGCGCGCGAGTTGGCCGGCCGGCGGCATCGCGCGAAATAACCCGCCCCTGCTCGATTATCCGCCGCCACTGCCCGCTACCGTCGCGCAGCCGGTATTCGCACTGGTGGCTGTCGGTGTGGCCTGCCAGATGCGATTCGAAGCGCGCCACAACGCGCGCCAGATCGTCCGGATGCGCCCGCGTTTCATGACTGAAGGTCTGCCCGCCTGCCGCGGCGTCGCTAAACAGGACGCACCAGTCCGCGCCCACCTGAAAGCCCTTCCCGGCCTGCCACGTCCAGATCGCGAGCTCGCCGGTCTGCATTGCCAGTTCCAGCTGCGCGCGCTGGGATTTCAGCGCTTGCTCGGCGGTCTTCCGCTGCAGCTCCTGGCTTGCACGCCGCGCCGCCACCCGCAGCAGCGCCCGTGCGTCGGCGCCGTCCGGCACGGGCTGGCGTGACAGCGCCAGCAGCGCACCAAGCAGCTGTCCCTGCTCATCGCGCAGGGCGATGCCACAAAAGCCCTGCGCGTTGACCGCCGCGAGCAGGGGGTCGTCCAGCCCGGCGCCTCTGGCCGCTTCCCGCGCGCAAAACGCCTCGCTCTCGAGTTCGGCAAGCCAGGCATAACAGGAACCGGCAGCGGGCAAATCCGCCGTGGCGATAGGCGCCGGCAGGCCCCACTGCCCGAGGAGCGCCAGACCGTCGCCCTCGGGCTGGCGCTGGACTACCGCACCGGCGACGCAATCAAGCCCGACCGCCACCGCCCGGGCGATGGCGTCAAACACCGGAATTGCGGGGTCCGGCTGCGCCAACTGCGTCAGCGCGGCCATCAGCCGATCGTTGCTTGCGCGCGTCTCGTCGAGCAGCGCCGTGGCGGCGTTGAACTGACGGGTGAGCAGGCCCAGTTCGTCGGCCGGCCCGGGCTTGAGGCTCACCCCGGCTTCGCCGCCCAGCGCGCGGCTGAATGCGTTGCCCAGCTGCGACAAACGCCTGACCAGTGCCACGTGCACGAATAGCCCAAGCAGCAGCGACAGCAGCGCGAAGTACAGCAGGTTCCAGAACACCGTCACCCGCACCTGCGTCAGCGCCGCCGTCAGACGGCTGTCGAGGTCCGCCGCCAGCACCAGCCGATACGGCGCTGCGGCCTGCGCATTAGTGGGCGCAACGCTCGCGACCGCCCAGAGCTGGGTCCCGGTCTGGCGCAGCGCGACACCGGCTTGCGCCGGCTCAAAGTCACCAAGCGAGAAGGTCTGGCCCGGCACCGTCGGTTCGCTGGCTGCAAGCACCTGGCCGCCGGCGTCCAACAGCATGGCGCTGCCGATGGGTCGCTCGATCCGAACCTCCTGCAACAGCGCTGCCGCGTCGCCGGTCACCCCGCGCGAAAGCAGGACGGCAAGATTTCGCGCTTCCAGTGCGGCGATCTCTCGCAGGTGGGCCCGATAATCTTCGGTCAGCGCCAGTTGCGCCCGACCGGCGAGCGCCAGATAGCTCAAGCTGCCGGCGACCAGCAGGGCGAGGAACAACGCGCAAGGCAGCGTCCAGCGCAACGGCCAACGCGGAGTCGGTGGGCGCCTGGTGGGTGGCATCCCTGCGGACGGAGGGCGAACTAGGCCTGTGCGGGCGGCGCGCCGGGCACAAGGCCCAGCAGCCCCAGGAGCTGGTCATTGGTAAAGGGTTTGGCCAGACAGACTTCGGCGCCCGCCTCGACGATGGCCGCCCGGCTCTCGAGCGGTGCGTAAC
>JALRCR010000056.1 GCA_023257255.1 Gammaproteobacteria bacterium | reverse complement strand
GACCCTCTTCGGCGTGGGTATGGCTAACGCCGACGGTGGCGCTGTTACTGCTGGACGCATTGGCCGTGGCTACACCTACCCCAACTTCAACGCCCGCTTCTCCTACAAGACCCCGGTGTTTGCCGGCCTGCAGGCGGAAGTGGGTTTGTATGACCCCAGTATTGAAACAGTCGCCAATCAGGGCAACAGGGTCCTCAACCAGACCGACTCCCCGCGCGTGGAAGGTGAAATGACCTACACCGCAACGCTGGGCGACGCGACGGTGAAGGCCTGGTTCGACGGCTTGTGGCAGAACATCGAAACGGCCGGCAAGAACACCTTCGTCAGCAATGCGGTTGACGTGCACGGCTGGGGCTCCGGCGCCACCGCTGGCTTCATGGGCTTCAACGTTACCGGTTACTACTACGAAGGCGCTGGCCTTGGACGCTCGCTGCAGTTCGCTGGTGGCACCGCCTGCGATGCGCCGCCTGCTGCCGGTCTGGCCGGTACCCTGACCTGCGAAGCCGCCGACAACGACGGCTACTACGTGCAGGGCACCTATAGCTTCTTCGGCAAGACCAAGGTGGGCGCAAGCTACGGCGAGTCCAACCAGGACAAGTTTGACACCGCGGGTCTGACCACCGTATTCAAGAATCAGGACGTCAGCCTCAGCATGTGGACCGTCGGCGTCTATCACGACGTCAACTCCTGGCTGAAACTGATTGCCGAGTACAGCAACGGTAAGAACAGCTTCAAGGCTAACGCCGCGGAAGCGACCACCTTCACCGGTGAGACCGAGTCGCAGACTGTCAGCTTGGGCACGTTCTTCATGTGGTAAGACGGTCGCTCACCTGAGCGGCGGGAAAAGGCGCATCCTCGGATGCGCCTTTTTTTCGTCTCGAATCTCGCCTCCCTTGCGATTTTGAGAGGTGGCGAGATTAGTCTGCCGCGCCGGAATTCAGGGGAAAATGGCTATACTTCGCGCACCCAACAGGAGGCCGGTTGAATGCCCAGCACAACTCGTCAGCCCTTGCGAACCTCATGTGTTCTCGGTCTTGCGCTGGCCCTCTTTGGTGCCGCCGCCCCCGACGCTCGCGCCATTGACCTCGTGCCTGATCTGTTCAAAAAAGAGGTCATCAACAGCGAGGTCTGGCGCGAACAGGAACAGTACGTGGCGCTGGCGCCGCAGGGCGATGAGACGGCGCCCCCCAACAAGCACCCGGTTTCCCTGGATGTGTCAGAGGTGCGCGACGCGCTTAAATCCGTACAACTCTGGCAAGGCGGTGGTCTGCTACGCGATGAGAAATCCAGTCCCCTGCTGACCAAAGCGCAAACCGAGGTGCTGGCGCGCTATTTGGCCGAGGCACTCGCGCGCGCCAAGCCACAAGAAGACGCGGTATTCGCCGTTCGCGGCTATGCCGAAATCGCCTTCGATACCCTCAAGGAACGCGAGTGGACCAGCGGTCGCGCATTTTTCGCCGACGGCAAGCTAAACATCATCATTGGCGCCTATCAGCTGCGCAAAGACCGGGGCAAGCGCAATGCCGAGGCGGCGTGGGGCGTGCTGAATGATTACTCGGATCTGAAATTCGACACGGGGAGCCGCGACAGCGCGAGTACCAAAATGCCGGGCCGGGTGGTGTCGGCAACCGGTGTCGCCGTGGCGGGTGGTGCGGAATCCAGTCGCCCTGACTGGCTGTTAATTGATATCAACAAGGCCGCCAAAGCTTATCGGGAGGGGCTGGTACCCGATGAGGAAAAAGCACGCGACCAGAAATCCCAGCGGGACGCCGCGCGACTCACGCTGGAGCGCCGGGAAATGCGCGAGGAAATGGCCCGGATGCGGCAGGAACTCAAGGCGCTGAAAGCCAACGGCGGTGGCGCCGGGGCGTCGGTGGAAGACAGGCTGAAAACGCTGCTCGACCTCAAAAGCAAGAAGCTGATCACGGACGAGGAATACCAGAAGCGCAGGGCGCAGATTCTGGGCGATCTGTAAGGCATGACCGGAGCAAGCCTGCGTACCCTGTACCCCGCCAGCGCGCCAAGCCGTGCGGGCTGGCTGGCGGTCGGTGACGGCCACGAAATCTACTACGAGGAATCAGGCGCTGAAAACGGCCTGCCGGTCGTCTTTCTGCATGGCGGTCCCGGCGGGGGGTGCAAACCTTCTCACCGCCAGTTTTTTGATCCCGCTCGCTACCGCGCCGTGATTCTTGACCAACGCGGTGCGGGTCAGTCGCAGCCGTTTGGTGAAACCCGACAGAACACGACCTGGCATCTGGTGGAGGATCTCGAGCTTCTCCGCCAGCATCTGGGCATCGAGGCCTGGGTGTTGTTCGCTGGGTCCTGGGGCGTGGCCTTGGGTCTGGCTTACGCCGAGACTCATCCCGAGCGTGTCCTGGGTATGGTCTTCCGGGGCAGTTTTCTGGCGCGGCAAACCGACTGGGAATGGTTCCTTGATGCCGGTGCCGCGCGCATGTTGCCAGAGCCCTGGGCACGCTTTACGGCGGCTCTAGACCATCCTGATTCTATTGCGCACCACGTGCACGACTGCCTGTTTGGTGAGGATGAGGCCCGCGCGGTCGACGCCGCACGGGCCTGGATGGCATGGTCCTCGGCGGTGGTGATGTACTCGTTTAATCAGCCGGACACCGAGTCCGAGGGCCCGCTGGACGGATTGCTTGCAAAGGCGCGGATCGAACTGCATTACGCGGTTAACCGCTACTTTCTGCGGGACAACCAATTGCTGGAAGACGCTGGAAAGTTGCCACAGGTGCCCGTACACATCGTCCACGGACAGCGCGACCTGACCTGCACGCCGCAGGCCTCGTGGTTGCTGCAGCAGGCCATTCCGGGCGCGCGACTGGAAATCCTCCGGACCACCGGACACCTTTCCGGAGAACCGCTGATGACGGATGCCCTGTTGCGGGCGGCTGACGAAATGGCAGACCGATTACGTCCTCATGGCTGAGCGCTGGCTGACCCGCCTGCACGACGGCGCGTCCCCGCCGCTGGTGATGGGCATTCTGAACCTCACGCCGGACAGTTTCTCTGACGGTGGCCGGCACTTGCAGCAAGAGGCGGCCCTGACTCAGGCCGCGTTGATGGTCGCGGAAGGGGCGGAGATTATCGATTTGGGAGGGGAGAGCACCCGGCCGGGTGCCTTGCCGGTGGCGGATGATGAGCAGTGTCGGCGGGTGCTGCCCACGCTCGGCGCACTCCGGGCACAGTTGCCCGCCGATGTCGCGCTGTCGATTGATACGCGCTCGCCGGTCGTCGCGCGGGCCGCACTCAGCGCCGGGGCCAGCATCATCAACGATGTGTCCGGCGGCCGTGATCCAGCCATGCTGGATCTGGCGGCAGAATACGGCGCGGCGCTGGTCCTGATGCACATGCAGGGTGAGCCAACCACCATGCAGACGGCGCCCGCATACACAGACGTCGTGTCCGAAGTGCTGGCCTATCTGCTGGCCGCTGCCGCGCGTGCTGAACGCGCGGGGCTGGCCAGGGAGCGTATCGTCATCGACCCCGGCATCGGGTTTGGAAAAACCCGCGAGCACAATCTCAGCTTGCTGCGGGAATTACCTCGATTTGTCCAAACTGGCTATCCAGTCTTGCTGGGTACCAGCCGAAAAAGGTTTATGGGCGCGATTTGCCGGGAGACGAGCTTCACGGAACTGGTCGGCGCGACCTGCGCGACAACAGCGCTGGGCACCAGCGCTGGTGTGCGGATTTTCAGGGTTCACGACGTCAAACCTAACCGTCAGGCGCTGGAAGTGGCCTGGGCAGTGCGGGGCTGAGCGTCAGTGTGGGAGAGCCAGGCTCTCGTGGTCGTTGATGCCTAAGCGCAATGCGCCGGTCAGGAGTTGATGATGCTTCCAGAGTACGCCGGTCTTGAAGTCCTCGAGTTCAGATCCGATCAGGTGATCTTCGAAGCTGGCGACGAGGCCGCCGCCGCCTATGTCATTGAAAGCGGTGCGGTCGAAGTGCTGCAAAGCACGGGGAAAGGCTACCGACGAATCAACATGCTGAGTGAAGGCGCGCTGTTCGGCGAAATCGCCTTGCTGGACGGTGGCACGCGCAGCGCCACGGTCAGGGCGCTGACGCCGACGCGAGTCATCAGCATCAACCGCTCGCATCTGGAAAACCTGATGGGCAAGACCGACCCGGTGGTGAAATACATCGTCCGGATCCTGCTCGAACATGTACGGCGCTCCGCGCAGGGCGCACCGCTGGAAGCCACCACGCTCAGCTCCTTTCTGGCGCCGGCGGCGATGTCCGGCGATGGCCCCGAAGCCGCGACCAAACTGCATCAGGACGCCATCCGCATTCTGTCGCTGGCGCAGAGCTTGTCGAATGCCATCGATGGAAATCAGCTTGAGTTGCACTATCAGCCAATCATCCGCTTTGCCGACCGGAGTCTGGCTGGCTACGAAGCCCTCGTGCGCTGGCGTCACCCCACCCTTGGCATGGTGCGACCGGATGAGTTTATTCCTCTGGCCGAAAAGACCGACCTTATCCACCGGATTGGCGAATTTGTGCTGAACCGGGCGCTGGACGACTGGCCAAAATTGCGTTCCTTGTGCGGCGATTTGAGGAATGCAACGCCGTTCATGAGCATCAATCTGTCGGCGCCCGAGTTTTGTCGACCGGGGATTCTGGGACGCATTCAGGAAAGTCTGGAGACCCGCCAGATTCCACCTGCAGAGCTGCGGATCGAACTGACCGAAACGGTCATCATCAGCAACGTGCAGCTGGTTTCTGAAGTGGTCCAGCGCCTGCGCGGCATTGGCGTCGGGATCGCGCTAGACGATTTTGGCAAAGGCTACGGCGGGCTTGATTACCTGCAAGCGCTGCCGTTTTCCTGCCTGAAAATCGACAAATCTTTCGTCGACAAAATGGAAACCTCGGAACGCAGCAAGGAAATCATCCAGTCGACGCTCGACCTCGCCGCCCGACTGCGCATGAGCACGGTGGCGGAGGGCATAGAAGACGAGCAGACCGCGCAGCGACTGAGCGACATGCGCTGCGCATTTGCGCAGGGTTACCATTTTGCGCGACCCATGCCGGTGCCGAGCTTGCTGGCGTGGCACGCGGCGCGCGCTTAAGTCACACCGCGAATTGGCGAGAAAGCGGCGACGCCCCGGTTGCAGATGTGGGCGGTGGCCTCGCCACTCAGTACCTCAGCTCAGGGCGCTAACTCGCGTGAATTGCGCATGTTGCGGAAAACTAGCGGTTGGGTCTTGACCGTCTCCAGCGAGACCGCGGTGATGCGGTTCACTTCGGCGACCAGCGCGGCATGGTGTGCCGACTTGGCGCACACCGGATCGGCATTCGTCGCGTCCCCCGTCAGCATGAACGCCTGACAACGGCAGCCGCCAAAGTCCTTGCCCTTGTCGACGCAACTGCGGCAGGGCTCCTGCATCCAGTCGTCGCCGCGAAAGCGATTGAATGCATCCGATGTCTGCCAGATGTCTTCCACACTCATGTGTTTCACGTTGGGGAACGTGAAGCCCGGCAGCTGCCGCGCGGCGTGACAGGGCAGGGCAGAGCCGTCGGGCGCGATCGTCAGAAAAATCGAGCCCCAACCGTTCATGCAGGCCTTGGGGCGGGTTTCGTAGTAGTCGGGCACGACGTAGATGATTTTCATCTTGCCCTTCATGCGATCCTGATAGTCGTGCGCCACACGCTCGGCGCGCGCCAGTTGCTCACGCGTGGGGAGCAGGCCGGCTTCGTTCAGTTTTGACCAGCCGTAGTACTGGGTGCTAGCGAGTTCTACATAGTCGGCCTTCAGGTCGATGGTCATCTTGATGATGTCCTCGATCTGGTCGATGTTTTGCCGGTGAATGACGATATTCAGCACCATCGGGTAGTCATGTTTCTTGACCACCCGCGCCATCTCGTACTTGTGCCGGAAAGAATCCGTCCCGCCAAGATAGTTGTTCAGCTCTTCGTCGCTGGCCTGAAAGCTGATTTGGATGTGGTCCAGCCCCGCTTCCTTGAACGCAGCCACGCGGGCTTCGTCCATGCCGACGCCAGAGGTAATCAGGTTGCTGTAGTAGCCCAAGCGACGGGCCTCGGCGATCAGGACTTCCAGATCCTGCCGCAACAGCGGCTCACCGCCAGAGAAGCCCAGTTGCGCGGCGCCCATCTTGCGCGCCTGCCGCAGGACGCTGATCCACTGCTCGGTGTCGAGCTCGTCTTTGTATTTAGCGATTTCCAGCGGGTTTGAGCAGTAGGGGCACTGCAAAGGGCAGCGATAGGTCAGCTCAGCCAGCAGCCAGAGCGGCTTGCTAGTCGTCAACGCTGCGGAGCCAACCGTGACCATAGGCGGCCTCCAGAAAATTAAGCACGTCGTTGTCGAGGGGCGCGCCAGGAAATTTTTCCTTCAGCGCGGCGATGATTTCGCCCACGGTAGATTTACCGTTCACGAGCTGCAGGATTTCTCCCGCACTGCCCGACAGCTTCACCATGCCTTCGGGATAGAGCAACACATGGCAGGTCTGCGCCTCTTCCCACTGAAAGCGGAACATCGGCGAGATGCGTGGGATATTCGAGAGGCTGATGGCGGATTCAGACATCGGGGCAGGAAAAAAATGGGGGTTTGTGTTCGATGTAGGCCATCCACATGGCGTCGAGCATGGTCCACAGCACGTTGAGCTTGAACTGCAGGATGCTGAGCGCGTATTCCTGATCGCTCCGCGTCTTGAAGTAGTCGAGCGAAATCGCCAGTCCGTGCTCAACGTCGCGCCGGGCTTCGCTCAGGCGCTTGCGGAAGTAGCGATAGCCGCGCTCATCGATCCACGGGTAAATTTGCGGCCAGTTGTCGAGCCGGCGCTGGTGAATGGTGGGCGCGAATAACTCGGTCAGGGACGAGCAGGCCGCTTCTTCGAAGCTTGCCCGGCGGGCGAAGCTAACGTAGGCGTCGACCGCGAAACGCACACCCGGCAGGACGCCGTCGCCGCTCTCCAGATAGGCTCGCTCAAGGCCAACGGCTTCGCCCAGTTGCAGCCAGGCCTCAATGCCGCCTTCGTCGCCGGTCATCCCGTCGTGGTCGAGGATGCGTTGAATCCACAGCCGACGGCTGTCGCGGTCGGGGCAGTTGGCGAGAATGGCAGCGTCCTTGATCGGGATGCACTGCTGATAGTAGAAACGGTTTACCACCCAGCCTTGCACGGCCTCGCGGCTGAGCCCGCCTTCGTTCATCTGGATGTGGAAAGGGTGGTGGATGTGGTAGTAGCGCTCCTTGCCCCGGAGCTGCTGTTCAAACGCCGCACGGGACCATACGGGACGGTCGGTAGGTCGGCGACGGATTGAATATTCGGGCACGGTGGGGACGCTGCTGCTGGCACTCGGGAAGACCCGGAGGGCTGCGAGCAACCCTCCGGGTACGTGCTTCACGAAATCAACGGTTGTTGATGTACATCGTGACTTCGAAGCCGAAACGCACGTCGCTGAAAGACGGGGTCTGCCAAGCCATGTGATATCTCCTCGTTCGAGTTTGATTGCGCGCCGGTTGAGGCGCTCTACCCACACTGCGAAAATGTGGACACAGTGTTCAAGGCGTGGAAGCAGCAAGCGTGCCAGCCAAGCAGCGGGAGTGCCCCCCGCAAAAACAGGCAGTTGGCGTCGCGGGCTGTGGTCTGGCTGCGGGCACATCAGGCGAATTGGTTTTTTTGATTCAGGGGGTGGTTGTTTTGAACCAGTGTCGACTTCACATCGCCGTCAGCGCGCCCGCGGCCCCGTGATCCGCGAAGCCATCGTTACCACGCTGGCCGCAGACGGCGGCGCACACATCACGCCTCTGGGGTTTCGCGAAGAGGCCGGGCGCGTGGTCCTCGCTCCGTTCGTGCCGTCGGTGACACTGGAGAACCTGCGGCGCGCGGGCGTCGCGGTGCTCAACTTCACCGACGACGTTCGGGTCTTTGCGGGCTGCCTGACGGGACGCCGACACTGGCCGCTGTTGCCCGCAGAGCGGAGTCCCGTGCCCCGTCTGGCGGATTCGCTGGCGCATTGGGAACTGGTGGTCGAGGAGGTGGCAGAGCATGCCGAACGTCCCCGATTTTTCTGCACGGTGACCGCGCGCGCGGAGCACGCAGCCTTCTGCGGTTTCAACCGCGCGCAGGCGGCAGTGGTCGAAGGCGCGATCCTGATCTCCCGGCTGGACTGGCTGGATCCAGCGCAGGTCGCCGCCGAAATGCGTTACCTGCAGATTGCGGTCGACAAGACCGCGGGGGAGCGCGAGCGCGATGCCTGGCGGTGGTTGCAGGAAGCCGTGGCCGCGCATCCGCGCCATGGCGGCGGTGCGCTGGCCGCGCCGGTATGACTCGCCTGCTGGCCAGCGTGCGCGATATGGCCGAAGCCCGCCTGGTGGCGGACTGCGGAGTGCCCTGGATTGATCTCAAAGAACCTGCCGCCGGCGCGCTGGGCGCAGTGCCGCTCGACGTGATCGCAGCGGCGGTCGCGGCCTTCGGTGCCACGCACACCCTCAGCGCAACCATTGGGGACTGCTGGGACACGCCGCAGCAGATCCCCGCGCGGGTGGCCGCCATTGCTGCGACCGGTGCGCACTACGCAAAGGTTGGCCTCTTTGCGCGCAGGGTCTCCCAGCCGCTGCGCGCGGCGCTTGCCGCCAGCACCAGTCTTGGCTGCGGCGTGATCGCGGTGTGTTTTGCCGAAGCGCCACCGCGCGAAGACGACATCCATGCGCTGGCCGAACTGGGTCTCGCCGGTTTGATGCTGGATACCGCAGAGAAGAGCGGCCCGGGTCTGCGCGCTCTGCTGTCACCCGCGGCCTTGTCCCGCTTCGTCGCGGCGGTTCACGGTCAGGGCTTGCTGTGCGGCTTGGCAGGTCGCCTTGCGGTCGCCGACGTGCCAGTCTTGAAGACGCTGGGCGCGGACTACCTCGGCTTTCGCAGCGCGCTCTGCGCCGACGCCGAGCGCGTCGCGGCCCTTGATGCGTCATCCGTGCAGCGGCTGTGTGATTTGTTTGCCTCTCCCGCGTTGTCGGTTGCCGCCGACACCCCCTTAACCCTCTAAGGAGCACCGCCATGGCTTGGCGCGAAAAGCAGGCTGAGAAGGTTTATAGCGATGAAGAAATTCTGGCCAGGCTGGCCGACAGCCTGCCGGCCTGGACGCTGAAGGACGGCTGGATCCGCCGGACCTATCGGACCGCTGGCTGGAAAGCCACCCTGATGGCCGTCAACACCATTGGCCATCTGGCGGAGGCGGCCTGGCATCACCCCGACCTCAACGTGTCCTATGCCTTCGTGACCGTCAAACTGCAAAATCACGCGGCAAAAGGCATCACCGACAAGGACTTTGAACTGGCACGGAAAATCGACGAGGTGCTGATGTGGCAGCCGGCCGCAGATCCCGCCAGCGCGCTGGAAGGCACGCCGGAAGATCCGCGCTTCAAATACCTCAAGTACGACTGAGCCTGCGGCTAGTCGCGCTGCCAGTGTCCTGAGCGTCCGCCTTCTTTCTCCAGCAGGCGCACGTCGCTAATCGTCATGCCGCGGTCGACCGCCTTGCACATGTCGTAGATCGTCAGCAGGGCGATTTGCACGGCGCACAGGGCTTCCATCTCGACGCCGGTCGGACCGGTCGTCTCGACCCGCGCCTCACAGCGCACGGTGCCGCTGGTCGCGTCAGTCGTGAACGCGACGTCCACCGCCGTCAGCGCCAGCGGGTGACACAGCGGAATGAGGTCGGCAGTGCGTTTGGCGCCCATGATGCCGGCGAGGCGGGCCACGCCGAGTACATCGCCCTTGCGGTGCCCGCCCGCTTCGATCTGGGCCAGCGTTGGCGCTGCCATCGCAATCGTGCCCTCGGCGCGCGCGCGGCGGCGGGTGGCGGGTTTGTCGCCGACATCCACCATGTGGGCGGCGCCGTCGGCGTTGAAATGGGTCAGGCGATCGGACATCGGCGGTGTCTCCAGAGCGGGCGTGGGCTAGAATCGGCCGCACTCTACCGCAAGCCATCGCAGGTCGTCCCCGCCCGTGAACACCACCGCCGTCGTCACCATCAAACTGTTCGCCAGCCTTGCAGAAAGTTACGGGTGGCGAGAGCGCCAGCGGGCGCTGGCAGGCGAGACCTGCATCCTCGATCTCTGGCGCGCAGAAACGGGTCAGCCCGAGCTGCCGCCGCGCGTGCTGTGTGCGCGCAATATGGCGTATTGCGACGCGAGTACGGTGGTCGCGCCGGGCGATGAAATCGCGTTTTTCCCACCGGTTACGGGGGGCAGTCATGCCGGTTAGCGTGCGCGATGCCGCCTTCGAACCCTACAGCGAAGTCGTCGCCTATCAGCAGCAGCGCTTTGCAAGCGCGGGCGCCTTCGGCGCGTCGGCGGTGTTTGTTGGCACGATGCGCGACTTCAACGAAGGCGACGCGGTGCGCGGCATGACGCTGGAGCACTATCCGGGCATGACGGAACGTCACCTTGACGCAATCTGCCAGGAAGCGGCAGCCCGCTGGCCCTTGCTCGATAGCCTGATCGTGCACCGGGTAGGAGAAGTTGAACCGGGCGATGCCATCGTGCTGGTGGCGGTGTGGTCGGCGCACCGGGCGGAGGCCTTTGAGGCCTGTCGGCATCTGATGGAAGACCTCAAGTCACGCGCGCCATTCTGGAAAAAAGAGCGGCTTGTGGACGGCACCCGCTGGGTGGCGCGCAACACCGCCGGCTATACCGCCGGCCAGTCCGAACCAACGAAAGGCTAAGGCTATGCACGTACGCGTGTTGGGTTCCGCCGCCGGCGGCGGCTACCCGCAATGGAACTGCAATCATCCCAACAGCCGTCGAGCCCGAGCCGGCGAGGCGGGCGCGAAGGCGCGCACGCAGTCGTCGATTGCGGTAAGCGCCGATGGCCAGCGTTGGCTGCTGTGCAATGCCTCGCCCGACCTGCGTCAGCAGATCAACGACAACGCGGTGCTCCAACCCGCCGCCGCGGGCCCGCTGCGGGCCAGTCCCATTCAGTCGGTCATGCTGACCAACGCCGATGTCGACCACGTCACCGGGCTGCTCACGCTGCGCGAATCACAGGCGTTCAATCTGTACGCCACCAGCCGGGTGCAGGGTGTCCTCGCCGCAAATTCGATTTTCAACGTGCTGAATCCGGCATTTGTGGCGCGCCACGCGATCAGCCTTGATGAAGCATTTCGCCCACTGGCGGCGGACGGCAGCGAACTGGGGCTGACCGTCACCGCGTTTGCGGTACCCGGCAAAGTCGCCCTGTGGCTGGAAGATGCCGCCAAAGGCGTCGACATCGGCGCGGTCACCGAAGACACCGTGGCCCTGGAAATCCGCAGCACCGTAAGCGGGGAGGGGTTTTTCTATATCCCGGCCTGCGCCCGGATGACCGAGGAACTCGCTGCGCGACTGCGCGGCGCCGCGCTCGTCTTCTTCGACGGGACACTGTGGGTTGACGATGAAATGATTCGGGACGGCGTGGGCAGCAAGACCGGGCAGCGCATGGGGCATCTCAGTGTGTCGGGCGCAGACGGCAGCATGGCGCTACTGGCGGGGCTGGCGGTGAAACGAAAGGTGTTCATTCACATCAACACCACCAACCCCATCTTGCTTGAGCAGAGCCCCGAACGGGCGGCGGTCGCGGCTGCAGGCTGGGAAGTGGCCTACGACGGCATGGCGCTCAGCCTGTAGGGCGGACTACATCAGCCACTCAAAAAGCTGCACCTCGACTTCGCTGCCGGCTTCGACCTTGCCGGTGTCCATGCCCAGCACGATGAAGCAGTTGGCCTGCGACATCGAACTGAGTATGCCCGAGCCCTGGTCGCCCGTTGGCGTGACCTGCCACTGACCGTGGGCATCGCGTGCCGCATGGCCGCGTTGAAATTCAACCCGGCCGGGCCGCTTTTTGAGGGTGGCCGTGGTGCGTGCCGGCAGATTCCAGCGAGGTCTGGGCGAGGTGCCCATCATTTTTTCCAGCGCCGGTTGCACGAACTGGTAGAAGGTCACCATCACCGAGACGGGATTGCCCGGCAGGCCGAAGAAGGCGGCCTGACCGACCCGACCGAACGCCAGCGGTCGACCGGGTTTCATGGCCACTTTCCAGAACCGCACCTCACCCAGCTCGCCCAGCACGTCTTTGGTGTAGTCCGCTTCGCCGACCGATACCCCGCCGCTGGTGATGATGACGTCCGCCATGTCGGCGGCGCTGGCAAAAGCGGCTTTCAATGCGGCGGGGTCGTCGCGTACCACGCCCAGATCGATGACCTCAACGCCCAGTCGCACCAGCATGCCGTAGAGCGTGTAGCGGTTGCTGTCGTAGATGTCGCCGCGGCCCAGCGATTCGCCGAGCGAGCGAAGCTCGTCGCCGGTCGAGAAAAACGCCACCCGGGGACGGCGTAAGACGCTGAGTTCGCCATAGCCCAACGAGGCGACCAGGCCTAGATCGGCGGGTGTCAGCAGCCGTCCGGCGGGCAAGGCTTCGGCGCCGGGTTTCAGGTCTTCGCCGGCGGCGCGTACGTGCTGGCCGCGCTTGTGCCGGGCATCGATGCTGATTCGCTCACCCTCGGCAATGACCTGCTCCTGCATCACCACCAGATCGCTGCCTTCGGGCATCACCGCGCCAGTCATGATTCGCACGGCTTCACCGGCGCCAAGCACGCCCTCGTAGGGCTTGCCCGCAAAGGAACTGCCGACCACGCGCAGCTCAGCGACCCCTTCGGCCGGCACGTCGCGATGCGCCAGCGCGTAGCCGTCCATGGCGGAGTTGGTGTGGGCCGGCACCGGAAACTGCGCGGTCACGGGCGCCGCGAGGACCCGACCCAAGGCTTGGCGCAGGGCCAGCCGTTCGCTGGCCGTAACCGGGTTGACGGCCGCGAGCAGGCGCGTCAGCGCGTCCTCACAGCTTAGCGAGTGCAGGTCGTAGTCATCTTCGCAACTCGGGATCAGGTTGATCAGGGGGGCGCTCATGGGGGGAAGACTCCGGCGTTGGCACGGCTGGCCGCCGCGCGCTCGAGAATAAACTGGCTGATGGCGGCAATGTCGTCGAGCCTGAACTGCGGCATGGCGCGGGGCAGGGTCAGCGTCTCGTCCGAGGCGAGGGCGATCACCGCCTGATCGTCTGCCAAGAGCAGGGGCCGACCCAGCGCGGGTCGATGGATTTCGAGCTTCGGGAAGGCCTCGTGGCGAAAGCCTTCCACGAGGATGAAATCCACTTCGCGGGCATCCAGCGCCGCCAACATCTCCAGCAGCGGCGGGTCCTCATGCGTGTCGCGTTCCGTGATCAAGGCCCAGCGCTGGCTTGAAGCGACCATCACCCGGCAGGCGCCGGCGTGTCTGAGCTCGTAGCTGTCCTTGCCCGGATAGTCGATATCGAACTGATGATGCGCGTGTTTGAGCACGCCGACCCGCAGGCCGGCGTTGCGCAAGACTGGCAGCAAGCGGGTGAGCAGCGTGGTCTTGCCGCTGCCGCTGTAGCCAGCAATGCCGAGCACGCGGGCAAAGCGGCGCGCCGCGAGACGTGTTTCGGCGGCTGCAAAATCGGTCTCGGTGTTGAGATTGGCAAACGCCGATTCGTCATCGAAGTCGACTACCGCCAACCGGTGCTGACGAAACCAGGCGGCAATGCGCCGGTCGTCGCCCGCCATGAAGCGGGTGAGGGCGGCGCGTAATTCGGCACGGACAAGGGCAAATACCGGCTGCAATTCGCCACCGGCCCGGGCGACCGCGATCTCGGCCTGTTCTGCACGCATCGCCGCATAGAGGCGGGCGACCAGCGTGTCCGGCAGGAACGGTCCGTCGCAGGGCACCACCGCCAGCAGTCCGTGCGCAGTCCGGGACAAACCGGCGTCGATGCCAGCCAGCGGACCCGGAAAATCGTCGCGCAGGTCTTCGACCACCGGATGTCCCAGCGGCGCGTACTGCGCAGGATGGCGGTTGGCGTTAATCAGCACGGCGTCGACCTGAGCCGCCAAACGGTCGATCACGTGCGCGACCAGCGGCTTGCCGCCGAGCATCACAAGACCTTTGTCGCGTCCCCCAAGGCGGCGTCCTTGACCGCCGGCGAGCACGAGTCCGGTAATGCGTTCGCGCATGCGTCTGGGAAGCTGCCGGGCCTAACCGCCCGTCGCGTTCATGTGCCGGAAAATGAGGGGTTTGGCGGCGAGATTGAACTCATGGCCCAGCGGCTTGATGGCCATGGCGTCGCGGATGGCCTGCTTGAGTAAGGGCAAATCACCGGGCGCAGCCCGTAGCACCGCGCGCAGGTCGACCGAATGCTCCTGGCCCAGGCACAGCAAGAGCCGGCCCTCTGCGGTCAGTCTGACCCGGTTACAGGTATCGCAGAAGTTATGACTGTGCGGTGAAATAAAGCCGACCCGCGTGCCGGTTTCCACCAGACGGAAGTAGCGCGAGGGCCCGCCGGTGGATTCTGTGCTTGCGACCAGCGTGAAGGCGGTTTCCAGATCGGCGCGGATTTGGTCGCTGGAGTAATAAGCCTCGGCCCGGTCGTGATCCCCGATCACGCCCAGCGGCATTTCTTCGATAAAAGAAATATCCATGCCGCGTTCGGCGGCGTAGCGGGTGAGGCCAACGACCTCGTCCTCATTGCGGTGTTTGAGAATCACCGCGTTTAATTTGAGCTTCTCGAAACCGGCCTGCCGCGCCGCCTCGATCCCGGCCAGCACGGGCGCCAGTTTGCCGGTGCGGGTGATGCGGGCGAAGCGGGCTTCGTCCAGTGAATCAAGGCTGATGTTGATGCGTTTAACACCCGCCGCGCGCAGTTCGGGCGCCAGACGCTCGAGCTGTGAGCCATTGGTGGTGAGCACCAGCTCGCGCAGGCCCGGCAGGGTGCTGATGTCATGCATCAGTTTCACCACGTTGCGCCGGACCAGCGGCTCGCCGCCGGTTATCCGGATTTTTTTAACGCCGAGTTCGGTAAAGGCGCGGGCCACCAGGGCTAGCTCTTCGAGCGTCAGGACTTCGGCGTGCGGCACAAAGCGGGTATCGGGTTCCATGCAGTAGACGCAGCGAAAGTCGCAGCGGTCGGTGACCGAAATGCGGACGTAGTCCACCGTTCTACCGAAGCGGTCGACCAGACTTTCTTGAACGGCATCGGGCATGCGAACCAAGCCTCGACAATCCTGTGGAAATTACTGGGTAAATATACGCATCAAGTGGCGGCCTGACCACCCTTGCCCGCACGCGCGTCCGCAGGCCACGCGCTGTAAGGGTGGTCGACCAGACAGACGTTGTAGTAGCGCGTCTCGAGCGAGACTTCGCGCCCCAGCCAGGCCGGGCGCTCGAAGACCTCGTCTTCAGCCGCCAACTCGATCTCTGCCACGATGAGTCCGGCATTGGCGCCCGCGAACTCATCGATTTCCCACAGGTGCTGTCCTAGCGGCACATAGTGCCGGGTCTTCTCGATACAGCGCCCGGCACAAAACCGATGCAGCACTTCCAGAGCGCCAGCAACCGGCAGCGGAAATTCGAATTCATCACGCGAAATGCCCAAGGTGGCGCTTTTTAGATTGAGGAAGGCCTCGTCGCCCTCCTGCCGAATCCTCACCGACACGGCTTCGGTGGTTGCCAGATAGCCTTGGCACATGTTGACCGAGTGACTGACGGCGCTGCGCCAGCCTTCGCTCGCCAGCAGGAATTTGCGTTCAATCTCGTGGGCCATGCTGCAGCCTTACCGGGTCGGCGGGACGGCGAGTGTAGCAGGGCAGGACGAGCGTCAGGCGCCTCGGCGTGGTCCCTGCCGTGTGCGAGAATCCACCGGTGCAAGCTTTTTTTAACCAAGCAAGAGACGGTCGTTCGCCCCTGATGGTGGTGGGACTGGCCGGGTTCTTCTCCGGCCTGCCGCTGGCCCTGTCGGGCAGCACGCTGCAGGCCTGGCTCACCGAAAGCGGCGTCGACGTCAAAACCATTGGCAGCCTCTCGCTGGTCGGGTTGCCGTATGTGTTCAAGTTCCTTTGGGCGCCGGCGCTGGACCGTTGGCAACCGGCGGGTTTAGGGCGGCGGCGGGCCTGGCTGGTCCTGACTCAAGCACTGCTCGCCGTGGTGATGGCGCTGTGCGCGTTCTGCCAGCCGCCGGCAGACGTCCACCGGCTTGCCCTGCTTGCCTTGCTGTTGGCCGCGCTGTCGGCTACGCAGGACGTGGCCAGCGATGCGCTACGCACCGAACTGCTCAGCCCGGCGGCGCGCGGCATCGGCACGGGGTATGCCGTGGCCGGCTATCGCGTGGCCATGTTCGCCTCGGGTGCCGGCGCGCTGCTCATTGCCGACCATTTCGGCTTTCGGGCCGCCTATCTGACGATGGCGGCCGTCATGCTGCTCGGTGTGCTCAATGCCTGGATGGCGCCCGAGCCAGCCAGCGGCCCAGTCGCCGCCGGCGCGTTCTGGCCCGAACTGCTGACCTCGTTGCGGCAACTCTGCACGCGGCACCACGTGTGGCCGCTGTTACTGGTGGTCGCGTTGTACAAATTGGGCGACCAGTTCGCCGGCACGCTCAGCCTCAGCTTTTTTATTCGTGCCCAAGGGTTTTCGATGACCGAGATCGGCACCATCTACAAGGGCCTCGGATTCGCGGCAGCGCTGGGCGGCGGCCTGCTGGGGGGCGCCCTGATGTATCGCTACAGTCTGGGCAAAGCCCTGCTGGTCTTCGGCATTGTGCAGGCGCTGACCAATCTGGGATTTCTGGTGCTAGCCCTTGGTGACAAGTCGTTGCCGGGCATGATGGTCGTCGTCGGGCTTGAAAATCTCTGCGGCGGCATGGGCACTTGCGCGCATGTGGCGCTGATGATGGCGCTGTGCGACCGGCGCTACACCGCGACGCAGTACGCGCTACTAACTGCCCTGGCAAGTCTGGGTCGCGTGTTGTTGGGCCCGCTCGCCGGTGAATTGGTGGCGTGGGCCGGTTGGGCGCCGTTCTTCGCCGCTTCCTGCGGTCTCGCCCTGCCGGGGCTTGCGCTGCTGGTTTGGCTAAAGCCGGCAATTGACCGCGAGTTCAACCCGCCGGCTGCGCCGCAAGCCAGCTAGGGCCTACGGCTCGCGCACCACGCGGAAGCCCAGACCGTCGTTTGCGGATTTCTGCAGGAACTTGCCACGGGTGGTCACGCGCAGGCTTTTCGGACCGCTGGAGAAAGCGCCACCGCGCACCACGCGATGGGTGCAGTCACCGCCCTCGAACACGCTGCCATCGTCGGGCGCGCCTTCGTAGTTGGGGTGCACGCAATCGTGGACCCACTCTTCGACATTGCCCGCGGTGTCGTACAGCCCGAACGGATTGGGCGCAAAGCGTCCCACCTGCGCCGGGCGACGCGGGTCAAAATCTGAGTCACAGGCAAAACAGTGCGCATTGCCCCGCCCAAGTTCACGGCCCCACCAGTAGGTGGTGACGGTGCCGGCGCGGGCGGCATATTCCCATTCGGCCTCGCTCGGCAGTCGGTACTGCTGGCCGGTCTGGCGCGACAGCCAGCGGGTGTAGGCCAGCGCGTTGTCCCAGGACACGAAGGTGGCGGGCATGTTCGGGCCCGGCAGTCGCTTTGCATTGCCGCCTGCAAAGCGGGCGTATTCGTCTGCGGTTACTTCATGGGTGCTAATCGCAAACTTGGCGATCCGCACCTCGCGTGCCGGACGCTCATCGTAAGCGTCGCTGCTCTCGCCAGAGCCCATCGTGAAG
>JALRCR010000055.1 GCA_023257255.1 Gammaproteobacteria bacterium | reverse complement strand
GTCAGGTCGCTGGTGGTGACGCCGGCGAGCGTAATCGTGCCGCCCAACTGGAAGTCGATCGCAAGCCCGTCGCTGGTGTCAGAGACCGAGATTTGGGTCTTGTCCCAGTCAAAGGCCGACAGGCGGTCGCCGTCCAGGTAGTTGAAGTCCGTCACGGTATCGCTGCCCCAGTTGCCCGGCGCCGCATTTTTGCGGAAGAGGAAGGTGTCGGCACCGGCGCCACCGGTCATGCTGTCGGTGCCCGTGCCGCCGGCCAGCAGGTCGTTGCCGACACCGCCGAGGAGCGCGTCGTTGCCGGCACCGCCATCGAGGATGTCGGCAAAGACCGCTGCGCCCATGCCCGTGACCGTCCAGCCGCTGCCCGCTGCGTTGGTATCGCCGCCGCTCAGGTTGCCGCCGTAGATCACATCGTTGCCGGCACCGCCCGACAGCCAGTCGCCGTCGTCACCGCCAACCAGGGTGTCGGCGCCGGTGCTGGCCCACAGCGCGTCGCGCCCGGCCTCGCCAAACACCGAGTAGTTCTCTGCCGCATCGGATTGGCCGACCAGTTTGGCGGTGAGGTCGACGACGTCGTCGCCGGCGCCCATCTGGAAGGCCTCGAGCCCCGTCGTCAGCGCTCCCGTACGCACACCGTTATCGAGCATCGCGAAGCGGAACACCACATCGTGTCCGCCCGAGCCGAGCAGCACGTCGTAGCCATTGCCTCCGATGTAGGTATCGAAGCTACCGCGATACAGGCCGCCGTCCGCGTTCAGTTTGATCCCGGTGCTGGCCGTGAAGTCGCCGTCGCGGTTGTAGGCGTAGACGTCGGAGTTCGAGATTTTTGTGAATCCGCGGTCGGCGTCGAACAGCAGGACGTCGTCGCCATTGCCACCGTTCAGGGTGTCGACGCCGCTCTCACCCGCCAGGATGTCGATGCCGTCACCGCCGTTCAGCTGGTCATTACCCACGCCGCCGAACAGCATGTCGTCATCCGCACCGCCGTTCAGGAGGTCGTTGCCGTCGCCGCCGAAGAGCAGGTCGTTATTGGCGTCGCCGTTGAGGCTGTCGTCCTGTGCGCCGCCCTGCAGGGTGTCGTCGCCGTCGTTGCCATTGAGCACGTCGGCGTCGTTGGCCCCATCGAGCACGTCGTTGCCGGCGCCGCCAGACAGCAGGTCGGTGCCGTTCTGGCCAAGCAGGACGTCGGCGTCGTCGCCGCCGTCCAGCGTATCGTTACCGTCATCACCCACCAGCTGGTCGCTGCCGCTGCCGCCCAGCAGCTGGTCGTTGCCCGCGCCGCCGGAGAGCACGTCGGCCCCGTCATTGCCGGACAGCAGGTCGTTGCCGGCGTCACCGTTCAGCATGTCGTCGCCGATGCCACCGTCGAGGGTGTCGTTGCCGGCTTCGCCCCACAGGCGGTCGTTGCCACCGGCGGCGGCCAGCAGGTCGGTGCCGTTGCCGCCCCAGATGCGGTCATCGCCTTCGCCGGCCAGCACGTTGTCGTTCCCTTCACCGGCGGTGACGGTCAGCGAGGCCGCCACGCCCACGAGCGTCAGATTGTCGTCCCCGCCGAGGAGGTCGATCTGCTCGACCGCCACAATCGAGGTCGCGCCAAAGCTGAGCACGTCCGCCGCTTCGGTCGCCGCGACCTTGTCGTAGCCCGCGCCGCCATCAAACACGTCGCCGCTTTCCGAGACCATCATCAGGTCGTTACCGGCGCCGCCGTAGGTGGTGTCAGCGCCGGCGCCGCCGTCGAGAATGTCGCCGCCAGCGTCACCGCGGAGGACGTCATTACCCGCCTGCCCGTAGAGCCGGTCGATGCCGTTGCCACCGCTGATCACGTCGTCGAGGTCGCGACCGTAAACGCGGTCATCGCCGTCACCGGCACGGAATTCACTGCCCAGAGCAAAGCCGGAAGCGGTCGCCTTGGCGGCATCCGTGGCAAGGAAAACGCTGTCATTGCCGGCCAGGCCGTCGTACTGCGTGCCGTCGGTGTAGGTGCCAGCCTTCACCACATCGAAATCCACCCAGTCGACAGCGGTCGTGAACAGGTTGGGGCCCGGACCGCTCCCGCCGTTGCTGATCGAGGTGCCGGCGTAGTCCACAAACAGGTCGACGCGCTCGAAACCACCGGCTTTCAGGCCCAGGGTGGTCAACTCGAACAGCGCGCCGTTGGTGTCGTTGTAGTTGGCGAGGGTGTTGGCGTAGGTCTGGATTTCGTTGCGAATCGCCGCGTTCTGGAAGTCGGCGCTCGACAGATAAATGCGCAGCGTGTCGGTGCCTGCCCCGCCGCGCGCGACGTCGAAATTACCGGCCGGGTTCTTCAGTTCCTCACCCGCGAGCGGGGTAGCCGCGGCGAATTCGGCGGCGGTCATCGAGATCTGCGCGACGATGTCGTCACCCGCACCGGCGTCGACCTCGTCAAAGCCGGCGCCCGCACTGATCTGGTCGTTGCCGTTGCCCCCGTTGACGGTGTCGTTGCCGGCCCCGGCGTTGAGCGAGTCGTTGCCGTCGCCGCCGGCCACGATGTCGTTGCCGTTTCCGCTGAACACGCTGTCGTTGCCAGCGCCGGCGGTGATGCTGTCGTCGCCGTCGGCGCCATCGATGTAGTCGTCGCCGTCACCGGCATCGACGTTATCGTTGCCGGCGCCCGCCCACACGGTGTCGTTCCCGGCGCCGGCATTAAGAATGTCGCTGCCCCAGCCGCCGTCCAGCACGTCGTTGCCGTTGCCGCCGCTCTGGGAGTCGTCGCCGTTGCCGCCGACCAGGCGGTCATTGCCTTCACCGCCGTCGAGGCTGTCGTTGTCGTTGCCGCCGTCGAGATAATCGTTACCACTGCCGCCGATAAGCGTGTCGGCGCCGTCCTGGCCGTAGAGCCCGTCGTTATCGGCACCGCCGTCAAGCACGTCCGTTCCAGCGCCGCCGACGAGCACATCGTTACCCGCTTCACCGAGCAGGCGATCGTTATCCACCCCACCGTCAAGGTAGTCGTTGCCGCCACCGCCGATCAGGGTGTCGGTGCCGCTCTGGCCGTAGAGATAGTCCACGCCCTTGCCGCCCAGCATCACGTCGCGGCCGCGACCGCCGTAGGCCATATTGCGCTCGGTGACCGTGCTGTCGTCCTGCAGGAAGCCCAGCATGTCGGCGAGGTTGACTTCGGTCGTGCCGTCGCCAATCAGCGCCAGCAACGCATCGATGTCGGACTTCACGCTGCTGTTCACCACGCCGCCGCTCATCAGGTCGCCCTTCAGCGAGTGGCCGGTCAGCATCAGATCGTCGCCGTCGCCACCGTCCAGCGTGTCGTCGCCGGCGCCGCCCAGCAGCAGGTCCGAACCGTTGCCGCCGCTGATGAAGTCGTTCCCGGCGCCGCCGTTCAGCACGTCGATGCCCTCACCGCCAAACAGCACGTCGTTGCCGGCGCCGCCGTCGAGGATATCGGTGCCCACGCCGCCGTTCATGGTGTCGTTGCCCGCGCCGCCAAACAGCCAGTCGCTGCCCTCACCGCCGTTCAGCACGTCATCGCCAGCGCCGCCGTCGACGATGTCGTCGCCCGCGCCAGCGTTAACGATGTCGCGACCGTCACCGCCGACAATGACGTCGGCGCCCGCGCTGCCGTTAGAAACCGTGGTGGCAATGGCCGCGACCGCGATTTTGGCCACGCCGGTGGAGACTGTAGACGCCAGTTGCGTGACGGCGGCGACCCGGTTGGTGCCCGCGTTTAGTTCTAGTGCCATAGTCGTTACCCCTTAGGCGATTCTGGTTTTGCTTGGTCCACTGCGATCCCGCCGGGCCACTGGCCCGGTCGGCGATCCGGTGTTGTTTAAGGCGGCCGCGCCGTGGTCGGTGCGGCGATTCACTTATTTGGCCCGACTAGGTACCCGCGCTTGCAGCGGGTGACCGGCGTCGGCTTACGAGCCCCAACAGGGCGGGCGCAAACAGCCACAGCGCGGCCGGCACCGGTACGGGCGTGATCTCGCCGGGTGTCACTGCCCACATGAAATATTTGCCTGCCTTGGGTTCGAAGGTCTGGACGCCGTCCGATGTGCCAAACAGCCAGGCCGTGCCCGCGTCGTTCACGTACTCAATGCCCGACCAGTAAGCGTCCGAGCGCACGTTGGTAAACGGGCCGACCGCCCCGTTGGTGGTTTGCGCGCCATCGTTGGCAAAAATGCCGTAGCCGCTTTGCGGCGCCCCGATGGTGTCGAAGCCGGCGATGCGTCCCAAATCGTTGTAATAGAGCCGCGCCAACTCGCCAGACCCGACGGCAACGTTGTAGCCACAGTCCGAACCCGAAAAACCGAAATCGCAGCCCGGTACGCCGGTGTCGGTGATGGTCGGCAGGCGCCACTGATTGGTGCCCGCGTAGTTCGTGGTGTTGAGGTAGTTGATGACGGCTTTGGCGCCTAGCCAGGTGGTGCTGCCGTTGGCGTCAAAGTCGCCGGCGCTCAGCGAGCCGCCGCTGGCCGCGACCAGATCGTTGACCAGACTGGCGTTGCCCGCCATCAAACTGCCGAGCAGATTGCCGTCGGCGGTCAGGGTGATGTCGACCGTGCCGGACTGCATCCGGACGAGGTTACGGCCCTGCGAGGTGTAGGACGAGAGCGCGGCCTGCGCGCTGAGTGAACCGGCGGCCAGCATGGCGGCCAGGGCGAACGTGGGCCAAAACAAACGGGACAGTTTCGCGTGCACGGTGGACATGTCATTTCCTCTTCACGTGCCGCAGTCCGTGGACCGGCGCGGCGCTGGTTGTCATGGCGCGTGCCGGCGGCACGCAGTGCCGAGGAATGACGTGACCGGTGTGGGGTTCGGGGGTGACCCGCTCGTCCGCACGCGGCGACGCATCGCTCGCGGGATCGGCAGGGCTGATGACAATTCGAGGGCGTGCGAGCGCACAGGGGGAGAAGCGAGCGCGCAGCAGGGCGCGACCGCGTTATCGCGATGGGCTACAGCAGCAAAAAACCCTGAATGCAGGCGCGTTCGCCCGTTAGAACCGCTGTTTCAAGCAGAAACGGCTCTCGCATTCCGGCCCGCACTTTTCCCGCGCGCGGGTCGCTCCGTAGCAAAACAGTCCATCGGATGTGTTTCCTCGCCATGCAAACCAGCAGCCCGGCGAACCGCGGCTCTGCGTTTCATGCGTCCCGTCCATCGCTGAAAGGGCAACACTTGATCCGTATCAAGCGTTGTACTGGCCGATGTATGACAAGGCAATACAGTTTGCCGACCGAGTGAGAAAAAAGTCCGAAAATTGTTGCGCACGCGATCGGAGGCTCCTGCGCTCAACCGCGCCAGGGGCAGGGCCTAGGGCTCGGGTCGTTTCGCCGACCAGCCGGCCCAGGGATTCTCGGCGGGCATCCGCCGACGGTCCTCGACATACCAGGCTTCGACCTGGGCCCGGGCCCAGGGCGTACGTCGGAGGAAAGTCAGGCTCGACTTCGCCGACGGCTCGAACATAAAACAGCGGACCGGAATCCGTTCCGCCATCGCTGCCCAGCCGTAACGCCTGACGAGATAGTCGAGCACCATCGCCAGCGTCACCCCGTGGAGCGGGTCCCGGGCGGCTGCGCGCCGACCGTCAGCGTCAGGCGTCTCTTTACTCATGAGGCGCTCAGCGAAGTGCCTGCAGCTGTTCGACCTGTGCCGCGAAGGCCGACTCGTCCGCGTAGCGCCCTGCATGCACCACGCCGGTCACCCCGACCTCGGCCAGCGCGGCGAGCTGTTCGCGGGCTTTGGGCAGGTCGTCCAGCGGCAGGCCCGTCAGGGGGATGACACGCGGCGGCGGCTTGCCGGCAGCCTGCATCAGCGCCGTGAGTTGCTGGACGGGCTCGCGCAAGAAGTCCGGATCGCCTTTCATCGGCATCCAGCCGTCGCCGTAGCGCACGATCCGGGCGAAGGCGTGTTCGGCCGCGCCGCCCAGCAGGAAGGGCGGGCGCGCCGGGCGCGGCCTGAACAGAAATTCCTGACCGTTACGGCTCACCACGTCGTTGGCAAAGCACTCGTGCATGAAGGCCAGCAGCTCGTCGGTCAGCACGCCGCGTTTGTGCCGGTCGATGCCCAGCGCGCGAAACTCGGCGGCCATCCAGCCAACGCCCAGCCCCAGCTGCAGACGGCCTTCGGCCAGCTCTTGCACGCTCGCCACCCACTTGGCGGTGGGTAGCGGCGCGCGGTACGGCGCGATAAGCACGGTGACCCCAAGGCCAATGCGGCTGGTGACGCCCGCCAGAAAACTGAGCGTCGCCAGCGGGTCGAGGTAGCGCCCGTCCGAGCCTTCCGATTCCGCCGGCGGGATGGCGATGTGATCGACCACCCACAGGTCGTCGAGACCGGCGGTCTCGGCCCGGGCCGCGCAGGCTTTGAGCAGCCCCGGTGTCGACTGCGGCCCCATGTTGCGGATCAGGGTTCCAATGCGCATGAACGCTACTCCTCCCAGTGCATGACCACCCGGCCAATGACTTCCCGCGCCGCGATGCTGTCCAGCACCCGCACCAGGTCGTCAAAGCCGTAGTGGCGATGGATGTGTGGCATTAGGTGCCCGGCTTCCGCCAGCGCCACCAGCGCCTGATTGACCGCCTGCCCGCCCGCCGGGAACTGTCGGCCGTATTCGCCGGCGCGCACGCCGACGATCGAAATCTGTTTGAGCAGCGCGAGATTGACCGGCAGCTGCGGGATGCGCCCGGCGGCAAAGCCCACCACCAGCAGCCGCCCGAACACCGCGATGCAGTGCAGGGATTCATCGAAGACGTCCGCGCCCACCGGGTCGTAGATGACGTCTGCCCCCCGCCCGCCGGTCAGCGCCTTGACCGCCTCCCGAAATCGCGGCTCGCGCGCATCCAGCACGTGGTCGGCGCCCTTCGCCGCGACCACCGCGCGTTTCTCCGCGCTGCTCGCCAGCGCGATCACCGTCGCGCCGAGATGTTTGCCCAGCTCCACCGCGGCCAGACCCACGCCACCGGCCGCGCCGTGCACCAGCAGGGTTTCGCCGGCCTTCAGTCCACCGCGCACGACCAGCGCCACATAGGCCGTCTTGTAGGCGACGAGATAGGCCGCGCCGCTCGCAAAGTCGAAACGCGCCGGCAGCGGCAGCAGGTCGCTGGCTTTCACGGTCAGAAAATCCGCCGCCGCGCCAAAGCGCACCACGCCCATCACCCGATCGCCCGGCTTGAACTGCGCGACGCCCGCGCCGACTTCCACCACCACGCCGCTGAAATCCGCGCAGGGCGTGAACGGCAGCGGCGGCTTCAATTGATAAAGCCCCTGCACCATCAACATATCCGGAAAGCCCGGGGCGATCGCGCGCACCGCCACCCGCACCTCGCCGGCGGCCGCTTGCGGGACCGGCAGAGATTCCACCGCCAGCGCGTGATAGTCGCCAAAGCCGTGGCAGCGCCAGGCGCGCATTTGAGGATTGATGCTTTCCAACTTACTCTCCGGAATCTTCGCCCACGACGCCCCACAGGAGCCCGCCGATGACCATGCTATCCACGCTTGCTGCCGAAGTCGCGGCGGAACTTAAATCCCGCGAACAGACGGTGGCCGTGTCCGAGTCTTCCGCGGGCGGGCTCATTTCTGCCGCGCTGCTGGCGATTCCCGGCGCCTCGGCCTATTTCCTTGGCGGCGGGGTCATTTATACGCGCGAGGCGCGGCGCATTCTGCTCGATATTCCCGACGAGGTCGTCAAGGGCGTGCTGCCGCTGAGCGAGGATTACGTCACGCGCTGTGCGGTGGCCATCCGCGAGAAGCTGGGCGCGACCTGGTCGGTGGCGGAAATCGGCACCACCGGACCTACTGGTTCCCGTTACGGCATCCCCTCGGGCGTCTGCTGGCTAGTGGTCGACGGGCCGGTGCGCCGCACGCGGCTGATTGAAAACGCCGGCGACGAGCGCGAACCCAATATGTGGAAATACACGCAGGCCGCGCTCGACCTGCTACTCGACGCCATTCGCAGCCAGCCGTGAGCGCGGCCGACCGGGGCCAGTGGCGCGAGGCGCTGCGGCACCCGGACTTCGCCCGCTACGCCGCCGCGCGCTTCGCCGCCACGCTGGCCTGGCAGATGCTGTCGGTGGCCGCCGGCTGGCAGCTCTACGCCATGACCCGCGACCCGCTGGCACTGGGTCTGGCCGGCCTTGCCCAGTTCCTGCCTTTCGTCACGCTGGTGCTGCCGGCGGGCCAGATTGCGGACGTCGCCGACCGGCGCCTCGTGCTGGTCGCGGCCTACGCCTGCGAAGTCGTCAGCGCCGGGGTCTTGCTGTGGCTGGTGTGGTCCGGGCAGCCGCAAGTCTGGGCGGTCTATCTGGCGATGGCTTTTTTTGGCGCCGGCCGCGCCTTCTGGATGCCGACCGGACAGGCCATCACGCCCAAGCTGGTGCCGCCCGCGCTGTTCCCGGCGGCGGTGGCGATCAACAGCACGCTGTTTCAGGCCGCCGCCGTCGGTGGGCCCGGTCTTGGCGGCTTGCTGTACCTGCTCGGGGCCGACGTGGTCTATAGCGTCGTGACCGCGCTCTTGCTGCTCGCGATGGGGCTGGTGCTGGCGATCACCCCAATGGCCGTCAGCGCGCGGGCCGCCTGGCAGCTGCGCGATACGCTGGACGGGCTGCGTTTTGTCTTCCGCCAGCGGATTGTGCTGGGGGCCATCTCGCTCGATTTGTTTGCCGTGCTGTTTGGCGGGGCCACCGCCCTGCTGCCGATTTACGCCGCCGATGTCCTGCACGTGGGGCCCGCCGGTCTCGGCGTGCTGCGGGCAGCGCCGGGTCTGGGCGCGGTGCTGATGGCGGCGCTGCTGGCGGTCTACCCGATTGGCCGACACGTCGGGCGCTGGATGTTTGGCGGCGTGGCGGTGTTCGGGCTGGCGACGATCGCGTTTGGCGCATCGACCGATTTCCGCTTCTCGCTGCTGGCGCTGGTCTGTCTGGGTGCCGGCGACATGGTCAGCATTTATATCCGGCACATGCTGGTGCAGTTGGAAACACCGGACGCCATTCGCGGCCGGGTGAGCGCGGTCAACGCCATTTTTATCGGCTCGTCCAATGAACTTGGCGAGTTTGAATCCGGTCTCACGGCGAGACTCTTCGGGCTGGTGCCGGCGGTCGTGCTGGGCGGCGTGGCAACGCTGGGCGTGGTCGGCATTTTTATGAAATGCTTCCCCGAACTGCGCCGCATGGACCGTTTTCCCGAAGCACGCCGGGCAGAAGCCAGCCCTTAGCGCACGTGCTCATGACAATCCCGACCGCCCCGGCTATGGTGCGGTCACCCCGTTGCTGAAGGAGATCCCGATGCCCCTGCATCCTCAATGCGCTGCCCTGCTCGACGCCGTGGCCAAGGCCGGTGCGCCGTTCGGCGCCGGCGACGCGCTGGCCGTGCGCACGGCCTATCTGGCCGGCACCCCCAACTTCAGCTACGACCCGGGCCCGCTGGGCCGTGTTGAAGACTTGTCCCTGCCCGGACCGGCAGGCGCCATTGCAGCCCGGCTGTATGAGCCGCTGGGCGAGGCGCCCGCGGCCGGTCGTGCGGGCCTCGTGTACTACCACGGCGGCGGCTGGTCGGCGGGCGATCTGGACACCCATGATCACCTGTGCCGACATCTGGCGCTGGCCGGCGGCTTCAGCGTGATCGCAATCGACTACCGGCTGGCTCCGGAGCATCCCTTCCCGGCTGCGCTGGACGACTGCCTCGCCGCGACCCGCGCGGTCCGGGAACGCGCCGGCGCGCTGGGCTTGGATGCCAATCGGCTGGCGGTGGGCGGCGACTCGGCCGGCGGCAGCCTGGCGACGCTGGTGTGCCTGGCCTTGCGCGATGCGGGCGAACACTGGGTGAGGGCGCAACATTTAATCTACCCGGCGGTGGATTTTGCCGCCGACACCGCATCGATGCGTCAGAACGGCACCGGCTATCTGCTGACCCGCGGCGCAATGGACATGTTTACCCAGTGGTATGTGCCGCAGGCCGCCGACCGCACCAACCCGCAGGCCTCGCCGCTCCGCGCCGCGAGCCACGCGAACCTGCCGCCGGCGATCATCCAGACCGCGGAGTTCGACCCGCTGCGCGACGAAGGCGCCGACTATGCCGCCAAGCTCCGCGCGGCCGGCGTGGCCGTCAACTACCACTGTTATCCCGGCATGATCCACGGCTTCGCCCGCATGGGTTCGAAAATCGACCACGGCAAGACCTGTCTGGACGACGGCGCGGCGAAACTGCGGGCGTTGCTCGTATGATGCGCGCGCTGTTTTTTTGCCTGAGTCTGCTGGGGCTGACGCAGGGCGCTGCCCAGGCCGCTGGCGTTGCGGTGACGACGCTGGAGGGCAAGGCCTCGACCTTGGCCGAGCACATCACGCCCGGCCACTACACGGTGGTCATGATGTGGACCACCTACTGCAATGTCTGTCGCAAGCAGTACCCCATCGTTTCTGCCTTCCACGACGCCCACACCGGCAAGACGGCGGAAGTCCTTGGCCTGTCGCTGGACGGCCCGGAGGAACTCGCTGCCGTGCAGGCCTACGTCGCGAAAAAACCGTTCAGCTATCCCACCGTGGTTGCCGACAGCGCCGCCATGGGCAAGATGTTTGAAGCGGCCACCGGCGAAGCTTTTACCGGCACGCCGACCTATCTGGTGTTCAACCCGCAGCGCCAGCTGGTGGCGTTCAAATCGGGCGATCTGGCGCCGGGCACGCTGGACGGCTACGTCAAGGCCAAGCCGTGAGTCTGGCGCCGCTCACGGGCCTCGCCTTCGACAACGCCTATACCCGCGGGCTGCCGGCCGATCCGGTGGCGGAGAATTTCCGGCGGCAGGTCGCAGCGGCGGCCTATTCCCGGGTCAAGCCGACGCCCGTCAGTGCGCCGGTGCTGATTGCCCACTCGGCCGAAGTTGCCGAACTGCTAGATTTGAGCGCCGCCGACTGCGCTTCGTCCGAGTTTCTGCAGGTCTTTGCCGGCAATGCCCTGCTCTCCGGGATGGATCCTTTCGCCATGTGCTACGGCGGGCATCAGTTTGGTAACTGGGCGGGACAACTCGGCGACGGCCGGGCGATTAACCTCGGCGAGACCGTCAACCACGCCGGCCAGCGCTGGATGCTGCAGCTGAAAGGCGCCGGCGCGACCCCCTATTCCCGCATGGCCGACGGCCTCGCGGTGCTGCGCTCCTCGCTGCGCGAGTTTCTGTGCAGCGAGGCGATGCACCATCTGGGCGTGCCGACCACCCGCGCGCTGTCGCTTATCGGCACCGGCGAAGCGGTGGTGCGGGATATGTTCTACGACGGCCATCCGCGCCCCGAGCCGGGCGCGGTGGTGTGCCGCGTGGCGCCCTCCTTCACCCGTTTCGGTAATTTCCAGCTGCCGGCCGCGCGGGGTGACATTGACCTGCTGCGCGCGCAGGTCGAGCACAGCATTCGGACCGACTATCCCGCCCTCGGCGCGCCCTCGCCGGAGACCTACCTCGTGTGGCTGGCTGAAATTGCCGCGCGTACGGCGCGCATGATTGCCCACTGGATGCGGGTGGGCTTCGTGCATGGGGTGATGAACACCGACAACATGAGCATTCTGGGGCTGACCATCGACTACGGTCCCTACGGCTGGCTGGAAGGCTTCGACCCCGGCTGGACGCCGAACACCACCGACGCCGGCGAGAAGCGCTATCGCTACGGCAACCAGCCGCAAATTGCCTGGTGGAATCTGGTGCAACTGGCCAACGCCCTGCATGCGCTGGTGCCCGACGTGCCAGCGCTGGAGGCCGCGCTCGCCGCCTATCCCCGCACTTACGAAGCCGAAAGCCAGCGCATGCTGGCCGCCAAGCTGGGGCTGGCGAGTTTTCAGCCGGAAGTTGACTACGAACTGGTCGACGGACTGTACCGGGCGATGAGCCTGACCGAGACCGATTTCACGCTTTTTCACCGGCGACTGGCCGCCCTGAGCGGCAATGCGGCGCCGAGCCCGGAAACCGTGTTCGCCGCGTTGGGCGAGGCCTGGTACCTGCCAGCCGAAGTGACGGACGCCGTGCGCGGCGACGTACTGGCCTGGGTGGCCGCATGGCGGGCCCGCCTGCTGCAAGAGGAGCGCCCGGAAACCGAACGCGTCGCGCGCATGAACGCGGTCAATCCCTGCTATGTCTTGCGGAACTATCTGGCGCAGGAGGCCATCGATCTGGCCGAGGCCGGCGACTACGCCCGCGTGCGGGAAACCCTGGCCGTGCTCCGCCACCCCTACAGCGAGCAGCCCGGACGCGAGCACTACGCCGGCAAACGGCCGGAATGGGCCCGGCAACGCGCCGGTTGCTCCATGTTGTCCTGCAGTTCGTAAGAATTCACCGCCAAACTGAGTTTCAGGCCTAAAGCTGGCGGCCTCCCCGGCCGCTTAACGCGTACGCACGCGTGCGCTTCAACTCAATGACTGGCCCTGTTAAGCGGCAGGCCATCAGGACAGGCACGAGGCCTTTTTCTACCGGCAATGGAGACTTACCCCGATGGCGAATCAAAAGTTCAGACTGGTGACCCGCAGCGATTTCGACGGCCTGATCTGCGCGGTCCTGCTGAAAGAACTCGACCTGATTGATGACATCAAGTTCGTCCATCCCAAGGACATGCAGGACGGCCTGGTCGACATCACCGACCGGGACATCACCACCAACCTGCCCTACGTGCAGGGCGTGCACCTGGCGTTTGACCATCACCTGAGCGAAACCCTGCGCAACCAGAAGGCCGACAACCACATCATCAGCCCGGACGCCCCGTCGGCGGCGCGGGTGGTGTACGACTATTACGGCGGCGCCAGCCGCTTCCCCGCAGCCTGGAACGAAATGATGGACGCGGTGGACAAGGGCGACTCGGCCCAGTTCAGCCGCGAGGAAATCCTGAATCCAGAGGGCTGGGTGCTGATGAACTTCCTGATGGACGCCCGCACCGGCCTCGGCCGCTTCCGCGAGTTCACCATCTCCAACTACCAGCTGATGATGGAACTGATCGACCACTGCCGTAACCACAGCGTCGGCGAAGTCATCGCGCTGCCCTCGGTACAGGAACGCATCAAGCTGTTCCGTGAGCATGAAGAAGCCGCCAAGGCGCAAATCAAGCAGTGCGCGACCGTCCACGGCAATCTGGTGGTGCTGGACCTGCGCAAGGAAGAAACCATCTACGCGGTCAACCGCTTCATGATTTATGCGCTGTTCCCGGAGACCAATATCTCCATCCACGTGATGTGGGGCGTGAAGCAACAGAACACGGTGTTCGCGATCGGCAAATCAATTCTCAACCGCACCTCGAAGACCAACATCGGCGAGCTGTGCCTGAGCTACGGCGGCGGCGGTCACCTGAACGCCGGCACCTGCCAGGTTGCCAACGCCGAGAGCGACACCCTCCTGGCTGAAATCGTCGGCAAAATCACCGCCGACGGCTAGGCCGCCCGGGTGAAGTCTGGCGGGGTTCGCGGACCCCGCCAGATACCGTCACCCAGCGGGCTTCGCGCAAGCGCGTTCGGGCTTTGGTTGACTCGAGCGCCTTGCATGCAGCACGCCGGAGCGCGGACGCCTCATGCGCCTGCCGATCTCACGCTTCCCGCAGGACATCCAGCGCATCGTGCGCGAACTGCGCGTATTCGATCACCGTGCCATCCGGATCTCTCACGCAGAGAAACCTGGCCTCAACCCCGGACGGCCGAACCCCAGGGGCTGTCTCGTAGGGCGAAACGGGGCCAACGAACTCGACGCCGTTCGCCGCCAGATGCTGCGCCACGCTGTCGATATCAGCCACCTCGAAACACAAACGACAGATGCCGACGTTATCCAGCGACCGATAGGCTTCGCCGACGGCAGGCCGGTCCAGAAACTGGATGATGTCCAGAAACGGGACGGGGTTTTCACCCGGAATCTTCATGAACACGGCCCGGAACCGGCGATTGGTCTCCAGACCAAGTCCCTGCCACACGCCGGCGCCCTCCTCGAACACCTGGTCGGCAAATTTCTCGAAACCGAGCATTTCGTAAAAAGGCACGGTGCGTTCCATGTCGCGCACACAGATGTTGGCATGGACCATTTGGCGGATCTGAATCGGCTTCAACCTAGCTCTCCAAGTCTCAATTGATGAATTTGGGGTCAGAGTAAAAATGGCGGAATGCCTGTGCCTAAGGCTGCGCTCGCATGGGTCATCAACCAGAGCGGCCCGCGCGTGGCGCAGCACCGGTCAGTCGGTCTAATCGAAGCTCGCGCAGTCGCTCCGCCAGCCACGACCGGGCCTGCGTCGCCGGCCCCAGATCACGCTTGCGTTCACCGCTAGCGGGCGCGGCCAGCTGCCGCTCAGCATCCGCGCAGGCCGCCGCCCTCAGGCGTCGCCGGCAGGTTTGGTCAGCCCCAGGCGCTCGTAGTAATGCGCCGGGATGTCCTTCGGATCCTTGTAGATTTTCAGCACGCAGTAGTCGCGACCGAGTTTGGCTGCCGGCTCGGTGATCACAAACGGATGGCCGTCGCGGATGGCGTCCAACCGCTCCATGGCAATTTCGTGGGTGCAGTAGACCGGCACATCCGGCCGGCCGTAGGTCATGCGCTGCGGGGTGGCGACTTTCAGGAACGCATTCGGGCCTTCGTACTTGCCGGCCTGAATCTGCCGCCCGCCGCTGCCGCAGGGCATCATGCGAATCTCGATTTTCTCGTCGTCCTCGCGAATATCCATCGGCTGCAGGTGACCGCGCAGGCCGGCGACGAACATCTTGACCTTGCGCGTGAAATCGTCCGGCACGGCGTTGATTTTTTCCGCCATCGGCGTCCACCACGAGTCGAGCCCTTCGGTCATCACCTCTTCGAGCGCTACGTCACCGTAGCGCTTTCCCACCGAACTCAGCGTGCCGGTAATCCAGTCGCGATACAGGTCATGCATGGCGACGAACTCGTTGTACATCCGCTGCGCGAGGCGCTTGGCCTCCTCGGCATTGCCGGCGTCGATTTGTTCCAGCACGCAGTCGAGCGAGCGCCGCCCCATCTCGCGCAGTTGGTCGTCGTTGAAAATACGTTTCGTACTCATGGTCAGAAATTCCTCTTGCCCGTCGGGATCAGGCCGACAGACCGCGCGTAAACCAGCGCCGCGGGTTGTCGACCAGAATGGTCTCGATTTCCTGCTCGCTCATGCCGCGCTCACGCAGCTGCGGCAGGATTTTTTTGAAGATGTGCGTGGAGCGCCAGTCCGGCAGCATTTCCAGCAACTTCTCGAACTGCATGGCGTAGGGCACCGGGCGTCCGAGCCAGCAGACGATGGAGTCGTGAGAAATCATCACCCGCTCCAGATGGCCGGCGTCGCGCAGCTTCATGATGTTGGCCACCCGCACTTCGTCGGGCTGAAACATGGAAATACCAAAGCGATCGAAGCCCACGTAGGCGCCACGATCGGCCAGCGATTTCTGATAGTCGAAATCCGGTGTGCCATCGGAATGCCCGACCAGCAGTTGGTCGGACGGCACGCCTTCGGCGGTGACGATGTCGATCTGATCGTGGCCGCAGGTGGCGTTCTGGGTGTGGGAAATCAGCGGCACGCCGGTGATCTTCGCGGCGCGCGCAGCGGCGGTGACCATCTTGCGCTCGTAGTCGCTGACCTGGTCCGCGCCGGTGGCCATCTTGATGACGCCGGCCTTGATGCCGGTGTCGCCGATGCCCTCTTCGATCTCCTTGACGTAAATCGCGACGATTTCGTCCACCGGCAGATGACGGAACGTGTAGGTATTGCCCTCGGCCTCAAAGTACATGCCGGTCGCGCAAATGATCCGCATACCGCTTTTTTGCGAAAGTTCGGCCAGAAACACCGCATCGCGACCGAGATCCATCGGGCAGGGATCGAGGAAGGTGCCGACCCCGTGAGACTGCAGTTCATGCATCTGGTCGACCGCGCGAGCCATGGCTTCGGCCCGTTTGAAGCGCGGCGCCCGGGCGTCCAGTTCCCAGCCCGGATAGCCGACCAGCACATGCTCGTGGACGAGCGTGCGACCCAGTTCACCCGGCGCCACGGTGCCGGTGGTGGTCTGAATGGAACGAAGCGCCATGGTGAATTCCTTCGCATTGGGGATGCCGCATTCTAGGCCCGGTCGCCCCCCCCGCAAGCGCCAATTTTTTTGGCGCAGTGCGGCAAGAAAAGTCTGCTGAAATTGCGCCTTCCATACGGTTTGGTATGTCAATTACACTCCGCGTCGCGCCTGCGCCGCAGGGCATTGCACACACACCGAAGTCTGTAGGAGATAGAGGCTTTGCGCGAAACTGACATCAAGAATCCCGACTACTTCCATAAGGTGGTCGACTGCCAGTGGGCCTGCCCGGCTCATACCCCTGTTCCCGAATACATTCGCCTGATCAGCGACGGCCGTTACGCCGACGCCTACATGGTCAACTGGAAGTCGAATGTCTTCCCCGGCATTCTCGGCCGCACCTGCGACCGGCCCTGCGAACCCGCCTGCCGGCGCGGTCGCGTGGAAGAAGCCAATGCCGACAAGCCCGAACCGGTCGCCATCTGCCGCCTGAAACGCGTCGCGGCAGACAACAAGGGGGATGTCAGCGAACGCATGCCGGTGGCGCCCGCCGTCCGCAACGGCAAACGCGTGGCCTGTGTCGGTGCCGGCCCCGCGGCGCTCACCGTGGCGCGCGACCTTGCCCCGCTGGGCTACGCGGTCACCGTCTTTGACGGCGACCCCAAGCCGGGTGGCTTCATGCGCACCCAGGTGCCGCGCTTCCGCCTGCCGGAAGAAGTCATCGACGAAGAAACCGGCTTCATTCTCAATCTTGGCGTGGAATTCCGCGGGGGCCAGCGCATTGATTCGCTGGGCGACCTGCTGGGCCAGGGCTATGACGCCATCTTCGTCGGCAGCGGCGCGCCGCGCGGCCGCGACCTCGAGATTCCGGGCCGTCAGGAAGCGGCCGCCAACATCCACATCGGCATCGACTGGTTGTCCTCGGTGTCCTTCGGGCACATCGAGAAAATCGGCAAGCGCGTGATCGTGCTGGGTGGTGGCAACACCGCCATGGACTGCTGCCGTTCCTCCAAGCGTCTGGGCGGCGAAGACGTGAAAGTCATCGTGCGTTCCGGCTTTGAAGAAATGAAAGCCTCGCCCTGGGAAAAAGAAGACGCGATGCACGAAGGCATCCCGTTCCTCAATTACTACGTGCCGAAAACCTTCGTCCACGAGAACGGCAAGCTGACCGGCATGACCTTCGAGAAGGTCAAATCGGTGTACGACGAGCGCGGCCGGCGCAGCCTGGTGCCGACCGGCGAGCCGGACGAACTGGTGCCTTGCGACGACGTGCTGGTGGCGATCGGTCAGGAAAACTCCTTCCCGTGGATAGAGCGCGATCTGGGCCTTGAGTTCGACCAGTGGGGCCTGCCCGTGCTGGACGAAAAGACCCTGCAATCGACCATTCCCAGCGTCTTCTTCGGTGGCGACGCGGCGTTTGGTCCCAAGAACATCATCTGGGCGGTGGCCCATGGCCACGAAGCGGCGATCTCCATCGACCGCTACCTGAGCCAGCAGGCGCTGTCCGAGCGTCCGCCGCCGCATGTGAACCTCGTGTCCCAGAAAATGGGTATCCACGAGTGGAGCTACGACAACGATATCTCCCGCGAGCTGCGCCACGTCGTGCCGTGGACCAAAGCGGAAATCGCGCTGAAGAGCATCAAGATCGAAGTGGAGCTTGGCTTCGACGCCAAGACCGCGTTCGAAGAAGCGCAGCGTTGCCTGAACTGCGACGTGCAGACCGTCTTCGCGCCGCCGCTGTGCATCGAGTGCGATGCCTGCGTCGATATCTGCCCGATGGACTGC
This sequence comes from Gammaproteobacteria bacterium, assembly GCA_023257255.1. Taxonomy (GTDB): domain Bacteria; phylum Pseudomonadota; class Gammaproteobacteria. Next base: position 497 of record JALRCR010000055.1, on the reverse strand, counting down.
ATCAGCTTCACCGCCGACGGCGAGGAAGCAGACGTGCGCACTCGTCTGACGGCCCCGGCCACTAACCTGACGCAAGACCTTTACGTCTCGGCGCCCCTCAAGACGCCGCCAAGCTCGTCGCCGAGGGCAAGGCCGTGCTCGTTGATGTCCGCGAGGCGCCCGAATGGAAGGCGTCCGGCGTGGCCGCCCCTGCGACTCTGCTGCCGAAGAGCGACCTCGATGGGGACCAAAAGCAGTGGAAGCCCTTCCTCGAGCAGAACAAGGGCAAGCAGATCCTCTTGTACTGCGCCAGCGGTGGCCGCTCCAAGACCGTCGCCGCCGCGCTGGCGGAGAAAGGCCTCCGCACCGCCAACGTCGGCGGCTTCCGCGACTGGTCCCGCGCCGGCCTGCCCGTGCGGCAGGTCGAATGAGGGCCGGCCCCTCAGGTCAGAGGGGAATCATCTGCTTCCAGTGCCGGGGTGAGGGGCGGGAATTGCCCCGAGAAGAGCGTAGGCTGG
>JALRCR010000054.1 GCA_023257255.1 Gammaproteobacteria bacterium | reverse complement strand
GTGGTGCACGCCAGCGCGGGCGAGGCCAAAGGGCGTCTGGTGGTGCTGGTGGGGCGCGGCGAGCAGGCGACAATCCGGCCGGCCCGCCTGCTGCGCGAAGACCGGTTTCATGATCTGGCGCTGTTGGCGATTGAGGGGCCACCGGTCCCGCCTCTGCGGCTCGCTGCCGGCAGCCCGCCGCAAGAAGGCGAAGGCGTGGCGTTTACCGGCTTCCCGATCGGCGCCGTGCTGGGGCTCTACCCGGTGACCCATCGCGGCATTATTTCCTGCGTGGTGCCGCTCGCCGTTCCGCAGGCCGGCACCCGCACGCTCAGCAGCGCGCAGTTGAAGCGCCTCAACCATCCCTTCGAGGTCTTCCAGCTCGACGCCGTCGCCTATCCGGGCAACAGCGGCAGCCCGGTCTACGAACTCGCCCATGGCGAGGTTGTGGCCATCCTCAACAGCGTGCTGGTCAAGGCAGCAAAGGAAAGCGTGCTCAAGGACCCCAGCGCCATCGCCTACGCCATTCCCGTGGTGCATCTGAAAGCCCTGCTCGCCGGGCCGTAGCGGCGCGATCTGGCCACTACCCGCAGCCCGCTCAAGAATCGGCGGGCGCCTTCGGTCCAGCATGCGGGCATCCCTCTCAAGGTAATGCCGGCTTATGCACGCAGGTCACAGCATGACGGGCTATCTGGCGCGGACCGAATGGCCGCACGCGCACTGGGACCCGGCCTTCCCCACCACGCCCTGCAGCAGCGGGCAGCATGCGGCGCTGGCCTGGCTCAGCCTGCGGCAGACGGGGCCTGGTCAGCGCGATCACGCCGGCCTGCTGGCGGCCGCCTGTGGCACCCTGACCGAGGCCTTGCCGCTGCGACGCCTGCTGGGCGCGCCCTGCAGCGCGCTGGGCCAGTTACGTGGCGCCTTCGCCCTCGCCATTCTCGACCCCCAGCGCCGTCAGGCCTTGCTGGCGGTCGACCGCTTCGCGATCGAAAACCTCTACTACGTCGCCGATGCCGAAGGCCTTGCCTTCGCGACCAGCGCCACGCAGCTGGCGCACCATCCGCTGGTACAACAGCGCTTCCGCCTGCAAAGCCTGTACGACGCGCTGTACTACCACTGTCTGCCGGCGCCCGATGCGGGCTATACCGGCATGCGCCGCCTGGCGCCGGGGCATTTCCTGCGCTGGCAGGAAGGGCGCTGGGACGCGGTGCCCTATCCGCTGGAGGCCACCTCGCCGGTGCCAGCGGCGGAACTGGCCGGCGCGCTCCGCGCCCGTCTGCGGCAGGCCGTGGCGCAGGCCCTGCCCGCCGACAGCCCGGCGTGCTTTCTGAGCGGCGGACTCGACAGCAGCACCGTCACCGGCCTGTGCAGCGAACTGCGGCCCGGCAGCACCGTCGCCTGCACCATTGGTTTTGACGATGAAGGCTACGATGAGATGCGTTTTGCCCGGGCGGCAGCCCGTCATTTCCGCGTGCGCCATCTCGAGCATTACCTGCGTCCGGAAGACGTCATCGCCGACCTGCCGGCCATCGTCAGCGCCTTCGATGCGCCCTTTGGCAACGCCTCGGCGGTGCCGGCCTATGCCTGCGCCAGACTGGCCGCCAACCACGGTCACAGCACCATTCTGGCCGGCGACGGCGGCGACGAGCTGTTCGGTGGCAATGCGCGTTACGCGCGGCAGCTGCTGTTCGAGCGCTACCGCCGGCTGCCCGAGTGGTTCCGGCTACGCGTGATGGCGCCGGTTGCCGCAGGGCTCTCGGGCAAGGCGGCGAGTTTCGTCAAACAGGTCGCCATGCCGCTGCCCGAGCGGCTGATGCGCTGGAACCTGCTGGAAGTGATCGGTCCGGGCAGCTTCCTCGCCCCCGCCGTGCTGGCCGAAGTCGATCAGGCCGCGCCACTCGATCACCTGCGCCGCTGCTATGCCGCCGCCGCGGGTCACGACGGCGTGGACCGCATGTTGCGGCTCGACTGGCGCCTGACGCTGGCCGACAACGACCTGCCCAAGGTCACGCGCACCTGCGCGCTGGCCGGCATCAAGGTCCGCTTCCCGATGCTCGACCCGGCGGTGGTGGCGCTGGCCGCACAGTTACCCAGCGCAGCCAAAGTGGGCCTGCGCGGTTTGCGTCCTTTCTATCGCCGGACTTTCGCGCGCTTTCTGCCACCCGGCAGCCTGGATAAATCCAAGCAGGGCTTTGGCATGCCGGTGGGCAACTGGCTCGCCAGCCATCCCGCGCTACGCGCCTATGCGGCCGAAGAACTCCGCTGGCTGGAACAGCTCGGGGTCTTGCGCAGCGGGTTCCGGGCGGAATTGCTGGGCCCGCAACTGAAGGCCCACCCGGCCTACTTCGGCACCCTGGCCTGGGTGTTGATGACGCTCAGCCTGTGGCTGCGGCAAACCCGCGTGAGTCTGGTGCCATGAGCGGCGCCGGTCGCGCCAAACTGGTCCTGCGCGCGCAGGAAGCGCTGCTCGGGCGGCCCACGTTTGCCTGCCTCGAGGCCCTCAACGCCAGCCAGTGGCTGCCGCGGGACGCGGTGCTGGAAATCCAGCGTCAGGCGCTCAATCGACTGCTGGCCAGCGCGCTCGCCTATTGCCCCTGGCACGGCGCGCGGCTGCGGGCGGCCGGGCTCGCGCGGGACATCGTCACCGGCCGCGTCGGTCGCGAAGACTTGCGGGCGCTGCCGCCCATGACCCGCCACGACGCGCGCCAGCACGGCGCCCTGATGCGCTGGTCGGCGGTACCCGGCGGCGCTCAGGCCTACAGCACAGGCGGTTCCAGCGGCGAGCCGCTGATCTTTCACTTCGGCCGCGCGCGGCAGGCTGCCGATGCGGCCTGCCGCCTGCGCGCCCGCAGCTGGTGGGGTGTTGAACCCGGCGCCCGGGAAGCCTATCTGTGGGGCGCGCCGCGTGAACTCTCCGGCGCTGACTGGGTGAAGCGATGGCGCGACCGGCTGGTGAATCACCGGCTGTTCAACGCCTTCGAGCTGACGCCGGCGCGCATGGACGAGTATCTCTTGACGCTCCGCCGCTGGCGCCCGGCCTCGCTGTACGGCTACGCCTCAAGCCTCGCGCTGTTCGCCGACCACCTGCAGGCGCGCGGCCTGATGCAGCCCCTGCCCGGCCTGAAAGTGATCTGCACCACCGGTGAACCCCTCCTGCCAGATCAGCGCGCCAGCATCGAGGCCGCGTTCGGCGTGCCGGTCGCCAACGAGTACGGCTGTCGCGACGGCGGCCTGCTGGCCCACGAGGCGCCGGGCGGCGCGCTGCTGGTGATGAGCGAGCACATCATGCTTGAACTACTCGACGCCGACGGCGACCCGGTCGCGCCGGGCGCAACCGGCGAAGTGGTGGTGACCAATCTGGCCTCTGTGGCGCAACCCTTCATTCGCTATCGCACCGGCGATTTCGCACGCGCCGCCGCGGCGCCCGATGCCGCCGGTCGCGGGCTTGAAGTGCTGGACGAGGTCAGCGGCCGCAGCACCGACTTCGTGCGGACTGCGGACGGCCGCGTGATGCACGCGCTGGCCCTCATCTACGAACTGCGTGCGGTACCGGGCATCCGCAAGTTCCGCTGCGAGCAATTCAGTCTGGACCGATTCCGCGTGCAACTGGTTACCGGCGCCGGCTGGCAGGTCGCATCGCGCGAGCAGATTCGGCAGCAGCTCGCCGCCCGTCTCGGCGCCACGACCCGCATCGAGATCGACGAGGTGCCCGCCATTCCGCCGCTGCCCTCCGGCAAGGAGCGGCAGGTCATCAGTCATCTGGCGGCGCCCGCCGCACCCTCAATCTGGAAGGCATCGTCATGACGTTACGGGTGTTGCAAGTGGTCCACGGTCTGCCGCGCGGCGGTCTGGAAAACGGTGTGATCAACGTGCTCAACGCGCTGTCCGCGCCCGAGTTTGAACACGGCGTGGTGTGTCTGGACGCGCGCGGCGAAATGGCCGACCGCCTGCGCCCGGCGGTGCCGGTGTGGACGCTGGATCGTCAACCGCACGACCGCCGCACGCCGGCCCGGCTGGCGCGCATCCTGCGCGACTGGCAGCCGCACATCATTCACTGCCACAACTGGAACACCTGGCCCGACACCGTGCTGGCGCACGCGCTGGCCGGACGGCCGGGACGAGTCGTGTGGAGCTTTCACGGCTTCGTCGAAAACACGCCCATGCCGTGGCGACGGCGGCTCGCCTCGCGCCTGCTCGCGCGCCACACCCACGCCCTGCTCGCGGTTTGCGAAGACGCCGCACAGCGCTACGGCGGGCAGGCCCGGATTCCGGCCCAGCGCTTCCGGGTGCTCCACAACGGCGTCGACACCGCGCGCTTCGCGCCGTTAGCGGACCGTCGCGCGCTACGCGCCCAACTGGGTCTGCCGCTCGACGCCACCATTGCGCTAACCGTGGCGAGCTTCACGCCGATCAAGGACCACGCCAGCCTGCTCAGCGCCGCTGCGCCACTGCTGCGCGCCCCGGACAGCCCGCTCCATCTGGTGTTCGTGGGTGATGGCGCCTTGCGGCCGGCGATCGAGCGCCAAATCGCCACCCTCGGACTGGGCGCGCGCGTGCTGCTCGCGGGCCAGCAGGACTGCGTCCCGCAGTGGCTGCAGGCTGCCGATTTGTTCGTGCTGCCCAGCCAGTCGGAAGGAATGAGCAACGCCATTCAGGAGGCCATGGCCTGCGCGCTGCCGGTGGTCGCGCGGCGCGCCGGCGGTAATCCCGAACTCGTCGAGCACGGCGTCACCGGGCTGCTCTACGATGGCCAGGATCCGGCCGGCGCCGGCCCGGCGCTGTGGCGACTGCTCCGCGACCCGGCGCTGCGCACGCGCCTCGGCGCAGCGGCCCGCGCCCGCGCCACCAGCCGCTACTCGCTCGATACCATGCTGGACGCCTACGCCGGGCTCTACCGCGCGGCGGCCGGCGCGGCATGAAGCCGCAGGTGCTGATGCTCGGCCCGTTGCCGCCGCCGGTCGGCGGCATGGCCTCAGTGGTGGCCAATCTGTGCGGGGCACTTGCCGGCGACTGCGACTTGAGCCTGCTCAACACGGTGAAAACGACCGCCGCCGGACGCTCGCTCGCCAGCGCCCTTCGCGTGCACGCCGGCCTGTTGACGACGCTCGCGCGCCGCTGCCTCGCCACCCGTCCGGTCGTCCACATCCACACCTGCTCGTGGTTCAGTTTCTGGCGCAACGCGGTCGATGTGCTGGTCGCCAAAGCCTGCGGCGCGCGGGTGGTGCTGCATATTCACGGCGCGGAATTCCACCGTTTTCTCGGCGCGCTCGATCCGCTGCGCGCAGCGCTGGCGCGGGCCGTGTTCGCGCGCTGCGACCGGGTGGTGACGCTGGGGCCGCGGTGGCGTCAGCTCCTCTGCGACTGGTGCGATCCGTCGCGCGTCAGCGTCATCGCCAACGGCGTCGCGCTTGCCCCGCCCCGCACACCCGCGCAGCGCGAGGCGTTCACCGTGGTGTGCTTCGCCAATTACGAGGCGCGCAAGGCACAGGACGATCTCATTCGCGCCGTGGCGCGACTCGACCACTGTCGGCCGGTGCGCCTCGTGCTGCTTGGTATGGAGGCCGAAGCGGGACGTCGCGCGGCGCTGCTTGCGCTGGCAACTTCCCTTGGCATCGCCGAGCACGTGCTGGTGCCCGGGCCGGTCAGCGGCGAGCAGAAGGATCGCTGGTGGCAGGCGGCCGATGTCTTCTGCCTGCCCTCGCACAACGAAGGGCTGCCGATGGCGATGCTGGAAGCCATGGCGCAGGCCATCCCCGTCGTGGTGACGCGCGTCGGCTCGGTGCCCGATGCGATCGAGGAGAACGAGGACGGGCTGCTGTTTACCCCCGGCGACGTCGACCAGTTGCACGCGCATCTTGTGCGCTTGCGCGACGAGCCGGCCACCGCCCGCCGTTTAGGGCTTGCCGGCCACGCGCGCTGCGCCAGAGACTTCAGTCTGGCGGCCAGCAGCGCCGCCCTGCTCGCGCTCTATCGCGAACTGGCCTGAGGCGCGGCGGGTCGCGGCGGCGCTGCTATAGTCGCGGCTCCGCCCAGCCGAGGACGCCCGCGCATGAGCCAGTCTTATCCTGTCATTCCCCACGGCGCCTGGTGGTGCACGCCCTTCGTGCGCTGGCAGGGCAGCTTTGCGCACCTGCACAGCCTGCGCTTTGCCGCGCACGTCGCGCGCGAGGCGCTGGCGGCGCGCGGCATCGGGCTGGAGCAGTTCGACCACGGCGCGCTTGGCATCACCGTCCCGCAATCCGGATCGTTCTATGGACTGCCGTGGCTGACCGGCGAAATGGGCGCGCCGCACATCGCCGGTCCCACCGTGATGCAGGCCTGCGCCACCAGCGCGCGACTGCTGTCGCACGCCGCGCGTGAAGTTGCCGCCGAGGCCGCGCAGTGCGTGCTGACGCTGGCGGCGGATCGCGTATCGAACGGCCCGCACATCTACTACCCCAATCCGCGCGCGCCCGGCGGCACGGGAGAAACCGAAGACTGGGTGCTGGCCAATTTCTCGCGTGACCCCTACGCCCAGTGCGCGATGGTCGAAACCGCCGAACGCTGCGCGACGCAGTGGCGGATCAGCACCGCCGAACAGCACGAACTGGTTCTGCGCCGCTACGCCCAGTACGAAGACGCGCTGCGTCCCGACGCCAGCGGACGGACCTTCCAGCAGCGCTATATGACGCTGCCGTTTCCGGTGCCGAACGAACGCTTCAACAAGACCCTGCACGACATTTCGGGCGATGAAGGCGTGCATCCCAGCACCGCCGACGGGCTCGCCCGCCTGAAGCCCGTGCTGGCCGAGGGCAGCGTCACCTACGGCGGACAGACGCATCCGGCCGACGGCAATGCCGGGCTGGTGGTGACCACCGCCGCGCGGGCGCGCGAACTGGCGAGGGATCCGGCGATCCGGATTGAACTGCGCGGTTTCGGCGAATCGCGCACCGCCCGCGGCATGATGCCGCAGGCGCCGCTGGAGGCCGCGCAGCGCGCGCTGGCCGCCGCCGGCATCGGCATTCCGGCGCTGGCAGCGATCAAGTCGCACAATCCTTTCGCGGTGAACGACCTGCTCTTTGCCCGCGAAACCGGCGCCGATCTCGCGCGCATGAACAACTTCGGCTGCTCGCTGATCTGGGGTCACCCGCAGGCGCCTACCGGCCTGCGTTCGGTCATCGAACTGATCGAGGAACTGGTGCTGCTGGGCGGCGGCTGGGGCCTTTTTCACGGCTGCGCGGCGGGCGATACGGCGATGGCCGTGGTGCTGAAGGTCAACTAGAGGCCGCGACGCCGCAGAATTTTTTTGCGGCTTGCGCGAGCGCAAGGGCGGTCGGCCTGCGCTACGCCAAGCTCGCGGCCGTGACTCAACGCCGCACCTTCCCGCACGTTCACCGCCTGCCCCATCGGCGCCTGGCCGCATGACCGGCTGGCTGCTCGATCGCCTGTTGGGCGCCTGGCGTTTCGGCGAAGCCGTCGACAGCCGCATCCGCGAGCACGTGGCGCACGCGCGGTTCTCCGCCGCCGGCGATGTCCCGCTGGCGCCAGTGCCGCCGCAATGGCGGGTACCGGCCCGTTCCGGGCATCAGCCGCCGGCCGGCAGCGGCGCGATTTTCATCACCGCACGCTTTCGCACCGGCTCGACTTTTCTGTGGCAGCTGTTCAACGCCCTGCCCGGCTTCGCGGCGTTTTACGAACCGCTGAACGAGCGGCATGGCGATGACCGTCCGTGGCGGGCCAGCGACCCCACGCATCGCGGCGCCGGCGACTATCGCGCGCACTACGCGCGGGTTGGCGACCTGCGCGCGCTGCACCGCATGGACTGGACCTATCGCAATCTCTACCTCGATACCGGCGACCGGGACGCGGCGCTGGAAGCCTACATCGGCGCGCTCTGCGCGGTGACCGAACTGCGCCCGGTGCTGCAGTTCAACCGGGTGGATTTTCGCCTGCGCTGGCTGCGTCAGCACTTTCCCGGCGCGCGCCTGCTGCATCTTTATCGCTCGCCGCGCGAGCAGTGGCTGTCGATGATCGGCAAGACGCCGGTGAACGCGCAGACCAGCGTGGCCGAGTTCGCCGCGCATGATCATTTCTATCTGCTGCCCTGGGCGCGAGATCTGGCGCGGGTGTACCCCTTCCTCCTGCCCTCGCGGCATCAGTCGCCCTACGCGCTGCACTACCTGATCTGGCGGCTGTCCTTCGCCCACGGCCAGCACTACGCCGACTATTCGTTCAGCTTCGAGCAACTGGTCGCCGATGTGGCCGGTGTGATGCAGGACGCGCTGGCCGCCTGCGGTCAGCGGGTAACGCCAACGGCACTCGCCGCGCTGGCCGCGTTTAACGATCCGCCGGCGCTGGAACGCTGGCCGGGTTTCGCGCCGGACGCCTGGTTTGCCGCCATCGAGGCCGACTGCGACCGGCAACTGGACGCCGCATTCGCACCGTGTCGCTGAGCGCGGTCTTGCCGATGGGCTGGGCGGCGCTGGTGATGGTCGCCGCCGCCTTGCTCGCGCCCGGCATGCCCGCCGCGCTGGTGCCGCCGACCCTGGGCGCGGTCGGCGGTATTGGTCTGCTCGCGCTGGGGCTCACGCACTACGGCCGCGCCGGCCCCAGTCTGGCGCGCGAGGAGTTGCACGCGCATCGCGCCACCCTGCTGCTGGCGCTGCTCCGGCTGGCCGGCTGGAATGCGCTGCTGCTGTGGTCGATGGCGAGCCTCGGCAGCCTGTTGCTGACGGGCGCTGCGCCGCTGTTCGCCGCGCCGCCCGGGGTGCTGGCGCACGTCGTCGCGGGCGTGCTCGCAATCGCGGCGATGAGCGGCTTTCGTTTCCTGCACTGTCTGCTCTACAAGCCGGGCCTGATTGTCGCCTCGTTCAGCTATCGCCCCGAGCGCCTGTATCGCCTGTGGGGTCTGCTGACACCCGGACGTCTGCGCGCGCTGGCCTGCGCCGGCCTGCTGCTTGGCCTCGGGCTGATCGCACCCAGCCTGTGGCGCACGCCGTCCTCCCCCTCGCTGCTCGGGCTCGCGCTGGCCGCCGCGCTGCTGGGGCGCCTGCCGCTGCGGCCGGGCGTCGCACGCCCCGCGCCCGCCGCCGAGGGCCCGCTCAATCTGCTCATGATTGGCTGCGACACCCTGCGCGCCGACCGCGTCTTCGAGCACCCGGCGCTCACGCCCCATCTGCACGCGCTGCGCGCGCGGGCCAGCGCCTTCACCCAGTGCCACACGCCCTGTGCGCGCACCGCGCCCAGCCTGATGTCGCTGTTCACCGGCTGCTGGCCGCAGCGGCATGGCCTGCGCGACAACTTTCCCACCAGCGACGCGCTGCCCGCTGACTTACCCGCGCTGCCGGCGCTGCTCGGCGCGGCGGGTTATCAAACGGTGGCAATTTCCGACTGGTGCGGCGCCGATTTCGGTAAGTTCGACTTCGGTTTTCAGACCTGCGACCTGCCGCCCGACCAGTGGAACCTGCGCTATCTGATGCGTCAGGGACCCAAGCCGCTGCGACTCTTGCTGGCGCTGTTTGCCGACGGTGAGTGGGGTCGGCGCTGGCTGCCGGAAATCCACTTCCTGGGCGGCGTGCCGTCGACCACACGCCTCAGCCAGCGCGCCGAAGCCCGGCTCGACGCGCTGGCTGCGGACGAGCAGCCGTTTCTGCTGAACGTGTTTTTCTCCACCACGCATCCGCCCTTTGCGCCGGAATACCCCTGGTATCTACACGGCAGCGATCCGGCCTACGCCGGCCCGTCAAAATTTGCGCTGGCCGGGGTGAGCGATCCCGGAGAAATCCTGCGCCGTCAGGCGGAAAGCAAGGACGCCTTCGATCTGGCGCAAATCCTCGCCCTCTACGACGGTTGCGTGGCGCAGTTCGACCACGCGGTGGGCGCTCTACTCGCCAGCCTTGAGCGCCGCGGGCTGGCCGCGCGCACGCTGGTCGTGGTCTACGCCGACCACGGCACGGACTTCTTCGAGCAGGGCAGCTGGGGACAGGGCAATTCGGTGCTGGGCGAGACCTCCAGCCGCATCCCGCTGCTGATCGCCGACCCGCGCGCCGCGGCACCCCGCAAAATCGACGCGGCGGTGCGCGCAATCGATCTCGCGCCCACGCTGCTCGATCTGCTCGGGCTGCCGCCGGCGCCGACGATGGACGGCTGCTCGCTCCGTCCCTGGCTGGACGACGCGCCGCAGCCCAGCCTGCCGGTCTACACCGAAACCGGACTCTGGTTGACCACGCTGCCAGGCCAGCGCGAGACGCATCTGCGCTATCCCGCGATTACCGAACTGCTCGAAGTGGCGACCGGCGGCGCGCCTGCCCTGCGCGTGAAACCCTGCTGGCGCGCGGCGGTCATCGCGGCCAAGGACCGCGCGCTGACCGACGATGGCTGGAAGCTGGTCTGGCAGCCCTTGCAGGACGGGGTGCAACTCAGCCTGTTCGACCTGCGGCGGGATCCGGAATGTCGGGAGGACCGCCTGCGCGAGGCGCCGGCCCGCGCCGCCGCCCTGCTCGCCGGTCTGGCTGAATTTCTGAGGATGGACGGGCTGACGGTGCCGCCCGGGCTGCTGCGGGCGCACGCGCCGTGAACGCGCCCAACGCGCGCTTTGCCGAACACGTGCTGGCCGGGGTGCGCTGGATTGCCGCGCTCCGCAGCGCGGCGCAGCTGGTGAGCTGGCTGGCGACGCTGGTGGTGGTGCGCTGGGTCAGTCCGGCCGATTACGGCTTGAACGCCATGCTCGAGGCCCCGCTGGAAATGAGCCTGATGCTGGGCGCGCTGGGCCTCGACAGCGCGCTGGTGCAAGCGCCGCGGCTCGCGCCACGCCAGCTGGAAAGCGCGTTTTTTCTGATTCTCGTCGCCTCGCTGGCGCTCTTTGTCGGCTGGTTTTTCGGCGGCGTCTGGCTGGCGCAGTGGTTCGCGGAGCCCGCGCTGGAGCCGCTATGCCGGGCGCTGTCTGGCCTCTTTTTGCTGGTGCCGCTGCGCGCAATTCCCAATGCGCTGATGGACCGCGAGATGCAGTTCAAAGTCCGCGCGCAGATCGAACTGGCCGCCTCGTTGCTGGCGGCGGCCACCACCCTGACGCTGGCGCTGCTCGGCTTTGGCATCTGGGCACTGGTCGCGGGCATCCTGCTCAGTCGCACGCTGCTGACGGTGCTGATGATGCTGGCGCACCCGTGGTTCGTCTGGCCGCGGCCGGGGCCGGACGCCAACGCCCTGCTTGGCTTCGGCGCGCTGATGGTGCTGTCTTCCGCGCTGACCCTGCTGGCCGGCAAGCTGGCGAGCCTGATGGCCGGCCCGCAGCTCGGCGCGCACGCGCTGGGCCTGTACGCCGTGGCGCTGCAATTCGCGTGGCTGCCGATCGCCAAGGCCATGCCGGTGGTGAATCCGGTGCTGTTTCCGGCCTTCGCGCGGCTGGGCGGCCAGACCGGCGCGGCCGTGCACTATTTCACGCGGGCGGTCGAACTCTCGGCCTTGCTGGTATTCCCGCTGATGCTGGGACTGGCGGCGATCGCGCCGGCCTTTGTCGCGCTGGTGCTGGGCCCGACCTGGCAGGAGGCTGCGATACCACTCGCACTGCTGTCGGCTTCCATGCCGTTCAAACTGCTGGTCAGCCTGCTCAAACCGGTGCTGGGCGCGCTGGGTCGGCCGCGGCGCGTGGTGTTGATCAATCTCGTGACGGTGCTGCTGATCGCGGTCGCCGTGCCGCTGGCGCTGCCACACGGGGTGAACGGACTGGCGCTGGCCGCGCTGGTCATTGAACCGCTGGTACTGGGCTGCGCACTATGGCTGGCGCGAGAAGTCATGCCGGTCACGCCGCGCGCGCTGTGGCGGGCGCTGCGCCCGGCGCTGGTGGCGAGCACGGTGATGGTGCTCGCGGTGTGGGGATGGCAACAGCGGGCGGACGGGCTGCCGCTGCCCATCGCGCTGAGCGGCGGCGTGGCGGTGGGCGCCCTCTGCTATGGCGCTTGCCTGCAGCTCGCGTTTCCGGAAGTCAGCGCCCGCGCGCGCCGGCTGCTGCTCGGCGCCCGCCTTCCTTAAGGCTCAGGACACACCGGGCAGGCTGGCCAGCGTGTCGCGCGCCACCCGGGTGTAGAGCCCGTTGGTATGGCGCACGTAACCGATGAAATGCAGAAACACGGTGGCGTCCGTGCGCTTGGACGGCTCGCAGTAGCGCGGATGCGGGAGCACCTGAAAATCCGGCAGGCTGGCCAGCAGCAGATTGGAGGTGAACTGCTCGGTGCCCCACTGCTGCCAGCGCGCGCCCAGCAGATGCGCCATGCGGCGCGACAGCTCGCGCAGGCGTTCCGGGTTAAAGGATCCGCGCGGATAACCGGCGAAGCCCGCGCAGCCCCGGACATAGCGCAACTGATCGGCCCCTTCGACCCGATCGAGCAGCGACTCTGCCAGCAGTTGCACATGCGGCGTGCCAGCCAGTCTGGCCCGGGCAGTGGCGGCGACGCGGGCGCAGGACTCGGGCTGCTGGTCGTCGCTGGTGCCCAGCGTAAACGGCCGCGCCGCGGCTACCGCCGCGCTCACTTCCGACAAGGGCGCCAGCGCGACGGTATCGGCATCGAGCTGGATCACGTAGTCGTGCTGGGTGTAGTGCGCGATTGCTGCGAGGCGCTCCCAGCAGCCCCCTTGAGGCAGATCGGGATGGCGAAACTCGTGGGCCTCGCGCACCTCAAGTTCAGGGAAATGGCGTTGAAACACCGCCCGATCCGCGGCCGTCAGGCTGGGGTCGGCCACCACCACCAGCTGTCCGGCCGACACAAAACGCAGCAGGGACTTGATCGCCAGAAGCGCCGCCGGCACGTCGCTGTGCTGGACCATGGATAACAACACCGGCCCCACCCCATCGAGCGGCACTGGGGCGGTCTCGATCACCGCGCGCACCGTGCGCCGGAAACGATAGCGGTGCACCGCCGTGACTAGTCGTTCGGCGTAGCTCATCGCTGCCACACCGAGGTCCCTGACGCCGGCGCCACGTCGGCCAGGCGCGCGGTTTGTTCGGCCACCCGCGGCCAGTCGAACTGCGCGCGAACCCGGGCCAGCGCGGCCTCGCCCAGCGCGCTCGCCAAGGGCTGGTCCTCGAGCAGGCGCGCCAGCGCCGCGCCCACCGCCTGCAGATCGGTGCCGTCCACGCGCAGGCCGGTGACGCCATCGAGCACCGCCGACCCGGTGCCGCCGGCGGTACCCGCCAGCGCCGGGCGCCCGCAAGCGGCGGCTTCCAGAAACACCATGCCGAAACCTTCGGTGTCGCCATCGACGTCGATATTCGGCATGGCGAAAACCTCGCAGCTGCGATAGCAATCGGGCAGCGCCGCGCTGCTCACGTCAGGCAGCAGATGGAAGCGGTTGGTCAGCCCGAGACGCGCCGCCAGCGCGTGCAATTCCGCCGCCTGCTCGCCGCTGCCGACCAGCACGTAGTGCACGTCAAGCCCGCGCAGGAGTAGCGCCGGCAAGGCGGCAAGCACGGCCGCAAAGCCCTTGCGCCGCTGCAGCCGACCGACAGACAGCACGATGCGCGTCTCCGCCCCCAGCCCCAGGCGCGCCCGTAGCGCGTCCGAGGGTGCGGGTGAGTAGCGGCTGCAGTCGACGCCTGGATACACCACCGCAATGTTCGCCGCCGGCACGCCCATTGCGAGCAGGATCTCGCGCGTGCGGTCGCTGTTCGCGATGACCTGATCGGCATGCCGCAGCACCCAGCGCATCACCCGGTACTTCGCGCCCTGTCCCGAGCCGGTCAGCTCTTCGCCGTGGGCATAAACGACGACGCGATGCCCGCTCAGCCGCCCCGCCAGCCAGGCCACCAGTCCTTCCGGCAGCGCGCGTCCCGCGTGGATCGCGGTATAGCGCCGGCGGAGCGCGCACCACAGGGTGCTGCCGAAGAGCCGCGCATACAGCCCCAGCGATTCCGGCCGCAGCCACGCCACCCGCGTCAGCGGCAGGCGGTGAATACGCGCCGGATGCCGGGCATCCACCGCCGCCGCGCCCGGCACCGCCGCTGTGATCACGTCGTTGCGTTCACCGAGCCGCGCATAGACCTCGGCAAACCACACGGCAGTGCCCCCATGGGTCGGGGCAAAGAGTTCGCTCACCACCAGATAAGACGCCATCACAACCTGCCTTTCAGCTGGAAATCGGGAGTGGACGCGCGGCGCGGCGCGGAATCACGCGGGAGGTCCGCGCCAGTGGCAGGACCTGAGCGTCCAGACACAGCAGCAACGCCAGCAGCAGATAGAAGAAATCGAAGTAGGCGAGACCCAGAAACGCCCCGGCCGTCAGATAGCCCGCCAGTGACACCTGCAGCATGGCGGCCAGTTCACCGTCCCGTGCGCGCGTCGGGTCCTGCGCGCAGCGCCGTCGAATGCTGCTCGCGCGCCGCCAGGCCAGCAGGATGAGGCTCAAAAACAGCAGCAGTCCGGGATAGCCGTGCTCGGCCAGCACTTCAAAATAAATGCTGTGCGCGTCGTGCGCGCTGCCCCACACCAGTACTTCAAAGCCACCGCCGGTCAGGCGGTCGCCGGCAATCGTCACCGCATGGCCCCAGGAATCGATGCGGCCCATCGCCGAGCGGTCGCCCTCGTAGCTGCTGATAGTGTGCATGCGGTCAAACCAGGACTGCGGCGCGAACAACGGCAAACCCAGCGCAAAAACCAGCGCCAGCACTGCCGGCAGCAGCCGCTGGCGGGCCTTGATGAACATCATCAGCCCCATCACCAGCAGGCCCAGAAAAGCGCCGCGCGAATGCGTGCCAATCACCGCGACCAGCGTCAGCATCGCGGCGGCGTAGAGCGCATAGCGCGCCCAGCGCCGCGTGGCCTGCTGCGCCAGATACCAGATCAGCGGCGCGGTCATCAGCAGCGCGAGACCAATTTCGTTGTTGCCGCCGATGAAGCCGCCGGGCGGCCCGTAGACGCGGTTGACCCCGCCGTGGAGCAAAGTCCACAGCCCGCCTTTCACGCCGTAAAAACCCAGCGACACCGCGGCCGTCCACACCAGCGCTTCGATTTGCGCGCGGCTGCGGGTGAGCAGCAGGGTCAGCAGAATGCCGAGCTGGACCCGCCAGACCTTGCTCCACTGCACGGCGGCCGGATCCGGGAACAGCGCTTGCGTGGTGCTTAATCCCATCCACAGGAGAAACAGCGCCAGCAGCAGCACTTCCAGCCGCGCCGGCAAGCGCCAACGCTCGCGCGAGACCAGCATGCCGAGCACGGTGGCGGCCAGCACCATGAAGGCAAACGGCAGATGGGTGGCAAAGCCCCAGGCCAGCCGATGCGGGTTCATCAGCCCCAGCCAGGTCCACATCACCACGCCCACAAAAGGTCGGCGCAGGATGAACGGCAGGCTGCCGACCACCACCAGCGTGATGATCACATCACGCACGGCGCGCGACCCCGTTTACCTGCAGGCGGCCGAGAATCTGCGGCCCGAGCAGCCGGGTATACACCGGCACATAGCGCGCGACGCTGGCCGACCAGCGTCGGTGATGTTCGACGAAACGTCGCCCGGCTACGGCGAGCGCCGGCCAGCTGTCCGGGTCGTCGAACAGCGCCACGATGGCGGTGGTCAGCGCCGCCGGCTCATCGGCGGCGTAAAGCATGCCGGTCACGCCATGGCGAATCAGTTCGCCATGACCGCCCACATCAGAAGCCAGCACCACCTTGCCCAGTGCCATCGCCTCCAGCGGCTTCAGGGGCGTGACGAGTTCGGTCAGCCGCATCCGCCGGCGCGGAAAACAGAAGACGTCGATCAGGCTCGCGTAGCGGTCGACCTCGGCGTGCGGCACGCGTCCGGTCAGCACCACCTGCGCGCCGAGCCCCAATGCCGCCACCCTTGCCTTGACCGCGGCCTCGGTCGGTCCGCCGCCCACCAGCAGCACGCGCAGATCCGGCACTTTCGCCAGCACCGCAGGCAGCGCCTCAATCAGATCCAGCAGGCCTTCATAGGCATAGAACGAGCCCACAAAACCCAGCACCGGATGGGTGCCCAGTCCAAGCCTGGCGGCCAGCGCGCTATCGCGCGGCGCCTGAAACGGGAACTGCTGGCTGTCGACCGCGTTGGGAATGACCGTGATGCGGGCAGCGGCATGCCCGCGAGCAATCAGATCGGCACGCAAGCCTTCGCAAATGGTGAAGACCGCGTCGACCCCCGCCACCACGTGATTCTCCAGCGCGCGGCCGAGGCGATAGCGCAGCCCCTGCGGATGGCTGGTGCCATGGTCAACCGCGGCATCCTCCCAGAAGGCGCGGATCTCGTAGACCACCGGCACACCATGGCGCCGCGCCGCGCGCAGCGCCGCGATGCCGTTGAGCGCGGGGGAGTGCGCGTGGATGAGGTCCGGCCGTTGGCGCAGGATCAGTTCGCCGATGCGACGCTCCAGTGCCTGCACCTGCGCCCATTGCCCCAGCAGCGGCAGCTCGGCCATCACGCCGCCCGGCGGCGCGGTGCGATGAAACACCAGCGAGTCGATGAAATCGGCGTCCGCGCCGGACTTGCCCTGCTTGCCCGAGGTCAGCTGCAGCGTCTGCCAGCCGTGACGGCGCTGCTCGCGCAAAATCGCCAGCGAGCGAAACGTATAGCCGCTCTGCAAGGGCAGCGAATGGTCAAAAACGTGCAGCACCTTCATCAGGGTTCTCCTCGCGGCAAGGTGGCGGCGGCAAATTCGGTGGCGAAGCTGGCGAGCAAGGGACCGGCGCAGGCACGCAGCCGGGAGCTGGCCTCGACCTGCGCGGATTCGTCCGCCAGCGGCACATACACCAGCACCGTCGCGCCGGCATTCGAGCGACCGCTGACGCGGGCGCGCAGGCCCAGCCATTGCACGGCGAGCGCGTCGGTGACGAACTGGCCATCGACCCAGTACCACTGCCAGACCAGCGCCACGCGATCGCCGTCGCGCGCCTTCAGCAGGCTTTCACGCGCGCGAGGTGCGCTCGGCAGGCCGCTGTCGCGCAGCGTTTGCGCCAGCAGCCGCCAGGGGTCGTCTTTTTCCTGCACCAGCCGGCTCGCAGCGTGGATCAACTCTTCGCCCGGACGCTGGCCGGGGTACCAGGCCAACTGCCAGCCGCAGGACTGCTCGCCCTGCCGGGCGGCCCCGGCCTGCAGCTGCGGTGTGCCCACAAAATGCGGCCGCCAGTCGCCAAACGGCGGCGCGACGGCGTGCCAGTCGGCCGCCGGCAGCGCGGGCCGCAAGGGCGGCAGGGGCTGGGCGTCGAGCGGCGCCGCCAGCGGCAAAGCCAGCGGCCAAACGCATAAAAGCGCGAGCAATAGCAGCCCCTCCCCCAGCCGCAGGGCCACGCCGTGTAGTGGCGGGCAGACCGTCGCCGGCGGCGGCAGTTCATCGCGCCAACGCCCGCCAATCGCCATCAGCAGAAAAATGATGATCCCGAAAAACACCCAGCCGTAGAGGTAGTGGTCGACGCCCAGCGCGAGGCGCATGTCGGAGAGGTGGGCAATCATCACGATGCCAAAGGCCCGGAACCAGTTCGCGACCAGTGCGACGGTGAGAGCGAGGAGCAGGAACAAGCCCTGCTTCCATACCGCGCGATAGTTGAGGTGAGCGAAGAGCGCGGCGACGGTCAGCGTGGCCATCAGATAACGCATGCCGCTGCAGCCGGTGACGACCGACCAGCTACCGCTGGGAATGACGAAAAAGCTGCCTTCGCGAAACACCGGCACGCCGACCAGCCGCAGCGCCGTCACCACAAAATCTGCCGTATGTGAGATCAGCAGCGGCGTCAGCCCGTCGCCGAGCGGCACCGCCAGCAGCAGGAAGGCGCAGGGAAACCAGGCCACCCGCAACCACGCCGTGCCGACCATAAACCACAGCGCCCCGACCAGCATGCCGACCGCCGCGAGTTCGGCCAGCACGTTGACCGCCGCGAGCGTCGCCCCGGTCCACAGCGCCCCCATCAGCAGGAGCACCGCCAGCGCCAGCGGCGCACGGGCCACTGGCTGCGCGCACAGCGCCGCCCGCTGGCTATAGAGCAGATAGCCCGCGATCGGCGCGATCAGGAAACCGTGCGCGTAGGTCTCGGAGGTTTGCCAGACGTGGACCATCGCGAGCAGCGTGGGCTGATAGGCAAGCGCCCACAGCAGCAGCGTCAGCGCGGTCATGCCCAGCAGACGCAGCGCCTCGGCGTTGCTCGCGAGCTGTGGCTGCGCTGGCGGCAAGGCCAGCGTGCTCACGCCACCTCCAGCAAATCCGCCAGCCGCGCGAGGTTGCGCGGCCAGTGGTGATGCATGTCGACGTAGTGGCGGCCCGCCGCCGCCGCGGGATCTGCCAGGGCGTTCACCACGCGCGCGGCAAACTGCGCGGCATCGTCGGTGGCCTGCGCACAGGGCGGCGCGCTCGCGCCGAGCCCCGTGCATGCAGCAGGCGTCGCGACCACGGCCAGCCCCATGGCCATCGCTTC
>JALRCR010000549.1 GCA_023257255.1 Gammaproteobacteria bacterium | reverse complement strand
TGCAGCAGCATGGCATCCCCCCGGTCATCGATTTGCCCGGGGTGGGCGGCAATTTGCAAGACCATTTGCAAATTCGCGCGGTGTTCAAAGTCGAAGGCGTGAAAACGCTGAACTCCCTGGCCAACAGCCTGTGGGGCAAGGCCATGATCGGCTTGGAGTATGCGCTCAAGCGCACCGGCCCCATGAGCATGGCCCCTTCGCAGCTGGGTGCCTTCACCCGCAGCTCACCCGAGCAGGCCTGGCCCAACATCGAGTACCACGTGCAGCCGCTGAGCCTGGATGCCTTTGGCGAGCCCTTGCATCCCTTCCCGGCGTTCACGGCCAGCGTGTGCAACCTGAACCCCACCAGCCGCGGCTCGGTCAACATCACCAGCCCCGATTTCCGCCAATCCCCCGCGATTGCGCCCAACTACCTGAGCACGCCCGAAGACCGCAAGGTGGCGGCAGACTCGTTGCGGCTGACCCGCCGCATTGCTGCCCAGCCGGCGCTGGCTCCCTTC
>JALRCR010000548.1 GCA_023257255.1 Gammaproteobacteria bacterium | reverse complement strand
GCCCGCCGCGGCGGCGCGAAATCCCTCGGCTTCGTCCCTCCGCGCAACGACGCCCCTTCCCTCTCGGCCGAACAGATCGTCGCCGGCCTCCAGCCCGAGGACCTGTTCGCCTTCGGGATGATCCCGGAGTTCGTGGGCCGCCTGCCGGTCATCTCCGTCCTCGAGCCCCTCGACCGCGAGGCGCTCATCCGCATCCTGACCGAACCGCGCAACGCCGCGACGAAGCAATATCGCAAGCTCTTCGCCCTCTCGGGCATGTCCCTCGAGTTCACGCGCGAATCCCTCGAGGCCGCCGCCGACAAGGCCCTGGCCCTCGGCACCGGCGCCCGCGGACTGCGCTCCGTGCTCGAAGGCGTGCTGCTCGACACGATGTACGCGCTGCCCGAAGCCGCGCCCGGCTCGAAGTTCACGGTGACGCCCGAGGCCATCCGCGGCGAACAGCCGGTGACCGTCGCCGCGCCGAAGAAGAAAGCTTCCTGACCTCCATGCTCGCCTACCCG